>CAYTTK010000001.1:0-43053 GCA_964440735.1 uncultured Pirellulales bacterium
ACATCATAATTCGGCCTGCTTATTCAAAATCCTTTAAGCTTTTCAACAGAGCATATTTAATAGTTAGTAGCTTCCAGTTCAAAATGCGCCTGCGGATGTGCGCATGATGGGCAAACATCGGGTGCTTCTTTTCCTTCGTGGACATAACCGCAGTTCCTGCAGACCCAGCGGATGGGTTTTTCTCGCTTAAAGACTTTTCCTTCAGCAATATTCTTTGCCAGAGCGAGGTAACGGTCTCTGTGGCGAGCTTCAGCAACAGCTATGTTCCTAAATACATCTGCTATTTCCGTAAATCCTTCTTTTTCGGCGACCTTCGCAAAGCCCGGATACATATCAGTAGTTTCATAGTTCTCACCTGCTGCGGCTGCTTTCAAGTTCTCGAGAGTATTGCCAATAACACCAGCGGGAAACGCCGCAGCGATTTCCACCTCGCCACCTTGAAGAAATTTGAACTCGCGCTTGGCATGCTCTTTTTCCTGATTGGCGGTCTCTTCGAAAATGGCTGCTATTTGCTCATAACCCTCTTTTCTTGCCTGGCTGGCAAAATAAGCATAACGATTTCTCGCCTGAGACTCGCCAGCAAACGCCGTCAACAAGCTCTTTTCTGTTTGTGTGCCTTTTAGATTCATTTATAAGCCTCCTTTTGCGATTTGCGATAATCACAATCTTCTCACAATTCATAGAAATATTACAGCTTTATTTTCTTTATTATATCCTTTAATGTCTTTGCCGAATGTCGTAGCTGCTTTTGCTCAAGCGCCGAAAGCTCAAGCTTTAAGATTTTCTCCACGCCGTTTCTGTTGACCATACAGGGTGTGCTTAAGCATACATCTTCTATGCCGTAATAATCATTGATAAGGGTTGAGACAGGCAGCACAGAATTCTCATCTCTTAATATAGCTTCGACAATCTTCACCAGCGCCAGGCCAATAGCATAATAAGTGGCGCCTTTTACTTCTATAATTCTGTAAGCTGCGTCTCTTACCTGCTCAAAAATTTTACCCAGCTCTCTCTTATAATCACAATGACTATCACAAACCGGACAATACTTGGCCAACACCATTCCACCTATATTGGCGTGGCTCCAAAGAGCAAGCTCGGTATCACCATGCTCGCCAATAATATAAGCGTGGACGTTTCTGGGGTCCAGGCGGCAATGCTCGCTTATCAAATACCGAAATCGCGAGGTATCAAGAACGGTGCCTGAACCGATTACTTTTCTCTCATCATATCCTGATATCTTTAATGTCACATACGTGAGAATATCCATAGGATTTGTAACAACCAATAATATTGAATCTTTAGCAAATTTTACTATTTTAGGTATGATGTCCTTAAAGATTTCGACATTTTTTTGAACTAAATCTATTCTACTCTGGCCGGGTTTTTGTTTAGCACCCGCTGTGATAACAACAACATCAGCTCCTTCGCAGCCCTCGAATCCGGCAGAATATATATTCACCGGCTGAACAAAACTGGCACCGTGACTTAAATCCATACATTCACCTTCAGCGCGACCCCGGTCTACATCAATAAGAACTATTTCTCTGGCAATGGCCTTTATCATCAAAGAAAAGGCGAAGGTGCTCCCCACATTTCCAATCCCTACTACGGCAATTTTGGACCTTGATATCTGCATTTTACCTCTTTTGAAAAATATACAATGTGACTTTCACATAAAACCGTTAAGATTGTCATCTCGCGGAGCACAAATCACAAATCCCCTCAAAATATATAGTTTTTCTCAATACTTTAAATCTTCCGCCAATGATTTTGGGTACGGATATATTGTCAAACGGCTTATGATGAAAATCAATGATTTTCTTGCATTTTACACACTTAAAATGCTGATGGTTTTCCAAATTGCCGTCAAATCGCCTTGCATCACCCGAACCTTCAACAATAAAAGCTGCCCCTATTTCAGCCAAAGTAAGTAACGTTCTATTTACTGTATCCAGCGATATATTGGGCATTTGCTGCCTGACTTTGTTAAATACCATTTCCGCTGAAGGGTGCTCGTCTGTTTCGAGCAGCGCTTTGTAAACTGCCATCCGCTGTGGCGTTATTTTAAGACCTGCTTGACGACACTTTGCCTCAAAAGCCCGGAGCTTTTGCTGCAGATGATATCTATCTCCCCTGCCTTTAATTTTTAACATAAAAACCTCCATTTTATTAATCTATCGTTCGAAGCAGCAGCGATTATATCTACTTATTTATTGTATACACATAAAATTTCTTCTCTTTAATAGGGTATTTTAGCCGGGGCTTTGCATTACCAACTTATGGTAAAATATACTATAATTATATGTTGCCTTTCACTATTTAATATTCATAGCAATGGCTCAACCAATAATCTGCAAATATTGCCAAATCATTTACATCTATATGCCCATCAACATTAAGATCACCCGGAAGCCCTTGTTCACTTAACGACCAGTCATTTGCAAATATTGAAAAATCCACAAAGTTTACGGGATTTAAACCATCGAGATTTGGACAATCCGCATCGCAGGCATTTCCCATTCCATCGCCGTCCGAATCAATCTGGGAGGGATTATAATCATTTGGACAGTTGTCTATTGAGTTTGCTATCCCATCACTATCATCATCATCATCATAGTCCACGGTAACAACAACAGAAAACCCTCTCCATCCAAATTCACCTGTCTCATTTTGTATATTGCCCATACTGTCTTCTGCGCTAGCAAAAATCTCGTACTGGCCAATCTGAGGAATCTCCCAGGAAAATTCCCAGTGTTTCCACACGTTCGGGACGAAATAGTTAAGCAGTTGGGCGGGTTCCCACGTTGCACCACCGTCTAAGCTTATGTCTATTTTGGTAATGTCTATTGCCTCACCTGCGTTTACCATCCCACGAATTGTGTACGTTCCTAAGGCAATTATTCCTTCATGCTCTGGCTCGAAGATCCTGGCGTGAATTGGATAATGACTTAAGTCTATAGTCGGTGGAGATGTAGAAATTTCTATTTGTTTCAACCATCGTACATTTTCATAACCGGCAATTCCCGGCAAAACCAGTTTTAGAGGATATCCCTGCTCAAGAGGAAGTGTCTGGCCATTCATACCGTATGCCAGTAGATAATCATCCCTCTCTAACAACTCATCCAGGCTATAGGGGCCGATAGAGTAGCCATCGAGTGCATGGAAGATAATCGATTGTGCCTCAGCTAACGGATTAGCTTCCTGGATAATAGCCTGTAACGGAACTCCAGTCCAATTGGCGTTGCCTACGAGCAACGAAGGTCCTTCGGGAAAATAGCACTCTAAAGTTGACATTTGAGTTGTGGCTTGATATTGCATCAGATCTTCCATGCTGAGTGATAAAGGTTGTTCGACGGTGCCATCTACGATTAAATGCCAATCCCCGGGTATGTATGGAGGGTCATACAGCGCGAAAAATTCTTCGTTGGGTGTAATAGGTGGGGGGTCGAGAGAATAGCAGTTAGCAGGCATAAAGCAGGTTATGAAAGGCAAAAACAACACGATAAATTTCCAGTGCTTTTTAAGAGCAGGTCCTTTTTCTATATTTTTCATTTTGAGCCCTTTCAAAATGAGATTCCCATCGTCGTCCAACGAAATAGACTTCTTCCATTTTTATTATTATAAAATTATTAAGTAATATTACTATATAGTATTTACTCCTATTTGCAAATTCTGTTCTCATAATTTTGTATAAATTTTTTGCTACCTAAGTTCCGCAAATGCCCCATTTTAGCCTGATACTCTTTTACGCAAATAGGCCTTCCGGCCAGGAATGAACCTCTTTTTAAGACCCGTAGCGGACAGTATTCATTTCACTGTTTTAACACAGCCTATCATTATCTCTCGTTCTACAATTTTCCATTTCTTTTTGAAGTTCTTTCGAACGCTCCTATCGTAGGCAGAACTTGCATGCCGTTAAGATAAAAAGATTTTTTACGGAATCGGCACGCCAGCAAAGCGAAAATTTGACAAACTTTCGCCTGTAAAACAGAATTGCCCTATATTGCTGTTAATAAGATAGTTAAGGTCTTTGCTAAATCAAAATACATCAATTATCGGTCGTTAGATATAGACAGTTCCTGCTACCCGACCATTTTGCGGTGATTGCTCATAAGAAAAGATAAATTTTTTTAAAAATTATTTGACAGCCCTATTATACCCTGCTAAAAACTTTATGGAGCGGTGAGCATAGGTTAAGATATTGAGTTGATAAAGACCTCTGCTCCCAGAGCGTTATGTTAGACGCCTGACTATCGTAAGTAATTTTGTTTTAGCAGTGCCTGTTTTATTTTGTCCCGCTCCGATATATACGCCCTTGATTATTCGATAAGGGCGGTTCTTGGCTAAGTTGAAACAAACAACGATTTTGCGATAAGCCAAAGGAGTCTGGCTTTTCGAAGGAGGTAAATGCAGGAGGCAAGAGTGTGGGGCTCAAAGCCCACCAAAGGCGGTACATAAGGGAGTGTTTTTCTGCATACCGCCATTGTCAATTCGCTTGTACTTCTAAATATTTGAACGGGTAAGTATCATGGAGGCAGAAAGAAAAAAACGTTCAAACCGGGAAAAGCAGGAAGATAATGAAGGGTCAAAAAATCTTCTCGAAAGACTGCGGGAGCAATTATATTCCTCTAATGGCTCAATAAGGCGACAGGCCGGTTTCAACTTGTCCTGGATGCAGGAAGACGGCTTGGAAATTCTAAAAGCGTCTTTGTTTGGCGATTCTCCTACTGCGACGAAAAACGCAGCTGCATATGGCCTGAGAAAGATGCGCGGAAGAATGAAGAAAATGGCCTTAGAGACTCTCACGGAGGGGCTACAACACCAGAATAGTTCTGTCAGAGATGTATGCAATAAAGCCTTGTCATTAATGGGAGAGATAACACCGCAAAAACCACCCGCAAAAAGAGCAGCAGTAAGGAAACTAAAAATCAAAGAGATTCCGAGAAAAGCCGGGCCAAGGCGAAGAACTACTTTCGAAAGAACAAGCCGACGAAGACCTTCAAAAAGATAAATATTCTTTCCCGAAACAATAAAACCACAAAAGCTTCAAATAAAAATACAAACCTGGGCGTAAAAAATGACATTGAAGCTTTATCACTGCTCAATCAATGATTACCTCTTTGCAAAAGCCCATCATACAAAATGAAAATAGGTCCGTCCGTTGCGGATTAAAAATTGTTTTACGGTTCATATCAAAATTTTAGATAATCAAGCGCATTTTGTTGAAAAAAGAACAAAATTAAACAAGGTCGCTTATTATGGCTATATGCAGAAAATGCGGCAGGGTCTCTGAAGAAATAGCCGAAGTATTGTCATTTTGCAGCCAATGCATTCGCAGGGCTGACAGCCAGTCCCTAACGGAAATTGGAAAAATTCACGCTCAAAGCAGAGAAAGATTTGGTCTTCCTGTCTCTCCTCCATCGGCCTGCGACGGTGTTCAATGTAAGCTCTGCCAAAACAAATGCAAAATTCCAGTTGATAACCGCGGATATTGTGGAGTGCGTAGGAACAAAGATGGGAATTTGATAGGTGGCACTGCCGAGGCCGCTGTGGTCTCGTGGTATTACGACCCGCTGCCGACCAACTGTGTCGCTGACTGGGTCTGTGCAGCAGGTGGTGTCGGATACCCCAAATGGGCGTATCGGCCAAACTCGGAACAGGGCTACGTGAACCTGGCGGTATTTTATCAGGCCTGCACATTTAACTGCTTGTTCTGCCAGAATTGGCACTATCGAAAACACTCATTATCGAATCAGACACACACCGCTGCCGAACTTGCGGAAAGCGTAACCCCAAGCACCTCTTGTATCTGTTTTTTCGGCGGCGACCCAACGTGCCAGTTGCCTCATGCGTTGGAGACCTCAAAGCTGGCGCGCAGTCAAAATAAAAATCGAATTCTGCGTATTTGCTGGGAGACAAATGGCTCTATGAATCCTCGTCTGCTTGATAAGATGATGGATTTATCTCTGGAAAGCGGTGGCTGCGTAAAGTTCGATTTGAAGGCTATGGATAAAAATATCCATTGTGCGCTTTGCGGCGTTGACAATAGCCGCACTTTGGAGAACTTCGCTGCTGCTGCTCGAAGGATTCCGGAAAGGCCGCTGCCGCCGCCGCTTATCGCCAGCACGCTTCTTGTGCCGGGCTATATCGACGACCGTGAGGTAAAAGCCATAGCATCGTTCATCGCCGAACTGGACCCAAATATTCCATACGCCCTTCTCGGCTTTCATGGTGATTTTCTTATGACGGATTTGCCGGCTACATCCTGGCAGCGGGCGCAGGCCTGTCTTGATGCTGCAAGGGCAGCCGGCTTAAATTGTGTGCGATTGGGCAACATTCACATACTTCGTTAAGTCACCAGCGATTGAATATAAATCTGGCTAATGCAGAATTCTTATGAAAATCGGCAATAAAAAGTCACTGCAAATTTTCACCATTGGCCACTCCAACCGTTCGTTTGAGGACTTCTTGTCTATCCTGATGGAATTCGGCATCCGGATAGTAGCCGACATACGACGTTATCCCAGTTCGCGAAAGTTTCCCCATTTCAACTGCGAAGTTCTGTCTAACTTATTGAATGAGAAACGCATCGATTACCTTTGGCTCGAAGCCCTCGGAGGCCGAAGGCACAACGGCCAAAATAACAAATCCCCAAACATAGGCCTTAAAAGTGTAGGATTTCGTAATTACGCTGACTATATGTCAACCGTCCAGTTCCGAACAGCCGCACAAAAACTCCTTTCGGTCACTATGAAAGCAAAAACAGCGATTATGTGTGCAGAAAAATTTTATTGGAAATGTCACCGCCGACTTCTAAGCGACTATCTTTTTGCACAAGATGTAGAAGTGTTGCACATCATAGAATCGGACAAAATAGTTCCCCATAGGCTAACATCAGGCGCCGTTATCACCAACGACTCCAAAGTCATTTATCCTCCGCCGAAGTCCAAACAGAAACAGCCACTCTTTGACTCCTGACTAAGAACAAATATTGTGCAAACCCCGTTAGAGATGCCACCTCTAACGGGGCAAATATCAAACAAAACCACAGAATAATAAAAGCCTGCATTTCGAATTTACATACAAAATGCAGGCCTAAAAAACAAACCAAATTTTCAAATCTTAAAACTTTACACCTAATACAAAAACAGGTCCATTAATCAGCATACTTCACAGAACAACCATAGGGTTTACTCTCCGCTATGCTTACCGGTTTACCGCCGATAAGCTTCGTGAGGGTCTTATCAACGTAGTTGATTACACCTTTTTTTACTCTGCCCATAGGCGAATTATCAATGGCACCCTCATAGGCGATATTACCTTTGACGTCTATGATAAAGATATGGGGTGTTGTTTTGGCGCCGTATGCTCGGCCGACCTTACCATCTCTGTCATCGAGTATCGGATATGGCAGCTTATGCTTTTTAGCAAACTCATTATTCGCCTGTGGAGTTATGTGGCTCGTGCTGTTTATCGCGAGCCAGATAACATTCTTGTCCTTATATTTATTTGCAAGTTCGACCATCGTAGATACTGTGTCGTAATGGTATCTGACAAATGGGCACTCAAAATTGAACCACTCCAGCACCACAATTTTGCCCCTGTAGTCGGAAAGACTCACGGTTTTTCCGTCAAAGCTGTTTAATGTGAACTGCGGTGCTTTCTTTTCAGCTTTCACTTCTTTAACTCTCATCTCTTGTCTTTTTGTTGTTGAAGGCCTTTTCTCCGCTCTGAACTGTCTGGCGCCAATATCCGGCCGGCCTTTGTTAAATTCTTCGAGACGCTCGGCTGTTTCCGTGGCTTTTTCTTTCAACGCCAGCTCCTGAATTGCTTTAAGTTCATTTGTGCTTACTATGACCAGTTCCTCACTTTCTGCTGGTGGTTGTCTTCGACCTTGTAGAATCGCCATTTGTGCTATAATCGCTTTGATAGCTTCCTGCCTTTCTTTACGCATTTTTGTCCATTGCTCTCTAAATTTTATTTTTTCTTCGGGCGACATTTCACGAAACTCGGACCGGCGATCACGACTCATGCCTTCTGCGCTTTCTTTTAATTTCGCGAGTTGCTCTTCAATCGTTTTAATGGCTTTGAGCTGCTCCTCACGTCTGGAGCTAAATCTCTCACGCATTTGAGCGCTAATCTGTTCTTTCTCCTGCTCCGACATATTATTCCATCTTTGCCTTAGAGCCCCCCTTCTGTCCTCGCCTGAAGCCTGTCCAAACGCAGCCCAAACCCCTGTCGAAACTACTACAATTCCAACAATTAGAATTAGGAACTTTTTCATAATACTAACCTCCTGAAATAGCTAAAGCGTAACAATTTAACTAATCCCAGCCTTGGGAATTAACTTTTGATAATACGTAATCACATTATTTTATTAAGGACGCAAATAAAAAACAAGAGAAATTTTAACGCCTGACCAGTGCCAAAAGCTTATCAAGCTTCTCTTATATTTCCTATGCTAAAGCGAACTGCTCCGATAACCACTGGAGCAGTTCGTCATTAGCAACTCAAATGCCGCTACTATAATCAAACTTTTCATCAAGACTATTTAATGCCAACTCTGGGTGTTACTCTTTCACCTCTTCCTCAATTTTCGACCTCTGCTTTCTTTTCCTCTTGACCACCTGGAGTATTAGGACCACTTAGGGCACGTGGTCCGCGTAGGCCACGCGGTCCCGGAGCACCCGGCATAGCAGGTCTTGGTCCCCGATGCCAGCCTCCAAAGCCCCTTGGGCCTCTACCAATCATTTCAAGACGCCCGGCTGTTTCCATGGCTTTTTCTTTCAGCGCCAGCTCTCGAATCGCCTTCAACTTGCCTGTGCTCACTATGATTAATTCCTCATCTTCTGCCGGCGGCGTTTTGCCTTGAAGTATTGCTATTTGCGCCATAATCGTTTTGAGCGCCGAACGTCGCCCTTCACGCGCTTTCGAAAAACTTTCTCTTAACTTAGTTCTTTCTTCATCAGAAAGCTCTTGAAATGGTCTCTGTTCGTTGGAGGCCGTCGCTTCTATGCGGGCTTTCAGCTTCCCAAGCTGCTCTTCAATTGCTTTGATGGCTTCGAGTTGCTGTTCACGCCTGGAGCCAAATCTTTCACGCATCCGGATATTGAGCTTTCCCTTTTCTTCCTCTGAAATCTTCTCCCATTTTTCGCGCATTTGGGCCCTGAACTTTTCTCTTTCCTCCTCAGACATACTTTGCCATTTTTCTCTCATCTGGGCTGCTTCTTCAGGAGATAGCATTTGAAACATCCTCCAGTCTCTGCCTTCTCGAGGTTGCCCCCGTCTGGCTTCTTCCTGACCAAATACAGTCCATGATGTAGCCAGAATCACCAGGACAACGACGATTGAAACTAAGGACTTCTTCATAGTAATTACCTCCAATATAAGTTAAAGGTTACATTTCAAATAATTTCACTCCGGGATTAGCGGTTTATTACATATGTTCTTAATGTCTGTTTGGTAAGGACGCAAATATAAAATCTTTTATTGCAACAATGATAAAAAAACATAAAAACGACTGAAAATTGTAAAAAGAATTCCAAAAGCAAAAAGCTCAAAGCGCAAAAAGCAGGATTGCTGAACTTCACACTTTTTAATCCTGGATTTTTTGCTTCCAGCCCCAGGTAGTCATTTCTAATTGTTTCTTTATTTCTTCTAATTTTTTCTTCGGACGTTCTATTTCTTCTTTTGTTTCAGGAAGCATTTTATCCGGCTCATCTATTACATAGGGCGTGATAAATATAAGCATTTCACTGTTGGCCGCAATAGCTTCTTTATGGCGGAAAAGATTACCAATCAAGGGGGCATCACTAATCAGCGGAAGCTTTCGTTTGACAGTACTGATCTCTTGGAAAAGAATACCTCCGAGCATCATTGTCTGGCCATCTTGAATTATCATATTGGTTGTCGTATCCATCGCCGTCCTGACCCGCTGATTATTTATCTCTTCCGAGGTCAGTTGTGAGAGAATCACCCTTATAATCATATCCACATTCTTTTCTGGTGTAATACTGGGCCTAGCTTTTAATGTCATACCTACCTGCTCGTATTCATACTCAGAGGTGGCTCTGCCGCCAACCTCAGAAATTGACACTTCTGTCTGGAACCCGACTATTTGCCCCTTGAAGAATTCCGCCTCTGCGTTGTCTTTCGTCCATAGCGTCTGCTGATTAAGAATCTTGGCATCAAGTTCTTTGACCAAAAAATCAATCAAGGTAGTAACGCTCGCTCCTGTTGCAATAGTTACGGAACCATGCTCTGCGAGATAGCTTAGCGTGGAAAGAGCGGTAACCGCATTTTCATTATCCAGAGTAGCCCACTTGGATTGGTCCGAGCTAAGCTGCAAACCCAGCGATGTCATACTGCTGTGGTCAACCTGCACAATTACCGCCTTTATCATCACCTGCTTGCCCGGTATATCAAGGGCTTTAATCAATTCGTCTATACTGCTCATAAACTCCGGAGGCGCAAGCACAAGAATACTTTTGCTGCGTGTATCCGGAATGAAACGAGCCCTGCCTATAACGTTACTTATCGGCATCTCTTCCGTGGTACGCCGCCCCGTGTTCCACCAGGGCCTGTATTCGCTCTGGCTGGTGCTGCTTCCACTGGAGCTACTTCCGCCTGTGCCAGTCGTGCTGCTCTGCTGTTGTGTTGCCTCCTGCTTGGCCTCACTAAGTCCACGTTCACTAAAGCTGATTGTGGCAGTTGTTCCAGGCTCGTTGAACAGGGCATTTAGACGCTGAGCAAGGTCTTCGGGGTCTGCATATTTGAGCGTTATAACCTTCGGCACCTCGGCCATCTCTTGTTTATCAAGCTCATGCACCAATTGCTCGATAACATCGTATGCCTCCGGTATCTTGCTTATTACAATTATCTTCTTCGTCCCCGGAACTGCCTCAAATGTGAGTTGGCCATAAAGCGGGCCGACAATTTTTTTCTTGTCCTCTGTCCTGCCAAATATAATATCATAAATTGACAAACCCCTTTCACCCTCCTCGCTGAAAAGTGTCGTCAACAAATCAGCCATCTCTATCGGGTCGGAATTATGCAGCTCAATTATTCTTGGCTTGACCTTTCCTACATCGAGCGGAACATCCCATTCCTCTATTTGCTTTTCAATCTTTCTCATATTCTCGGGTGAAGCGATCACTGTAACCTGCTGCATCGTCGAAAATGATATTACTTTTACTACATCACCGGGCCTGCGATCCGACCGAGATAGCCAATAATAGTATCCTCTGTAGCCCGACGTTCCACCTTCTTCGCCATAAAGATTATCTATATTCTCCTTAATTTGGTCTGGGTCAGCGTATTTTAGTTCAAATACCTTTGTTTCAAACGTGCCGGGTGGGATGTCTACTTCTTCAATGAGTTTCCTAACCATTGTCCGCAGGTCCTTCCTGCCGAAGACCATAATCTGTCTTGACTGCTCCAACGGCTGAATAAGGACGTTTGCCTTTAATTCCGTCCCCGGCATCTCCTTTAACGCATCGTTAAGGCGGCTCGCTACTTCCCTGACATCAGCATACGTGATTGAAATGGTCTCATATTCTGATTCGACCGGCTCTTCCTTGTCGAGTTTCTGTATCCAATCACTGATTATCTTTATATTCTCAGGCGATGCCCTCGCAATA
Source organism: uncultured Pirellulales bacterium (assembly GCA_964440735.1). GTDB lineage: Bacteria > Planctomycetota > Phycisphaerae > Sedimentisphaerales > Anaerobacaceae > CAZBWE01. The sequence goes on from CAYTTK010000001.1 coordinate 11,643, forward strand.
ATCCATTTGCGTTTTGATTCTGCAAAAAGCATTATTGGCGTCTGGCCTGACCCAATCACTACCGATGTTGCCGTTCCACTCTTGGCACTTTTTTTAGATGAACTATCACCTGAAGGTGGGCCAGGCCTAAAATCACGTCCGGGCTCATCCTTTCTACTGGAACTGCTTCTACTTGGACTTTTTCCGGCGCCGGCTACGTCCCCTAACAACATTCTCAACAACTGAACAATCTCCGCAGGGTCACCGTAATTAACCTTAAAAACCTCCGTAATCGTTTGCTCAGCTTCGGGAATGTCAAACTCTGCGATAATTTGCTCAATGCGCATCAAATTCGCAACAGTATCAATCACAAGCAAAGTTCCTGTCGTCTCGTCCGCGCCGACGTGGCCGTACTCGCCTACCAGCGGCTGAATTATCTGGCCCATTTGAGAAGGTCTGTAATTTACAAGTTTGAAAAATTTTTGAACTATCTGGTCTTTATTTTCGAGTGTGGCGAGAGGCTGGTCTGCCTGTATCGTAGGAACAAAGCGAAGTTTTGCGTCCTTAATAGGTATAAGATAAATCGCATCGTCCGTATGCTCGGCAATAAAGCCTTTCATACGCAAGGCGCTGTAGATATGCGATAGGGCCTTGTTTCTCGGCAACCTTTTCGGCGAATATATAGTAATCCTCTGCTGCATCGCCTCATCATCCGGAATAACCGTCTTGCCTGTCCATTCCGAAATCTTCTGAATAACATCCTTCATCTCCACATTTTTAAGGTTCAGGGCTTCCATCGGCTCATTTGAATCACCCGGCATGTTCGGTTCAGTTGCTTTAGTTATTTCCTCGGGTGGTCTTGCTGACCCTCTGCGCCTTTCAAAACCGCCGAACTCACTTCCCTCCATTCGCCCAAATCGTCCTGGACCTCTACGTCCTTCAAAACCCCCGAATTCTCCGAATTCACCCCCTTCCATTCTCCCCCGTCGTCTTCCTATGCCTCTCGGCTGATTAGCGTCAGCCAATTTACTTGGTTCATTGATATCAGTAACCTTATTAGGTTCATTAGGCCCAGCAACCACTGTGGTTTTATCATGACCTTCTCTAAAGCTCGGCGCTGGGACATGAAAACCAATCCTCCAGACAATAAGAAGCGCCGCAATACCAATTATCACCCATATTATTATTTTTGACCGTCTCATTTTATTAACTCCACCTTATCACTTTATCATTCTCTTCTTCTGCCTCGCCGTCCCTCACCCGGAGGGTGTCTGCCGCCAGACCTTTCACGCATTCGGGCTCTGTACTGCTCTCTTTCTTCTTCAGACATATTCTCCCATCTTTCCCGCATACCTCTGAATCTCTCCATGTCTTCTTCAGAGAACATACCTTCACCACCTCTTACTTCGAGCTGGACATGAACCATTGTGGCGGCTTCTCCTTTGTCTGCCTTGGTTACTTCATCATCCGGTTTAGGTTTTGGCCCTTTTGGACCGGCAGGAATCGTCGCATCTATCGGGAGAAAAACTTTTTCATTCCCATCCCATTCAATCCTGACTCGCGCAGGTTCGATTGCCACAATTTTTGCATCCGCCACCATGTCACCGGCCTTATACCATTTGCCGTTTATCAACACTTCATCGCCCATTATCCCCGATACTTCCTTCACAGGATGCTGCTTCGGTGGAGGTGGCGCAAATAAATTCTTTTTCTTCAGCTCATCTGCAACTTCCCGGAACTTGGCCAAATGCTTTTCCGTCTCTTTATCATCCGGCTTGCCGTTCGCAATGGCTTGTTTCACCAGTGTTTCCGCCCTGGCTGTGACCGCAAAGAAACCTGACACCTTGACCAAAATCAAAATGACCAAAATCGCTGAAACACAGAGAAGTAAAACTGAAAGCGACTGACTTTTGAAATAAGCTGCAAATTCAGAATTCACAACCAGTTCTTTCTTTTCTCTTAAATAATCAAGGTTCATACTCTGCCTCTTTCATTTAACAAACGTTGACACCGTAAAATCCAGCTCAACTTCCTGTCGATTCTTTGGGTCACATTTGATTTTGAATTCTTCTATCCCAACCAGATAGGGATTCTCATTCAGCCCTGCAAGAAAATCGAGCGCTTGTTCGAAATTACACCTGCCGCTGCATTTCAAACGCAAAAGTTTGTAACCGTCCTGTCGTGCTTTTGCGACAGGCAGAACCTTTAACGGCTTGCTACTTACCCCTGCCTTTTTTAGTTGTTCGTTGAGCTTATCTCTAAACAAAAACGTCTGTTTTTCCTCAACTTGTGGCATTTCAAATGCAGGCACAATGAACATCAATCCTGCTCGCTTGGCCTGCTCAGCATTGATAGCTTTTAGTTTAGCCCTTACCGACGCAAGTGATTTCCTCGCTTGTGCCCAGCGCTGGGGTATCTTCAACACAAATACAAAGATAATAGCCGCGGCACAGATACCGCCAATCACCAGTGCCCGCTTATCTCTTTTGCTTAATCCGTCTATCATAGTCTCATCTTATTCTCAGATTTATGTTTGTCTCTTCCTGGTGAAATTCTTATAATGAAAAGTTATAGTAAATTTAATCTTGCCGTTTTTATTGTCTTTCGATGCGTTTTGAATCCTGACTTCTTTAATGTCCTTGTGACTCAGCAGATTTTCCTGAAACTTATATAGCTGGTCCGAACTTTGTGCCTGTCCGGTTATATTTACCGGCTGACCTTTTTTGAAATGTAAACTGTCCAGCATTATCCCCTCTACACCACCTGCGCTTACCTGATTCAAAAGCTCCAGCAAATCAGGTCTTTGCTGTGCCACTATTTTCATCAGCTTTTGCCGCTCTTCGAGTATGCCTATATCTGCATTCGAATCTGATGTTCGCAATCGCTTTTCTATCGCTGTCGGACTGGCCACATCAACAATGTAGGAAACCATAATAAACACGACCAACACTACTGCAGCAATTGCTCCCGCTGCTTTTGGCGAATACAACCAATGCTTTTTTTCTTCCACCCTCGGCGGCTTATATAAACGCTTAAAAATATTAAGCTCCTTCAGGTCTCCATCAAATGCACACAGCCCAAGACCTATCGGCACCCGATATTCGTAGATGTCCCTGGCATCAAGTTCCGTCTCTGTCTTAAGTCCTTTTGCATCCGGCAAAGCCGCTGCAGCTTTCAATCCCGCAGACCTTATGCTGGAAACTATTGCTTCTATCGCACTGCTGCCGTCCGACAGCACAAAAATCGGTAGCTCTGCCGGCTCAGCATAACCAAACAATCCCAGCACGCTCATCATATCCTGGGCGAATCTTTCACTGGCTTGCGTTTGCTCTGTTAATCCTTCAGGTGTTAGCAAGTCCTCCATTCCCATATCCAGCGCCACAGCATTACTCAATCGCCCCTCTTCAGCCAGACAAATCTGTGTGCTCCGCGATGATAGATTTACAACTACAGATGTCTTATTATTCCCGCCAAAAAACGTCCTCCATACTTTCACTACTCCTTCACAACTCAATAGTATTTTTGCCGGCTTAAAAGCTTCCATGTTACTCACAAATCTCTGCAGCGGCTCTCTTCTTGCAATAGCTATGGTTACAGCTATCTGCCCATCCTGTACCCTGCCTGTTCGCCAGGCCAGCTCCATCTTCTCAGTTGACAACGGCAGCAGCGTTTCTGCCTGCAATTTGACCATCGCTGAAATTTCTTCCTCCTTGGCCGCAGGCACACCGATGCGGTAGAAGCCAACGCCTGCCGAGTCGAAGCCAACAACTGACATCTTATCGCCAACATCTTGTGCTCTCCCCGAAGGTCCAATGGACAAACCACATTCAACTGCAAATGCCTCCCAGTCTGCATTACTATCTTCGCTTCTTTTTGTCCACAGAACCTCAAAAGTCTCTCCTTGCTTTACAAGTTCAACCGCCTTGAGCTTATTTCCCTCTTTCGCCAGCACAACCACAGACATTTTTATTCCAGTATCTGTTCTCATATCTGATATACTATAGAAAATACTCAATAATCATTTATCAATAATCAATTACTCGCTCCCTGATACCAGTAAAGTATCCTGCAGGGATTCGAGCTCCTATCTACCACCACCTCTGTTAGTAGTGTCACTCCGTCAGAACTGCCCCTGTCAGCCGTTGCAAAACAACGAATCGTAAAGACATTCGAACGGGTAGTGACTAAACTGGCAATTTTCTTAAAATTATCTATAGACAGCACATTCAACAACTCGGCAATACTTTGCATCCCATAAATCAAGCTGCTTCTGTAGGCGCTTATATCCTCAGCGAGTTGCACCGCCTCATCACCGCTACCAAACAAAGCCGTCAAAACCTCTTTCGGGGCCGTATTGACATTAACCTTCCCCGGTATCTGCATATTGTTATCCACCGTTATTCTGTCAGCTATCAAATAAAATGTCTGCAGGTCCAGCGGCTCAGAATCACTTTCCGAGTCTTCTAAAGGTTTTTTGGGGCTGCCGTTATCTATCAAATCGGCAATGCTTTCGAACTGTCTGTTTTCACGTCTCTGAACAATCCATCTCGCCACCGACCTTTTTACCCCTAACGATGTTTCCAGCTGCATCTCATTTGCCTGATTGATATTAACTCTTCTATTACCCTCGGCATCTGTGTTTCGGTCATACGAATAACAGCTAAGGTATGCAATCCACCCTTCGTCCAGTTCATCATCTCTGTCATCGGCCGGCGGACTTTTGTCGCCGTCTCTTTCATTGTAATCCAGTTGTCCATTGAAATTCGTATCTTCGCCATAAAACAGCTGTTCTGTAACATCCTTGACTAAAGGCAGCTCGCGTATCGTCTTAAACGGGCCGTTTCGAATCGTATATCTGAACGGCAGATTTTGATAATACCCGCTCTCGACACCCTCACCGCTTATCGTGTCATTTTCATCCCGCCAGTCGATTATCGCATCCGCTATGTATGGCTCCATATAAGGTAAAGCCAAGAGCTGCCCTCTCGTCGTGGTGTTTATGTTCAGTTTGCTCGACTCATCAATAACCCGAACACTAAACCGGCACTGCTCTATGCTGACATTATTCAGATCTTCATCATTGTCACTCCATAAATCCGTCAGACAGTCACTTGCCCTTGTGTCCTCGTTCAGCACACCAATCGCCGTCTCTATCCCCGCCCTACAGGCCCACTTGCACCGAAACTCTTCTGTCCTGACCTGACGCACTTTTATATCAAGTCGGCTGTTATGTCCCAGCGTAGCAACTATGACATTAAGTATCATTACAACCCATAACACGGCCACAATAATAAGCCCCTTATTTCGGCCATTGATTCGCATTTGCTCAGTCAGAAATTTTCTTATTGAATTTTCCACTTTCCCTGTTACCTGTTCGTTTCAGTTTCACTGCCGCTTGTCTCACTACTTTCCTCTCGGCCTGTACGCCCTGCAGAAGTGCCGGCCTGGCCACCCTCACCGGAGGTAGTATCTTCGCTGCTGACAAAACGGGCAAAATTTACAATAAAAGTTTCTGCAGATGTGCCCCTTCGCTCAGGTTTTATTGCAGCAATACTTACTTCAACCAGCTCGGGCACAGACTGCAATTCTTCCGGCCATTCATCCGACCATCCTTCGCCGTCGAAGAACCTTGTCTCGAAAACATCAATACCTTTAGCAATTACCGTTAAAACTCCTCTTGGTTCGACTTCGTAAGGGTCAGGATTTGGCCATAAACGTCTCATTAAAAACTTATTTTCTTCATCCTCAAGCAGATAATACTCTACTTCATATATATCCCCTTCCGGCTGACCTGCTCGTGCCTTCGTTCTGCCGACAGTGTAAAAAGTCAACATACTAACAGGCCTCTCACCTGACTTTGATACCCTCCCCACAAACTTCATATTTCTGACGTTACTGTCACGGTATAGATTCACAAGGTCCCGTGCGAGCATATTCGATGCAAATCTCACCTCCGCTGTGGTCTCGATATTATCATCAACTATCTCAGCACTGGTTGAAACTACCTTCAATGCGTATAGCGCCACTGATGCAATAAACGCCCCTATCGTCGTAGCTATCAGCACCTCTACCAGCGTAAATCCGGTCTTTTTCAAAAACATCTTATTACAATTGCTCCTGTTCCGTACTTAAAATCACCGTTGTTCCATCGAGCATCGTATCAATCGTAACACTATACGGACGATTGCGTTCAACCCAGCTCACGGTTATTGATACCAGATAAAGACTATCAATATCCTGGTTTTGAGTAACAACTTTCCAGTGATACCCTGGCTCATACTCTTGGAAGACGCCTTCGAACTGTCCCTGTTTGATAAATTCATCGATGCCCATATAGTCAATTAAGCTAAGCTGTCTGTCGGCCAGTGATGCCGCAATTTCATGTTGCCTGTTCAGTCTGAGTCCGCTCACGGCTTGCGTACTTATTGCTCCAAGGACCAAAACAGAACTGGAAAGAATCACGCTCGCAACGATCGCCTCAACCAGATTAAAACCCTTGTTTCTTTTTGACAGCATCATCGTTCTGCATCCAAATCTGTAGTACCAATTGTGACGTTTTCAGCCGAGCCGTAAAACATCTCAGCCCTGCCTGTAGCGGCGCTGATGCTCACCGTATAATGGTTCGTGCCGTCACCGACCTGAACCAACGCCGATTGTGAAGTGCCTTTCGGCGAAAAAACTATCGCCTGCTCCTCGTCAGCCGCTGTCCTTGTCTCCGAATCAGCGGGCACGATTTGAATATCCTCAAATATAACACCTGCTCCAAATTCGACCGGCTTGCAATACAAATCCCGCACCGTTATCTGCTTCATTTGTTCGTTTTGTTCATCCCATTGTGTCGTGACCAGTAAAACTCCATTATTAGCCACATCGAGCCACATCTCATACGGCTGTTGTTTCTCTACCGCCATTATCCTTGCATATTTAGCTGCAAGTACCAGGTCACGCGCCGCCTTTTCAACAAGCATCCTCTTATATGTCCCCACATAAAGTCCGCCGCCGACACCTGCAACAAGGGCAATAATTGCCACTACCAGCAGCACCTCTACAAATGTAAATCCATACCGCTTCTTTGCGTGTTGCATACACTGAGTGCTACGCAATACGCAATACGCGATACGATATACGAAATTAGTCGTTATATATATCAGCATTGTCACCTTCACCGCCAGACTCAGCGTCTGCTCCGTAACTTACCAAATCGAAACTGCCTGGATTAACCTCGCCTTGCGCAACATAGATATAGGGATTCCCCCAGGGGTCAAGTAACTGACTCTGCTTTAAGTAAGGCCCTTTCCATTTCTCTTCGAGTTCCGCAGGCGCAGTCAACAAAACCTCGAGTCCTTCAGAGTCATCCGGATATCGCCCACAATCCATATAAAAATTGGCAAGCGCAGTTTCTATAGTTTCCATCTTGGGCCTTGCCAGGTCTTTCTTGGCTTTGCCAAGTCGTTGAATCAACTGTGGTGCAACCCATCCGGCAAGCAGCGATATAATCACAATCACTACAAGCAGCTCTATTAGCGTAAATGCCTTTTCCTTTCGCTTCGTCCGCCTCATTTGCTTACCTTTCTAAATAAAAATTAAAACTTATAATTCTAAAAGCCCGCTCCGAGTCCCATCGTAACTATGGGCAGCAGGGTCGCCGCTATAATAAAACCTATCACTAAAGCCAACAGCAGTATCAAAAATGCAGGAAAAACTGCCATGAATCTGTTTATAGCCGCATCCGCATCGGAATCGAATGTCTCAGCGGCATTTAGCAATAATTCATCAAGTTTGCCTGTCTGCTCGCCTACCGAAGTAATCTGCACCAGCAAAGGCGGAAAATATCCCGACTCTTCTAAAGGCCCTGCCAACGATTCGCCTCGCTTAACCGCTTCAGCGACAGCATCTATTTCTCTACCCAGAAGTTCATTGCCGAGCGTATCACGAACCACGCCAAGCGCCTCCAAAATGGTAACACCGCCCTGCGTCAGCGCTCCAAGCGTTCTTGCAAATCTGCCCACCGCTATCGTCCGCAAAACAGAACCCAATACAGGTATCCTTAGCTTAAAGGCATCCCAATTTATTTTGCCCGAGGTCTTGGCCCATCTTCGCAGGTAGTATAGACCAGTTATCATTAGTATAATTACAATCCAGCCGAAGACCGTTGTAAACAGGCCCTTCATAAAGTTACTCAACGCCATTAGCATCCTCGTCGGCAGTGGAGCTGCCCCAATGCCGCCGGGTATCGTGGCTAATATGCCCGGCAATATCCACGTAATTATGATAACAACAGATATAAGACCTATACACAAAACAAAGATGGGATACGCCGAAGCATTTTTCATACTCGTCTTTATCTTTTCATCTCTGCCTAACATCACTGCTAATTGAGCAGTCGTCTGTTCGAGAATCCCTCCCGTCTCTCCTACTCTTACCATCGACAGATACAATGGGCTATAAACTTTCTCGTGCTTAGCCATCGCATCGGAAAGCGACTGCCCGGAACTAACAGATTTGACAAGGTCGGTTAGCATTTCCCTCATAGCTGCTTTGTGCTGTTGCCTGCGAATAAGCTCAAGTCCATCGAGAAGCGGAAGGCCTGCTCGCAAAGCAGTGCTTAACTGGGTTGTCATAGCCAGAATATCTTTTCCTGTTATTCTTTTTGAACCGAACCTGAAAACCCCGGGCAGGACCGGTTTCTTTCTCTGCCCTGCTTCGACACTCGGCATACCAGTTTCTTCAGCCAGCTCTATTACAAATTGTCCCCTGTCTGATAAAGCAACAACGGCGTTTTTACGGTCGACCGCCTCTATCGTGCCTGTGACGTGTCCGCCGCCTTTGTCAATCGCCTTATAAGAAAACTGTCCCACTTTTCATTTCCCGCATCTCATATCTCTTTCGAGATACGCTTCGCTATTCTTCAGCTATGCCCTTTGCAACTCGATAAACTTCCTCTGGCGATGTTATACCTTTCAACACCTTGTCAATCCCATCGTGCACCATACTTATATGGTCTTTCGGCGCCGCCCTTACGATTTGCTCCGTCGTAGGCCTTTCCGCAATCAGGTCCCGTAGTTTGCCTGTTATTCTCAATAGTTCAAATATACCCGTCCGTCCGCTCATACCCGTATGACCGCAATCGTGACAGCCAACGCCGTGATAGAATCTCGTTCTTGATTTGACCTCCGACGAGCCATTTAAGCTCTTTAACAGATTTTCGTCCGGACTATAGGGCTCTTTGCACTTCAGGCAAATCTTTCGCACCAATCTTTGAGCTAATACCGCCTCCAGTGAGCTGGCTAATAGAAATGGCTCAACACCCATATCAATTAATCTGTTTACTGCCCCGGCTGCATCATTTGTGTGAAGTGTCGAGAAGACAAGATGTCCGGTCAAGGCGGCACGAATCGCTATATCAGCGGTTTCCCGGTCTCGTATCTCCCCCACCATTATAATGTCCGGGTCGTGTCGGAGTATATGCCGCAGTCCCGTGGCAAAGGTCAGCCCTCTCCTCGGATTGACCGGCATCTGGTTAATTCCCTCAAGCTGGTACTCGACAGGGTCTTCTATGGTTATCATTTTTACGGCTGGAGAATATATCTTATTTAATGATGCGTAAAGTGTAGTCGTCTTGCCACAGCCGGTCGGACCAGTAACAAGCACAATCCCATGCGTCTTATCCAGGCACTTGCTAAAGCCATTAAGACACCGTTCATTCATCCCCAAATCCTCAAGGGCATACAATGATGCGCTTCTGTCCAGAAGTCTCAGCTCAACTGCTTCACCGAATACGGTCGGCACAGTGGAGACACGAATATCAATCTTACCGTTCTTGCCCGTAAATTCGATATGTCCATCCTGAGGCACAAAGCGCTCTGCGATGTTCATATTTGCCATAATCTTAATTCGGGAAATAATCGCCGCCTGGAGCCGTTTCGACGAAGGGCTTTTCTCAATGAGCATACCATCAACCCTGTACTTTATCTTTACCTTGCTTTCAAACGGCTCGATGTGAATGTCACTTGCGCGGGCCTCTATCGCTTCAAGTGTTATCAAATTAACAAGATTCACGAGGGACGGCTCTCTGGCCAATTCGTGCAGCTTAGCAGGCGAGTAATCCCCATTATCTAATTCACCCTCCGCCCGTTTTTCAGCCGGTACAAGGTTATCCAGCATTCTTGCCACGTTGCTGCCGTAGAATTTCAGGATGGCATCTTCCATCTGGTCCGGGTCGGCATAGTAACGGTGCACCGAATAGCCGGTTACCAGCCGTAAGTCTTCAATAACCTGCGGCTGAAATGGGTCCATCATCGCTACAGTTAATCTGCCATCCACAATCTGCAACGGTAGAATATTATATTTGCTGACTAATTCAGCCGGGACAAGGGCAATAATTTCCGGGCCTACCGAAATGTAATCTAAATCTATCCTTTCTATCCCCGTCTGCAACGCAAGTGCTTCATTCAACTGAGCTTGCGTGATATAACCGAGCTCTATCAGAATCTGACCCAGCCGACGATGTTCGATTTTTTGCTCTGCAAGAGCTATTTTTAAGCCAGATTCGTCTAAATACGATTTTTCACAAAGCAATTGACCTAACTTCTTCTTTTTATTCCTGTTTGTTTGAGGGCTCATTTACCTGTGACTGCCTTAATACCGATTTTTTTTGTAATCATAAGCTTGTATATACAAACAACTTATGCTGTCCTGTATGAACCGGCGCAGATTAATATCTCCACGATAAGGATACACTTACAGCTATTATACTATATTAGACGCTCGGAAATGCGACTTTGTTACAAAAAAAAGGATTTTGTCGGGGAAAAAACATAAATAATTATGCCATAAGACATATACCATTTGGCAGTTAATATGGGTAAGTAGAGATAAATAAGCAAAGAAAAATTTAAGCCAAAATACGGTTGAAAAAGGGCTTTTTGGACATTTGGTTATGCGGGAAAAAGGGTGAAAATCGACTTAAGTTAATTAGTGATAAGAGATTAGGTAAAAATATCAAAAATGACCAAGACACGTTGAATGGTAATTTATGAATCCTCAACTTGGTTCTACCCTGCTCACCACAGGTAGCTCGGGCACAATTCTGTATTATAGAAAATCAAGAAAGATATTGAATAATAAAAACGGTTGTATAATCTGAAGTAAAAATGGAAACCATAAACTTGTTTGAAGACATAACGGTCTATGACCATCAGACAGAAGGAATTAAATATGCGGGCTCTAAGCTAAAATTACTGCCTTATATCCTTCAGTTAACAAAAAAGGTAAATCCTCGGACAGTATTTGACGGCTTTTCCGGAACCACGAGGGTTGCTCAAACGCTTGCGCGTTCGGGGTATAAGGTAATCGCCAATGACAGTGCTGTCTGGTCAAAGGTGTTCGCAACCTGCTATCTGCTCAACAAGCATCCAAAAGAACACTGCAGAGACCTCATCGAGCATCTAAATTCCTTACCCGGCAAAGACGGCTGGTTTACCGAAAATTATGGGGGTATGTCCAACGAGGGCTGTGCAAAACAAGCCGACAATCTAAAAAAACCCTGGCAAATACATAATACGCGAAAGCTTGATGTAATCCGCGAAGAGATAGACAACCTTGCCTTAGACGAAACTGAACGCGCGGTAGCATTAACAAGCCTTATGTTGGCGCTTGATTGCGTTGATAACACAATAGGCCATTACGCTGCATATCTTAACGAATGGTCCGAACGTTCCTACAATGAAATGGTTCTGAAAATCCCCAACTTTGTATTTTCTGAAAACGAACATCAGGTTCTGCAGGACGATATCTTCAACGTTCTTGAAAACATAGAAAGTGACCTGGCATATTTGGACCCTCCTTATGGTTCCAATAACGATAAAATGCCGCCTTCACGCATAAGATATTCCGCCTACTACCACATCTGGACGACGATCTGTTTGAATGACAAAGCAAAACTATTCGGCAAGGCAAAAAGAAGGGTCGATAGTTCAGATAGGGTTTCAGCTTCGGTTTTTGAAGAGTTTCGTCGAAACCGCAAGACAGGCAGGTTTATTGCGGTAGAGGCAATTGAGCGGCTTTTGAAGAACACGCGTTCACAATACATAATCCTGTCATACAGTTCGGGGGGGAGAGCCACCGCTAGTGAGTTGAGTGAAGCGATTCTCAAATGCGGAAAGATAAAGGAAGTAATAGAAGTCGATTACAAGAAAAATGTTATGGCTGATATGCGATGGACATCCGAATGGGTGCGTGATGCGGAGCTGCCCAATAAGGAATTTCTCTTTCTTATAGAAAAGCATTAACCTGAATTTTTCAAAGCCATAAAGGGCACAGAAAAAACAATTACGATTTTCGATTGACGATTTGCAATTTATTATTGATGATTGATGAAATTGCTCAAGTTTATTAAAAGGAGAATATTATGGGTAATTTACTATATATTAATGCGTCGCCGATGGAAGAGCTTTCTTACTCAGTAGCCGTCGCGGAGGCATTTGTCGAATCGTGTCTGCGAAGCCGTCCTGACGACAAAATTAAAATAATAAACATTTTTGAAAAAAAGCTTCCGGAGTTTGATTTTAAAGCAGCCAGTGCAAAATACAAGATAATGCACAACAAAGAACATTCGCCGGCTGACAAAAAGATTTGGGGGAAAATAGTTTCCATAATCGAAGAATTCAAATCTGCAGATAAATATGTTATGGCGGTTCCGATGTGGAATTTCTCCATCCCTTACCGATTAAAACAATACATAGATATTATCGTTCAGCCGGGTCTGACTTTCACCGTCAACAAAGAAGGAGGCTACGAAGGATTAGTAAAAAATAAACCAATTTTTATTGCCTATGCACGAGGTGGCGAATACACCCGCCGCTCCGACTCGCGTCGGAATACGCGGGGGCAGGAGGTAGGCACCAGCGCAGAAGCGTTCGATTTGCAAAAAAAGTATCTCGAGCTGATATTAAGATTTATCGGCTTTAGCGATATCCGCTCGCTTGTGGTTGAACCCACTCTCGCGGCTGGGCCTGATGTGGCAAGACAAAAACGAGACGAAGCTATCGAAAAGGCCAGACAAATAGCCAAGAAGTTTTGAGCATTACAAGAACGTTCTGGCGTAGTGCTATTTAAGGGAAGGGGTTTTGCCGTTGCCGTGAATCAGCAAATAAACCCTTATCATCTCTCCGACGCTCCAGGCCTGAGCGAAACAACCTCTTGGTTTATGGGGGGCATTACCATCGAAAATCTCGCAGATTTGGCCGAGACAGCCATCTTCGATTAGATGATGCATCAGGGGCTGGATAAATTCAGCGGCTTTTTTCTTACTTTTTCTGCTGAACTGATTGACCTTCAAATACGCCTCAACAAACGGCCCGAGCAGATACGGCCAAACTGTGCCCTGATGATAGGCCTCATCACGCTCGCTCTGTGGGCCTGTATATTGGCTTTTGTAGCGGCTATCCTGAACGTTTAACGTTCGCAGGCCATAAGCTGTCAGCAGCTCTTTTTGCAACACGTTTACTACCGACTTTTTCTGATGAGCAAGTAAGGGGCTAAACGGAAGTGAGACGGCAAATACCTGGTTCGGGCGCAGACTATCATCAACTGAGCCATCCGGTAAAATACAATCGTTCAAGTAACCTTTGCCTTCGTTCCAGAACAAATTGTTGAAACTGACTGCAACTTTCTGCGCGAGAGATTCATAATGTTTGGTAGCATCCGGGTCCCGGTGGACGTAAAACTGAGCAAGATAACAAAGTGCGTTGTACCATAAGGCGTTAACTTCAACCGCCTTACTATATCTTGGTGTAAAAGCAATGCCGTCATATTTGGCATCCATCCATGTTAGCTGCGTTTCGCTATCGCCTGCAGTTATAAGCCCATCGGAATCAGCGTGAATGCCAAACCGCGTTCCGCTGTAGTAAGATTCTATAATCCAGCGGATTACCGGTAGAAGTTCCTGTGTGAAGGTCTTTGAATCATCGGTAGCACCTAAGTATTGAAAAGCCGCATTGATAAACCAAAGAGAGGCATCGACACTGTTGAAATAAGTGGTATTGCTATAGTCATCGAAGCGATTTGGAATCATACCATCATCTGCCGCCTGAGCAAAGGTTGTCAAAACTGACTTTGCCTCGGCAAATCTGCCGGTCGAAAGTAACAAGCCCGGCAAGGCAATAAAAGCATCTCTGCCCCAGTCCGCAAACCAGGGAAAGCCAGCCAAAACAGTGGTTCTTACCTTGTGGTTCGTCTGGCGTTTTGTGATAAACCTGTCAGCAGCTAAATAAAGTATCTTAAGTTTTCTATCTCCGTTTTTTGCGGTAGTATTCACAATACTGTTTTTGTGTCTGTTTAAATCCTCGAGAGCTGCATCAATGTCAGTATTTATTACCTGCTCCGGCCTGCAGCGAAAGCCCAGATTTGCCCATAAAACAACTCTGGTTGGCGAGTCTATACGGCACTTAAAAAAGCCGGGCGTCCACAAATCTTCGGTGGATTCCTGCCCTCTTTCCTGGTCATTTCGATATACGAAATTAAACCACCATTGCTTGTCTTTTTCAAAGTCGGCAGACGGACAGCTTAAAAACATTTCACAACTGTTCGGCGCATCATGGCGAATCAGCAAGCCATACCCAAGCCAAGTAGAGCATAACGGAGCATAAGATTTCTGTAGTGTGTGGAAACCCCGCAAACCTACAAATGGGCGCAAAACAAAATCCACTGGTTTTTTGACTCTGGTAAAATCATAAACAAGAGCAACCGTGTCGTCATCACGCAGAAGATATACGGATTTTGTCAGTTCAACTTTGTCCAGTTCATAATCAAAATGAACGCCGATATCCTGCCGGAACTTTTTTATGTAGGTAAAGCCCTGCGGGGCGAATTTATCGCTGAATTCAAATGTCGATAGATTAAATACCCTCTGCTGGCTTGTATTTCGCGAGCTATCGCAAGACTCGTCATCCTGCTCAAAAATAAGCATCTCCAGGCAGTTAGCCAGTGCCATTATCCTGTTAGCAGGCGGATTAAGCGAGCCGATGAGCAGGCCGTGATACCCTCTGGTATTACAGCCGACGATTGTCGATGAGGCATAACCGCCGCGAGAATTGGTCAACAGCCATTCTCTGGTCAGCAGGTCCTCAATACCTTTGTCGGTCGGTAATGAGCAGATGATTGCTGTATCATCGGCCTTTTGCAATGTTAACACAATTTTGCTCCTAATCTTATATCGCAGCTTGCGCTCAATATACGACACCTGACAAATCCACCACAGGTGGATAAATTTGCAGAGGGTTTACCCCTCTCATCAACAATTATGGGTGGGTGAGTTTTATCCTGTGAACCCACACCAACAAAGCACTTATTCACGTTTGGTTCTGGTGCGGGGCAAAATGCACCCCCAGAGCCGGCTCCACTTGAAGGTTCTTATCTATTGGAATTCCAATGGCAATATTATCTGTGTTCAAGGGGACCAGCCTGGCACAACGACTGTGAAGATTATCCAGGACATTCATAAAGTTTATATAAGAATCGTAAGGTGAATCATAAGGATTAAAGTATTTATGAACATCGCCGTCGGCGAAGTATTTTGTGCACATATAATAGAAATGGTCCGAGGCCTGCAGTTTTCTCCAGTCTGCGATGATATTTTCGTCACCGGTTTGCTTTATTTTCTTCTCAAGCCGATAAAGCTCATGAATGGCGTTGGATTGCATAGCGTTTCCGAGCCAGGCCGAGAGGTCCCTTTCGGTATCGGCCCAGCTTATAATATGCGGCACATCAACGGTATCAGCGGGCTGGTAAGATTGAACTACCTCACTTGGTGTTTTAAAGTTGTTGTCCGGATGCTTTAAGATTTCATCCGGCAGGTGGCGGATAAAATCAAAAATGCCTGTATCGGCCCATTGGTGTTCCCCGAATGTTTCATAATCCATAAAGAGGTTAACCACATTGCCGTTGCCATTTATATTGCTTATCCATCTGGAAAATTTATCTGCCGTCAAAGGCCACTGAGGCCAGTCATGGTTGGAAAATCTAAAGGCGATGTCGTCGCTGAGTGAATAATTTTTCAGCAGGAGTTTCAATTTACGGCATCCATGTGGATGATAAACAAAATTGGGACTTCGCATGCCCAGGATGTGATCCGCCCCTTCGGTAATTATTGCATCGAAGTTTCCCGTCGACTCCACGAGGGCGGCTAAATCATTATTATAAATCAGCTCCGTATTTCTAAATATCCGTGGTTTTTGACCAAAAAGATAATTAATAGTTTCGATATGTTTGTTCACCTGCTCTACAAATTCATCTCGCGAGTAAAGAAAACTTAAACTGTGATAATAGGTTTCAGCCAAAAATTCTACACAGCCGGTTTCTGCCAGTGCATCAAAAGTGCTGATAACCTCCGGCGAATAACGCTGTAGCTGCTCGAGTAAAACACCGGTTATGCTATACGCAATCCTGAACCTTCCACCATATCGCCGAATCATATCCAGCAGTAACCGATTGGTTGGAAGATAACACTTATTTGCAACTTTCCTGCAAATGAAGGCATTTTTGCCTTCGTCAAAATATTGGTCGTTGTTATCAAATACTGTGTAGTGCTTCAATCTCAAGGGTTGGTGAACTTGAAAGTAAAAACATACTGAAGGCATCTGTTGTATTCCGAACTATGTATATTTTTTTATGTGCTTGCCCGGCACGTTCCATCGTAGCCGAACCAAGGCGCAGGCATAATAATTAAACCGCAACCATTGTTTCTTCGTAAATTCTCACGCACTTTGCCGCGGAATCTTTCCATCGCAGCTTTCTGACTTCGTAATTGCCGTGATTTCTCAGCATCATATCCAAAGGCGAGTATTTCAGGACAGCTATAATCTTGTTAGCAATCTCGTTTACATCCCAGAAGTCAACTTTCAAAGCATGCCTCAAGACTTCCGATACGCCGCTTTGCTTGCTTATTATGACAGGCACATCGTTGGCCAAGGCCTCCAACGGCACAATACCGAATGGCTCAGAAACAGACGGCATCACGAAAAGGTCCGCCAATTTGTATATTTTGCGGACATCTTCACCGTGTAAGAAACCCGTGAACAGCACCTTGCGGCCGATGCCGAGTTCGGCCGCCATTTCGACAGCTCGATGCATTAAGTCCCCGGAGCCGGCCATAACGAACTTAACCTTATCCATTACTTCAAGGACCTTCTTCGCTGCCTGCAGGAAATACTCTGGTCCTTTTTGCATTGTAATACGGCCTAAAAACAAGACAATTTTTTCATCTTTTGCGATACCAGTTTTGGCCAAGAGCCAATCACCATTATGTTCGATGCCGTTATGAACAACTTCGACTTTTTCTCCACTAATGCCGTAGCGGCTGATTATAATATTGCGAGTAAAATAGCTAACAGCAACTACCTTATCTGCCTGCTCCATTCCCTGTCGCTCGATATCGTAAATCATCTGGTTGACGTGTTCTCCGCTGCGGTCGAATTCTGTGGAATGGATATGAACAACGAGAGGTTTTCCGCTCATTCTTGCAACCGAAATTCCCGCGGGATATGTCATCCAGTCGTGGGCATGGACGATGTCAAACTGCTCTTGTTTGGCTAATTGTGCAGCAATTGCTGCATAACGATAGACCTCGGCGTACATATCGCCACAGTAGTCCGTACTGCCCATAAGCTGGCTGGCTGAACTGATATTTCCGCCATGCATCTGTTGTTTTCGTCTCAAACTCTCTTCGATTTGCCGCTGGTAAAAATCCGGGGTTGAGTAGGGCTGAAGTGGTGAATCAACTGTGCGAAACTTTACGTTTTTGAGCTCAGTAAACTTAAAGGACCCTGCGGACATCCTTGAATCGGGGGTTAGCAGCTTGACATGAGTAACATATTTGCTCTCCACCATTTTTGGCAAACAGAATATTACGTTTACGCCGAGCTGGTCTAACGCCTTGGTAAGTCCGTAGCAAGCTGTCCCAAGGCCACCGCTGATAAACGGAGGAAACTCCCAGCCTAACATGAAAACTCTCATTTTGTTATAGTCCCCTGTTGGTTTAGTCTCATAATTATTCACTAATTAAGAGATTATAGCGCATTACCCTAAATTAAACATCGTAAACGAACCACCGCGAAGTTATCAGTCTGCTCCGTCGGGTTGCATATTTCTGGTAACCACCTTATCGGCAAGAAATTACGCAATCTTAATTTCAAGCTGGCGAAAATACGGGATTTACGCTAACTACATGTTATATAAATCGGGATTTTCAGGTGGTTAAGTCCAACAAATTTTCTAAAAAATGTTAATTTTGATACTAAAAATAAGGATTTTATGGGTCAACACCGAACAAATTGATTATTTATTTCTTTGTAGGAATAAGTGCTCGACCCAAATATGTGTATAGGCCGTAAACAACCTGCACCAAAGGTTTTTGAAAGCATAATAATTATACAAAAAAGGCCATCCAGCACTCATCTGTCCTAATTCTAAACACAACGAATGCTGGACGGCCCAGGTTAAATAACACTGCTACAAACGTAAGAGCCGCAAATAAAAGATGTTAGCGAGCTATTCTCCGACCTGTAAGAGTCGAAAAAGCCAAAAGAAAAGAATTCTAACGGTGTCTATAAATCCTGTGGCTTAACTGTGCTACGACGATTGGCCTTGGTTCGAGCAATGGCACAATCAAGTATATCATAGATTTTTTCACTGAGTGCTCCGATTGCATCAGAAGATGTCATCATTTTTTTGCTCTTGATGTAGGCCTTGACTTTACTGGCTATAACCAAGGAATCTCTTTGCTTTGCCATTAGTACAAACCTCCATGTTAAAAAGTTAAATTGTAACAATTCCGTACCAAACCCATAAGTCCGGCACATTGCAAAGGTTTTTATTATATATAACCAACAAGATTTGCAACAAAAAAATACGAGTAAATATTAAATTTCTGCCCCAATAGAACCGATAGGCAAAAAAGAGGTAGCAAAGTGGACCTGGAAATCACGCTTTTTTATTATAAAGTCGTGATTTTTAGCAAATTAAATAATTCGGACGGGTTATTTTGACGAAAAAACCGGACGAACGTTTTTTAGACCGTTGACGGGTGAGATGTAAAATATATTGAGCGGGACTAAGCCATGTTCATTGTAGAGAAATAAAATGGCAAGGCATTCCAAAAAAGATCAAAAAACGCAGTCCAAACTTCAAGGATTCGTTGTGGTCGCCCTAACCAAGAATTTGGAGCAGGCCAGAGAATACGAGACCCTGCTGAAAGTCAATGATATTCCTGCCATTATTACCGAGCAAGAAGAACCGTCGATAGGCGACAAAGACATTGCAGTAATGGTTCCGGAAGACTGTCTTGATGAAGCTCATGTAATAATCGAATCGCAGGACGCTTATGATGATTTCTATGATTTTACATCAGAAGAGGATGAAGACAACAGTGGCCTGGACGGCCCTTATTTCGATGATGAGTTTTAATCTCCGGTGAATCTTTGAGCTAAACGGCTCAGGCAAATTGCCCAGGGCTGCTTATTATAACGGCGGGTTCCCACTTTGCGACTCATTGCAAAGTGGGAACCTTATAAATGCGCAAAAGCCAACAAGCTACAAAATACAGGTTAAACACAAATGGATACAGAGCATTCAATAGACCGTCGCAGCGGCAAAGACCGCAGACAAAATGTCGTTGACAGGCGTTTAGGGATGGACCGCCGGCGTGGTCCCGGCAGGCGCCTGAGCGATGAGCGAAAATCCGCCGAAGAAGGCCAGATGTCCGACGAGCAGTTCGAGTTTCTGATGGCCATTGATGAGTATAAAAGAAAAAATCAACGCCCCTTTCCAACCTGGACCGAAGTGCTCGAGGTGATAAAGGCAATTGGCTATCGCAAAGTCGCAGAGCCGCAACCGCTTGAGCCCTTCACCAAAGCCCCCGAAGAGGAGAACCCCGATTCGGGGGAGGACGATAAAGTGCCTCTGGGAACCTGGCTGGATTAAAACAAGCTCAAGCCGCAAGCCGTCATTTTGCCACAGATAGCACAGAGAATTCCCTCTTCTCAATACTTAATCCCCTTCTACTCGCATCGAACTTAACCTCCTTTCACCCTTTATATGTTCAGTAGTCAGGACTTGCACGATTGTCAGTTATGGCCAGAGTCGCTCTTCGAGCCAGCTATCGGTGAGAATAGCAAAGTCCTTGAAGTTTATCAGGTCGTCGGTAAATACATTAGGCAATGTTCAAATGGAAGCTGAAGGGATAAATCCTTGATATACGAGGGATTATTGGTAAACTTTCGGTGATTGTTTGTGCAAGAGCAAATATGAGATATGAACACAAAGTATAAAAGGAGGTGCAAATAATGGCTGATTTCTCAGTAAGTCCGGAGGGCGAGAAATTCGCAATCCCCCAAAAGGATGATTACGCTTCGGAGTTTAAACGAATCGAGTCGCCGGTAGAAGCAGCACGGCGTGAAGATAAAGAAGTTGTTGTGGTAATGGGCGTCGGTTTTGTAGGCGTGGTTATGGCAGCTATCATCGCCGATACCGTCGATAAGAAAAGCAACAAATCCAGTAAATTTGTCATCGGTTGTCAACGGCCCAGCGTCCGAAGCTACTGGAAGATTCCGCTTTTAAACCAGGGCCGGTCACCGGTAAAGGCTGAGGACCCTGAGGTCGAGCCAATGATTGCCCGCTGTGTTCTCGAGAAGAAAACCCTCGCTGCTACCTATAACAGCGACTGCCTCAAATTAGCTGACTGTGTAGTCGTTGATGTCCAGTGTGATTATACAAAGAAAGACCTGGGCAATATGCGAACCGGCAAGGCAGAAATGGCTGCGCTGGAGGCGACAATAAAAACCATCGGAGAAAAGATACCGCCTAAATGCCTGACACTTATAGAAACAACCGTGGCACCCGGGACGACAGAGTTTGTCGCCTGGCCGATAATGAAAAAGGCCTTTGCGGCACGAGGTATAAAAACAGAACCACTATTGGCACACAGTTTCGAACGTGTTATGCCCGGCAGACAATATGTTTCATCAATACGAGATTTCTGGCGTGTGTGCTCGGGCTGTAACAAAGAAGCAAGAGAACGTGTCGAAAAATTCCTGCGGGAAGTGCTTAATACCGAAGAATATCCTTTGACCGTTATGGACCGTCCAATCGAATCGGAGACTACCAAAATCGTCGAGAATTCGTTTCGTGCTACAATACTGGCTTTCCTCGACGAGTGGAGCTTATTTGCAGAGCGTAATGGTGTGGACCTGATTAAGGTTATCAAGGCAATCAAGATTCGGCCCACACATGATAACATTATATTCCCAGGGCCGGGTATCGGCGGATACTGCCTGCCGAAAGATGGCGGGCTGGGGTACTGGGCATACAAGCACATTCTCGGTTTCGATGACGATATATTCAAGATTACAACAACAGCAATCGACATCAACGACACACGCGGGCTTCACGCAGCAGAACTGACAAGAGATGCCCTTCGCAATATGGGTCGTCAAATAGCAGGTGCAAAGGTACTATTGTGCGGCGCCAGCTACCGCCAGGATGTCGGGGACACTCGCTACAGCGGCTCGGAAATAATCGTTCGAAAACTGACCGAGATGGGAGCTGAAATGCAGGTGCATGACCCATACGTCGAACACTGGTACGAGCTGGAAAAACAGGATACCTACCCGGCACCGGGACATTCCCTGGCAAGATTTTTCCGAAATCAAGATGATTTGGTTAACATTCATGTTCAGGACGACCTTGCTGCCGCGCTATCTGGCGTGCAGGCATTGATACTTGCAGTGCCGCATGAACAGTATCTAAAGCTTGAACCCGACAAAATAGTTCAATGGGCAGGCGGTCCGCTGGCTGTAATTGATTGCTTCGGCATATTGGAGGATGACAAAATCCGCCGATACTTTGAACTCGGCTGTGAAGTAAAAGGTCTTGGCAGAGGACATATCCAGAGAATAAAAGAAGAAGTGAGAAAAAACAGATGATATGGGTATCAAAGATAAACGAATCGCGATTCTGTCGCCGGTAGCATGGCGGACACCACCACGGGCATACGGTGCGTGGGAGATTGTAGCCAGCAATATTACAGAAGGTTTAGTAGCCCATGGGTGGAAAAACGTAACACTGTTCGCAACAAAAGATTCTGTGACAAAAGCAAGACTTGTCGGCTGGATTGAGAGGGGTTATGAAGAAGATAGATCGCAAGTTCCGCAGGTTTCCACGGGCCTTCATATTTCCAAGGCAATGCAGCTTGCGGATGAATTTGACCTGATTCATAATAACTTTGATTATCTGCCGTTGACCTATCTTCCGTTAATCAAAACACCGATGCTGACCACAATCCACGGATTTTCCGAGCCGGATATACTGCGGGTCTATCACGACCACAAAGACACTTACTACGTTTCCATAAGCGATGCCGACAGAAATAAAGATTTGCCCTATCTCGCAACTATTTACAACGGGATTGACCTTTCCAATCTTACTTTTCGAGAAACACCCGGAGACAAGCTTGTCTGGCTCGGACGGATACACCTTGATAAAGGAACTCATCTGGCGATTGAGGTTGCGAAAAGATGCAATATGGACCTGCTCATAGCCGGCATAATCCAGGACCAAGAATACTTCGATAATCTTGTCAAACCTCATCTTAATCATTCGTCAATCCAGTATATCGGGCCTGTAAACCCAAAAACACGCGATGAGCTTTTCAAAGAGGCCTATGTAGTTATTCATCTAAATACAATCCCGGAACGATTCGGCCTGGTGCTGGCAGAAGCAATGGCCGCGGGGGTACCTGTTATTGCGATGGATTTAGGCTCTTGCCGTGAGGTTATTGCAAATGGACAGACGGGCTACTTAGTCAATAATGTAGAAGAAGCAGTAGAAGCCGTGAAAAAAATTGATAAAATAGACCGCAGAAAATGCCGCCAGCGAGTGGAAGAGAACTTTACCATCGATTGTATGGCTCGCGGTTACGAAAAAGTGTATGAACAAATCTTTCGGTTGGAAGCCAAAAAGAACAAAAAATAGGCTCTTAGGAGATATGATAAATGAAAAAAACATTTGTCACACGATATAAAGGTAATCCTATTCTAACCAAGGACGATGTTCCTTATCCGGTTCAGACGGTTCATAACGCCGGCGTTACGAAATTCGACGGCCGACCTGCCCCCGCGTCTCCCGACGCGAGTCGGGGCGGTGGGTACATAATGCTGTTTCGCTCGCACCTCGACACCGGCAGGAGTATAATCGGCATTGCTGAAAGCGAAGATGGATTTAACTTCAAGGCACGTCCCGAACCTTTTATTGTTCCAAGCAAAGAGCCGGCCTTTTGCGAATATGAAGAATACAGCGTCGAAGATCCGCGTATTACACCTTTGGAAGGTGCATTCTATATAACTTATAGTGCATATTCGGCACGCGGCGTTCGTATCGGCTTAGCTAAAACATCCGATTTTGAATCGGTCGAAAGAATCGCTTTTATAACTGAAGCCGATTACCGAAATACCGTTCTTTTCCCTGAAAAAATCAATGGTAGATACGTTCGGTTAGATAGACCCCACAGCGAAATTTGCCCCTGGTCAATCTGGATTAGTTACTCGCCGGATTTGCGTCACTGGGGCGATTCGAAACTGATAATTAAGCCGGTGAAATACCACTGGGACGGGATGAAAATCGGCCCGGGCGCACCACCAGTCAAAACCAAGAAGGGTTGGTTGAATATCTATCACGGCGTTTTTCCGACGATGGATGGCCACGTATATCGGCTCGGAGTTGCCCTTCATAAGCTCGACGACCCTGCGGTAGTTCTTGGCGTCTCTGACCGCTGGATTTTACAGCCTGAAGACCCGTGGGAAGTTGTCGGTTATGTGCATAATGTAGTTTTTACCTGCGGCGCTGTGGCGGAAGATGACGGCACCTTGAAACTTTACTGGGGCGGAGCTGATAAAGTAATGTGTGCCGGCACAGCGGTCATTGACGAACTCGTCGAGCTTTGCCTGACCGATTCGAGAGAACCAATGTAAAACATAACAAAGAGCTGGCCGATTGCTCACAAATAATAAACTGGAATAATCTGTATGCTTGCCGATAAGAAAGTAATAGTAGTGATGCCGGCTTATAACGCGGCTCAAACCCTGCGTCGAACCTATGATGAGGTTATGGCTCAGGGGATAGTGGACACAGTTATTGTAGTTGATGACGGCAGTCACGATAAAACGATAGAGATAGCCAGAACCCTGCCCAAAACGGTAGTACATACCCACCCACAAAACCAGGGTTATGGAGCTAACCAAAAGACCTGCTATAAGCTGGCTATGGAGGCGCAGGGCGACATTATTATTTTAGTCCATCCCGATTATCAATATACGCCGAAATTGATAACTGCGATGTCCTCAATGATAGCTAATGGATTGTATCATTGCGTATTGGGTTCTCGCATATTAGGCGGTTATGCCCGCAAAGGAGGGATGCCCTGGTGGAGATATGTCTCGAATCGGTTCCTGACCCTCGTGGAAAATATTATGACAGGAGCGAAACTTTCCGAATATCACACCGGCTACCGCGCCTTTTCTCGCACTCTTCTGGAAAAACTGCCCTTAGAAGGCAACTCTGATGATTTCGTATTTGACAATCAGATACTAACGCAGATTCTTTGGTTAGGTTACCAAATTGCCGAAGTCAGCTGTCCGACCAGGTATTCTCCGGAATCCTCCTCAATTAATTTTCGACGCAGTCTCAAATACGGTTTCGGTTGTCTATGGACCGGGTTGTTATTTCGACTGGCCAAAACGAAAATAATCAAATCAAGACTCTTTCCCGGATAAATGGATAAAGCATCGGATAAATACTATGCTCTTTGCATTTGTCTGGTTTTGATATTTGCCACAGGGACGGTTTTCTAAGAGTCTGTAACAAATGATAATAAGGCAGCAGATTATGAGCGGCGGTAGCGATTGTCCATAAATAGGATGACCTTATCATATTTTTCAGGAGGCAAGGAGTCTTTTAATATCTTGCGGATTTCGCGCATCGGGGTTCGCTGGGTGGTGTGCGTGATGATAATGTGCTCGTTGTTAAGCTTATTTAATAATTCTGCGAATTCATCTATGTGCATATGTTTGCCGGCTTCGGCCCTGCCGGTATGCTCGCCCTCGTAAAACGTGCACTCGGCTATCAAAATTTTGCTATTAGCGATATACTCTAACTGTGAAAAGTCAACATATTGTGTATCACCAAGATAGGTAACAATCGGAATCTCCAAGGGATTATCGATTTCAACTCCCTGCTTTTTTAATTCGACTATCTGTGGGCCGTTAAGGCCAAGGTATTTTGTTTTTAATTTTTTACGCTTTTCAATGACGCTGTATCCGACTGAACCTTTTGTATGCTTTGTTGGAAATGCCCTGGCGAACAAATTGGATTTTATCTGATATTCGTCGCCGGGTTTTACGCCGAACAGGTTGGCTGGTATTTTGTTACCGTCCAGGCGAGACCAGGAATCGATAATCTCCCGTATTGGCTTAAGAAGATTTTTAGGAGCTAATATTGTACCTGCAGACTGGCCGCAAAAATTTCGCTGCGAAAGATAATATGCGATACCTGCGGCATGGTCCATATGGCCGTGTGTCAGCAGAACATTGTTAATGGGGATAATCTGGTCAGGCGCCTTTCCGATATCAAAGCAGACATCCAACTGCGGCACAGCAACTACAGTCTCTTCACCCGCGACCGAATAGCCGATGATTTCCAAATCGTCTATCTTTAATTGTGCTAAATTGTGGCTGGCCATAAGCTCATCCTGATTAAAAACATTATGAAAACCTAATAATAGAAAGAATGAGCGGTTATGTCAATTCGTTTTTGACTTTATAGCGTATATGTGTACACTAATATTAAAGCATCAAGGAACTATTAAACAAACTTTTATATAACACTGTGCTTGTATGTGCCAAATGCCCAAAAAACAAAAGGACAAAAGAAAAACTCAAGATAAAAAACGCCGGACAAAATATCTGACTCGGACATTCGGCGTTCTTATTCTCTCGATACTTCTTATCGCCATAATTGCTCATTTCTGGCTGATTCCCGCAAAAGTGCGTTGGGAAATAGAACAGGCACTTTTAAAATTCTGGGATGGGCAAGTAGATATCAAGGATATCGATATAAACTACCTCGACCCAATATATCTCACAAAAGTCAGTTTTTTAGATAAGACCGGCCGAGAGTACATCCATACAGGCAGAGTAAAGATGGTTTTCGAGAAATGGCCGAGCTTACATCCAGTCGTAACAGAGATAGAAATTGAAAAATTAGACCTGCGGTTTTCCGCTACCGACGGCAAATTTACATTGCCCTTTATGAATCCTTTTCAACAATCGTCCGGCCCAAAAAAGAAAGTAGATATCCGTAAACTTTCTATAAATGACGCTGAAATCACCGTAACTGACGCACAGGGTACAAAATCTCTCTATGATAATCTGCAATTACTGGCAAACAAAAAGGACAATTTCTACGATTTTGCATTGAATCGGGATGGTTCTGAGCCGTCGGAATCGCTGCTGGCAAAGGGTAGGATTGATTTAAAAACGCTTGAGACAGAAATCTCACTGCAGATAAAACACACGGCCCAAAGGCCGGAAATGAACCTGATTTTTGCTGTATTTAATAGCCCCAGACTTTCCGCTGAGGGTAAACTGGCGATGGATTTGGCAATAACCGGCTGCCTTAAGCAACCTAAAGCTTTAAAACCGGAAGGTGCTATAAACCTTGACGGTTGGACTGTGGCAATGGATGACAAAACCATCGCCGAAAATCTCACAACCAAAGCCAACGTAGAAGACAGACGATTCGATTTCGAGAACATTATCGCAACCGCCTGTAACGGCAGCATAACCGGCTCATTATTCCTCGAAATCAAACAAAACCAGCCGACAGAATTTCGTGGTCAGGTCCTTGCACAAAATATGAGCTTTGTAGAGCTGACATCCATCCTTGGTGGTCCGGGCAAGAAGGCAACGAAAGGCACGGTTATATTTAACTACATTTTTTCTGGAAAAGACAAAAACCTGCAAAACCTCACCGGCGAAGGACAAATTTTTCTCGATGATGCTGATATAACGGTAATTCCGATAGTCCCATATGTATTTCGTATTGTTGGCTTATCACAACTCGACCTCTTAAAGATGTCCGATGCCCAGTGCACCTTTACTACGACCGGCCCTGTTGTAACCATAAAAACAGCCCACATAGCCAATCGTTTTGCCGCCATAAAAGCCGAACCGGACGGGACAATCAATCTGCAAACAAAGCAGGTAAACATATATGTTAAAGCGGTACTACTAAAGCAAATTGACAATATCATCAAACTCATCCCGATTATCAATATTATCAACAACTTGAAAGACAAACTAACACGCCTGAACATCCGTGGGAAATGGTCTGACCCGCCGGCTAAACTCATAAAAAAAGAGCCAATAAAAGACATTAAAGAAGCTACGGTCGGTTTCCTACAGGATGTAATAAATAGTGGTGGACAAATTACACAGGAGATGCGCAAAAGATTCGGGAATTCTTCCAAACCAAAAAACAAGCAGAATAATAAGTAAGGGTAGTTATTCTAATGCCTGACAAGCGAACTCACAGAGGGCCGCATCCGGCAGATGAAAAGTTATTTGCCGAGAGCAAAATCAGCGATTTGCGTTCTGCACTTGCCGATTTTTCGCTTCTATTGACAAAAGGCTACGCTGAAAAAAGTGCCCTAAAATTAGTCGGTGACAGGTTCTCTTTAACGGAAAGACAACGCCTTGCCATTATGCGTAGTGCCTGCTCCGACCAGCATTTGTCGTCCCGAAAGCAGTGTGAAGTCAAAATCTCTGATTTGGCCAACCAGCCAATTGTCATCGATGGCTACAACATTTTGATAACGATTGAAGCAGCAATGAGCGGCGGTGTAATCTTCAAGGGGCGAGACGGTTGTTTCCGCGACTTGGCAAG
Source organism: uncultured Pirellulales bacterium (assembly GCA_964440735.1). GTDB lineage: Bacteria > Planctomycetota > Phycisphaerae > Sedimentisphaerales > Anaerobacaceae > CAZBWE01. The sequence continues at coordinate 39,612 of CAYTTK010000001.1, forward strand.
CATACACGGGACATATCGCAAAGTTACCGAAACGATTCCTGCTGTGCAGCTTATTGGCGAATTTCTAAAGGAAACCGGCGTAGTCAAAGTCCTATGGCTGTTGGACAGTCCGGTCTCAAATAGCGGTCGATTAAAAACACTCATTGGCAAGCTGGCGGCAAAAAACAAATGGTACTGGGACATCGAACTTCTATTAAGCCCCGATTATGAACTAATGAGAACAGAAGAGATTATCGCCAGCAGTGATAGTGTCGTCCTCGACGGATGCAGGAAATGGGTCAATCTGGCGACAGAGATAATAAAACAGAAACTCCCATTTGCCAACGTGATAGATTTATCACAAACCCCCCAGTAAAACCTGGGGCTAAATATTCCCTTCAATCAGTTTTGTTATCGTATCAAGGTTAACTTGTTCGAGGGAATCGCAAATCAAATCGGCCTGCTGTAAATTGGTAGCTTCCATGGAATTTGTAACAGCGATACACCTAGCGCCAGCGGCTTTGGCAGCCTGGATGCCGTTCGGTGCATCTTCTATAACAACGCAATTAGCAGGTTCAATATCCAAGCGATTGGCAGCAAGCAGAAAAAGCTCAGGGTCGGGCTTTTTATTTTTTACGTTGTTGCCATTTATATAGACCATTTTCTGATACGGCACCTTTGCCGCATCCAGAACAGCTTTCGACTTTTCAAGCGTGCCGGATGTTGCGATAGCCACGCGAAGATCTTTTTTCTTTAATGCCTCTTCCATCAATTCCAACACCCCGGGAAAAGCAGGTAAAGGTTCCTCGCTCAAAATTTTAAGAAAATATTCCTGCCTTAATTGGGTTGTTTTTTTGACCTGTTCATCTGTTAATTCCAAGCCGTGAACCCTGGCGCCGGCTTTTACATATTCCTCAGCCCCCCTGCCGAGGCCCGCCTCAAAATCTTTACGCACAACTGTCTCAAGACCGAATAAATCGTAAAAAACCTTGATAGTCGCCCTTGCGTTAACAGCCTCGGTATCGGCGATGACACCATCAACATCAAATATCAAACCGTATGTTTTACTCATAGTCCTCATCACTAAAATCGATTATCGATGTGATAATGATATATTATTTCATATTTTTTGCCACGTTTTTATCCGCTGCGCATTTATAATGGTGATGATAAGTGATACCTGTAAAATTAGGAGATTCGTTATTGTGGATAGTGCCGATGAAAGGCTCGAAAATAGCGACCTGATTGTTCAAGCTCGGACAAGTTATAATGCGTTTGCCCTGCTGTATCGCCGACATTATGATGCTATCTTCAAGTACTGCGTTCACAGGCTTTTCGACCGGCACACGGCGGAAGATATTACTTCCCAGGTTTTTCTGAAAGTCGTTGAAAAATTCCACAGATTCGAAGGTGACGAAAGGCAGTTCCACAACTGGCTTTATAAAATTGCCACCAATGCTGTTAACGAGCACCTGAGAAAATGCGGCAGGCAAAAAGCAGCACTGAAAATCTTAAAAGAACAATCAAATACTAACAATAGAACATTTGAAGACGGCACTATAAAGTTAGTAATACTAAAGCAAGCTATGTTGAAACTAAAACCCAGGTATCAGACTATCATCGCGTTGCGTTTTTTTGAGAACTTAAAACTTACCGAAATTGCCGAGGTGCTTGAAAGCAATCCAGGAACAGTCCGCAGCCAGTTAGCACGAGCTTTGACTAAGCTACGAAAGAAAATAAATGCTTCCAAAAAGGAGGTATTACAAAATGAACGATAACGAAAAACAATTTGAAAATTTCATTAGTGATATCAAATTCGATGATACGCCCGATCCTAAGCATCGTGATAAGCTCGAACAGGACCTGCTCGCCGCTATCCAAAAGCAACCTCAGCAGATAAAAAACTGGAGAATAATTATGAAAAGTAGAATAACAAAATTAGCCGCAGCAGCTGTAATAATTATCGCTGCGGTACTATCCATAAACATTCTGAATAAATCAACAAAACAAGCTTACGCCATCGAGCAGACTATTGAAGCAATCAAAAATATTCCAATTGTGCATATATTCGGTAGAGACAGACAAGACAAACAAATTGAAATGTGGGTTCAAGTTAACCCTAATACGGGCTTGATGGAATATTGCCACATAAACCATATTGACGATGAAAAACTAACGATTTCAACACCCAAAAATACATATAACTACAACAAAGCAACTAATACGGTCCGACTAAAAGACGGCCCAAGCGTAAGCTCGATTTTTCGCTTAGGTAAGTTTTTTGAAGATATGAAGCTTTTTACCGATAGATTCAACGCCCAGATAACTCATAATGAAGTTTTTGAGCCTTATACTAAGCGAAATGTAATAGAACTAAAAATAACATCTCCTAAGTTAGAAGTCAGCTCTCTGATTGACCCACAAACGAAGCTACCAATAAGTATTGATGTTATTAGGTGTGAAAGACTCAGTTATTCCGAGATACTCAAACATGCAGATAAGATAAATTATGACGATCTGCCACCAAAAGGGCTATTTGATTTTACAATGCCTTTGGGCGCAACAATAGTAAATGAAACTATCGAAGACCCTGTTCAAAATTTGCCTGAAAGTGTCATTCAATACTGTGTTCAATTTCATATTGATACCTTCGAAGAAGCAATGAGTTCCCCGGGAATACCCACTAATACAATAATTTACCTGGTTGACAATGAGCTTAACCTGCGCCGGGGGGGCTTCATTGGTGTATACAATTATTCGAATGAAGATTGGGCTGGAGAAGTAAGCGTCTGTAACTTTGATTGGCCCAATTTAGCTGTCTTTGATGAGAATGGAAAGAAACAGCAAATCCGCCTGGTGCAACGCAAACAATTTTCACCAGGCAGATTCCGCCTATATTGGAAACTTGAAGAGCCTTTACCCCCAGGTCAAGTTAAAGGCGGAATTTATTGGATAAATGACCCGAAGAAACTAACCAAAAAATCGCTGTATTGTACTTATGATATGCGAATGGACAATACTTTTGGAAGTGAGGCCATAGAAAACTTCATTCTTATATTGCCGCTGGAATTCAAGGTTATCAATTGTTCAAGGGAGTATATATTGTGTGAGAACACTGATAGATACGGCATATACATTTGGCAAAGACATCTTCCAAAGGAGAGAATTACCAATAGTGTTGATGTAACGATAAAAATTGAAAAAAATTGATTATAAAACTTTAACAAGGATTTAAAAACGCCGCCTGGCTACCTCCTCGGCGGCGTTTTTATTTGAGCGTAAAAAAAGGCCGTGGGACCCCGCCACTTCTACTTGGTGAAGCCAAACGGCGGGGGTAACCCACGGCCAACGGTTGCTACATACACATCCCCCCCAAATTAACCTTGAATGAGTATATGTCAGCAATTAAAAGCAGCCCGGCGAATGTGCCTTGCTGCTATTTATACAAAACGTCATTCCGAGC
>CAYTTK010000001.1:43153-63853 GCA_964440735.1 uncultured Pirellulales bacterium
TAGTTACTTAGCCCTCGCTTTTTTGTAGTTGTCTCTCTTCGAGCTTTTGTTTGAGAATCTTGCCTACACGAAGGGCCGCATCCTTACCAAAATCGAAGCACTTATGCATTCCTGTATTAAAAGATTTGGCAAATTCATCAGATTTTAATTCCGAAAATGCAAGTCTTTTTCCGCAAGATTCAGAGCTTTGTTTATCGGGAGCCGGTGCAATGCAATAGATTGCGGTTGCAAAGCCGGCAAAATAGACCATCAGCAAAAATATGAATTTGATTCTCCAACCCCTCATTAAGAGCTCCTCCCTTCCTGATGAGATTTTTTATCGGCCGTCCCCCCATCCGGCCCTTTGAGTTTCTCTAATAAATACTTAATATAAAAAAACCACTATGCCAAATGGAAAATACAGAAATAGAGAATCAAGGTGAACTTGCACCCTTGCTTGTAAACAAAAGGCGACCGATGTAGGTTTACGGCTGGTTTTTATCCAGAACTTCTTTCAGTGTCCTGCAGACAATTGCCACCTCATCCCTTGTTAGATTATTGCAGAACGGCAAAGCAATGGTTCTCTCGCAGACGGATTCGGTAATCGGGAAATCGCCCTTTTTATAGCCAAATCGCTCGACCATAAATGGCTGCAGGTGATTTATGGGATAAGAGGCGATCCTTTCCATGATTGTGATGCTCGTATTGAGTTGTATTAATCGGTGCCAAATATTCTTGTGGAGAGTTTTATAAAGATCCACGAACTGTGACTGGATAACCTCATCGGATTTTCTCTCTTCGATTTGAATCTTATCCGTTGTCATCTTTCGGTTTCTTCGACGATTATTATTTCTTCTTCGGTTAGGTCATAGAGTTTGTAGACTAGCTGTTCAATATCCTGATTATATTACAAATTTATTGCCTGACAAGTCTTTTCTTCTTTGCACTCAATTGCAGGGGCAGGCGGAAACAAACAAAGCAATCCTCGCATATGCGCCCCAAGCCCTGACTTCGGCGGGTAAACTCCGACCTGGGCTAAATACAAACGCCCCCCGACAACGACATTTGAGGGCAAGCGGGCGTTGGATTGTGTGATTAACGTCTTGGGCGTGTGCGTCGGCGGAAGGAACGACGGGAGTGTTTGCCCATAGTTGAAAATCTGCCTCTGTGCAGCCCTAACAGCGGTTTCGGCGTAACGGGTTTGGTGTAGGTAAAGCCGGCACATTCCACCGGAGTAAATTCGCGTCCTATGAATTTTTCAATACGACGAAAATACTTTAGCTCATCGCGAGAGACAAAGGTAAAGGCGTCTCCCGTGACTTCGGCGCGGCCCGTGCGGCCTATGCGATGAATGTAATCCTCCGGATTGACGGGGACATCGAAATTGATGACGTGCGAGATTCCGGTGACATCTATGCCGCGGGCGGCGATATCGGTTGCAACCATAACGCGATATTTGCCGCCTTTGAAGCCGTCCATTGCACGCTCGCGCTGGCTCTGGTTGCGGCCTGAGTGTATCGCCACCGATGCAATGTCTGCCCGCTCAAGGTGTCGGTTAATCTTGTCCGCGCCGCGCTTGGTGCGGGAAAAGAGCAGCACACTGGACAAGTGGGTGCCGCGGAGCAGGTGCAAAAGAAAACTAATTTTCTGTTCTGTCTTGACGAGATAGATATATTGTGTGATTGTTTCGATGGGGTTTCGCGGCCTGCCAATCTGAATCATTACAGGCGATTTCTGGACACCCGCTGCCAGCGTGCTTATTTCCGGAGTTACTGTGGCTGAAAAGAGCATAGTCTGGCGATTTGTGGGCAAAGCAGCGATGATTTTTCGCACGTCCCTGATGAAGCCCATATCGAACATTCGGTCGGCTTCATCGAGGACGAGCACCTCAACGTGCCTGAGGTTGATAGAGCGTCGCTGCATATGGTCGAGGAGTCGTCCCGGTGTCGCGACAACGATGTCAACGCCATTACGAAGCGCGGTCAACTGCCCCTTGATATTCACGCCGCCATAAGTGGTCAGGGTCCGCAAATGCAGGAACCGACCATAGCGGATTATGAACTTTTCGATTTGCAATGCCAACTCGCGTGTCGGCGTGAGGATAAGCGAGCGGATAACTCGTCTTTTGGGTGGGTGCTCGTGGCTGAGCCGGTTTAAAATGGGCAGGACAAAAGCGGCGGTTTTGCCCGTGCCGGTCTGGGCGCAGCCGATAATATCTTTGCCGGCAATTGCGGCTGGAATCGCCTGCAACTGAACTTCGGTGGGAGCGGCGTAGCCGGCAGCAAGAATACCCTGCACCAGCGGGTCGGAAAGGCCAAATGTTTTGAATGGCATAAGATAATCCTAACTGGTATTTCCTATTTATAGTTGCCTGGAGCGGCAATTGTTGGGGCAAGCCCAACGTACAATATCTAATGTTCAAGAGTATATCATACTGAACGTAGGAATTATATACCTTTCAAATGTAAATTTGCAGGGTCATTTCTGTTTATGCAAAAAGAGGTATTGGAGAAATTATGAGGGGCGTTAACCACTGTTAAACGCGAGGCGAACCCTGTTAGAAAAGAAAGCCGTTTTTCTAACGGGGCAAGTTCTCGTCTAATACTTCTTTTAATGTCTTGCAGACAATTGCCACCTCGTCCTTTTTTAGATTATTATAAAATGGCAAAGCAATGGTTCTCTCGCAGACGGATTCGGTTATCGGGAAATCGCCCTTTTTATAGCCAAATTGTTCGACCATAAATGGCTGCAGATGCACAGGCGGAAAGTAATTACTTACCTGGATGCCCTTATCCTTCATGCCCTGTAAAATCATGTCTCGCTGCCGGCCGGTAAATTCCTCCAAAAGACGGACTACAAAAACAAACCAGCTGATATCGCAACCAGCCGGTTCAACTGGCACTATCAGCCGACCGTCTGGTGCTAACATTTCCTGATACCATTTTGCAACCTGCTTTCGTTTGGCCTTGATTTCTTCTATTCTTGAAAGCTGCACGATTCCGAGCGCACAATTGATATCACTTAATCGGAAGTTATAGCCCAGCCGCTCATGGCTTAACCAGCCGTCACCTTTGCCCCTTCCCTGGTTGCGAAGTGACACGCACATATCTGCCAATTCATCATCGTCGGTCATAATCATTCCGCCTTCGCCGGTGGTTATCTGCTTATTCGGATAAAAGGCAAACATACTTATTCTGCCGAATGTTCCTACTTTTTTCCCATTTAATTCAGAGCCAAGTGCTTCACAACTGTCTTCGATTACAACAAGTCCGCGTTTTTCAGCGACTTTGCAGACACTATCCATGCCTGCGGGATTGCCAAAAACCTCTACTGGCAGAACGGCTTTGGTTTTTTTGGTAATCTTAGATTTCATTTTTGCAGCGTCGATATTCAAACTTACCGGGTCGATATCAACGAAGACCGGCTTGGCACCGGTCATCATAATAGAAGTTGCAGAAGCAATAAAAGTAAACGGCGTGGTAATGACCTCATCACCCTGCCTGATTTCCAGAGCCAGCATACACAAAAACAAGCCACTTGTTCCGCTACTGACAGCGACAGCCCGTTTTGTGCCGATGTATTCAGAGAAAGCTTTCTCAAACTCCTTGAGCTTGGGTCCAAGCGAAAGATTAGGACTTTGAAGCACCAGACATACCACTTCAATCTCTTTTTCCGTAATATCCGGCCGAGATAAGTATATTTGCATAAGAAAAACTCCTCATTGAATAAGCACGCAAAAACAGCTCATAAACATTGTACCGGCTGCGATTGATAAATCAAAAAGATTTTCTGCATTCTAAACAATAGCAACAATCGCCATTTCTATCGAAGCAGAAATTCATAAAACCAATATGAAGAATAAACCGATACTATGGGTTTTCGCCTATGCGGCAACGGCAGAAAACATATATAAAACCAAAGACATTTATAGGACGCAGGGTTTCAAAAACAGAGGCCTATTTGCTGCTAAGTTAGAATTTGCACTTTCTATATTAAACAGCAACTAATTTGAAGCCGAAGATAAGAACGGAGTTAACACTACTTATTAGGAATCAAAAGATGGCAAAAGGAAAAAATATACTAACGACAGGTGATGTAGCCAGGATTTGTCACGTTGCTCCACGAACAGTCTCAAAATGGTTCGACAACGGCCAACTGAAAGGTTATCGCATACCAGGCAGTAAGGACCGACGAATACCCGTCAGCGAGCTAATTCGCTTTATGAAAGTTCACAATATGCCTACCGATACACTTCCGGTAGGCAGAATCCGGGTCCTTGTAGTGGACAGTGATAAGAAAGCCGCTTCATCTCTGGCTGATACTTTGCAAACCAAGCCTGATTACGAAGTTCAAACTGCGCAGAACGGCTTTGATGGCGGTGTAATCGCCCAGAAATTTGCTCCCCATGTTTTATTAATAAATCTTTTAGCCAAAGATATAGATGCGACAGGTATTTGTAAAGGCATCCGTGCTCAGGAAGATTTGCAGACCATTAAAATTATAGCTATTACAAACCATTTAAGCGAATCCGAGTCGACCGCCCTGCTGCAGAAGGGCTTTGATGGGTATATATGCAATGCTTCCGATTCAGCCGAAGTCATCAGAAAGATACAAGAAGCAACCGCGATTATCTATTAGTAATAGCGGATTTTTTTCTCAGTTCAAACCAATGAAAATGGCCAATCTCCATAAGAGACTTTTTTTCACGATGACCATTTTTCAATATTCCTTAAAACGTTTCATCCATTGTGGCCAGGGCGGTGTGTAGTCCAGAGCGTAAGATGTAGTCCATTCGTACTTTGTGTCGAATTGACGATGCCACTTCAACGTCCATAACTCTTTCAGTCCTATCTTTCTGACTGTCATATCCATAAAAAGCAAATTTACAAACCCGTTGTGCCGATTGATGCAGAAATGCCTCATCTCATCACGATTGCTCCCCGAACCCTTATCAATTACCCAATCATCCGGACGCAGTGGGGGTTCATCGGTGGGAAATGGCCAGCCATCGTACCAAGAGGAGTCTCCAAACACCGGTATATTATTTGCATTTGTGACGCTGTGGATACCTTTCCAGAAATATTCCACTTTACGGTCTGAATTTTGGTCAAAAAGCATGTAACTTATCCAGGAATTTTCACCATAGCTGCCGTAAAAAGTCTTCATAGCATCCTCATTTGGACGCCTATAGCGATTCACCAAATCGTCAAAGTAAGCCTTAAAAGTTCCAAAGTCCTGCTTACTTTCCGCAACTTTGGTGGCGGTTGGACAGAGAAGTAAGTCCCAACTATCCTTGTAGTACGGGCGAAGCGCATTCATCCACCATCCAAATTGTTCATGCCCCTTATCCTTATTCTGCGGCCACTGTCTAAACCCCCGGCCTTCCCAGAAATAACCATCGTAGTCGTCCGTGTAGAGCTTAAAGATAAGACCCCAATGTTTTAGTCGCCCTTGGCATGTGACCGATTCCGCTGATTTCTTTGCCCGACCCAGTGCCGGCATCAATATCGACATCAATAACGCGATGATGGCAACCACCACCATAAGCTCTATTAATGTAAATCCGCTTCGTCTGTTCATGATAATACTCCTAACTTTCTGCTCTTAGAACACAAGTTTTTTGAAAATAACAGTTTACTTTTATCTATTTTAACACATAGCCGGTTTTTATTCAAGCATTAAAATTGTTTTTTTATGTCCCACAAATTCGTATCCATTATTTTGCTTTCTTCTGTAGCATATGAGTCATCAGTTCTATTAACCGTTCGGGATTGACCTCTGCTTCACGCCCATCTACGAAGAATACGCCATAATTGCCATTTGGCAGTTGCCAGTGCATCAATACCGCATTGCTATCCTGGGGGTCAATGCTACTTCCATACCATTGAACTCTCTCGCCCCGCTCAAGCAAATGCTCATATTTTGACCTACCAACTGATATTTCGTTGCTGGCTGCATCTTCACGCCCACTCAAATGTCTTATCAACAGCATACTATTGTGAAATATACTGCCATCTGATGAGTCTCTCTCACCAAAAAAATTCGCACACAAAACTATGGTTATAATTATCGCTGCTGCTGCAGTTAATCTACTGATTCTCAAATCAACGATAATGTTGATGGTATTCAGTCCCCCCCTTTGCGGTATAAGGCGGTGTGGAATTCTGTGCTTTATATCCTCGGCAAGACCGTTACGAACCGGCTGTGCTGTGGCATCTGCCAAATCATTCAACATTTTTTCGAGCTTTTCTTCTTTCATAACGGCTTTCCTTTTCAGGAACCCCAAACCCGCGATGAATCGCAAAATTGGGACCTTCAGACAACCTGCTTCCTTAAAGTTTTTAATGCTCTGCTCAGCCTGCTTTTGAAAGTGCCCTGCCTTACGCCTGCTGCCTCGGCTGCCTCGGAAATAGTCAAGTGCTGCATATAATGCAAAACAACCGCCTGCTTCAATTTTATGGGTAACCGTGCAACAGCATTTTTCAATTGCTCTATTTGTTCATCATATACAACCTTAACAGAATCAGCTTCACTGCTGTCTATCCCATCAAATCCTTCAATGCCAGCTGCTTCCCTGCCCTTATGCCTGCGCCAGTGGAGCTTTGAAACATTAGCTGCAATTCTATACAGCCAGCTATTTAGCGCCTTGCCATCCTTCAGCTGTCCTATATGGTGCCAGGCCTGCAGAAAGCTTTCCTGCGTCAAATCTTCGCTGACGTGGCTGTTATGGCCGAGCCGCCTCATAAACCAATATATCTGTTTGTAGTATATATCAACAAGCTCGGCTGCCGCAGCCCGTTTACCGGCCTTTAAGCGGGCAGCGAGCGAATCCTGCTTTTGTTCCCAAGACTCCTGGCTGCCATCAGGACTTTGCTTCACACTTATAAGATGCGCAAGGTCAATTCTCTGTTCCGTAGATTTTGCCTTTTTTTCCATTATTTTCACTCGGTTTAGCTAAGAAACAGTATAGCTAAAATCCTCATTTTTTACAAGATTAAACACTGCCTGACGAACTGGCACCGTGGAAGAATTGTTAAATCCAGCAGTTTTGCTATAATAATCACGTATAAATTCTGAAGAAGGGAAATTGAAGATGAAATTATATCTTGTCCAGCACGCAAAAGCAGCTTCTAAAGAAGGCGACCCGGAAAGGCCATTGACCGAAGAGGGCATCCAGGATATACAGAAAATCGCTGCGTTCATAAAACCTTTGAATCTGTGTATTGATTATTTGTGGCATAGTGGGAAAAAACGCGCTGTGCAGACCGCCGAGGTCTTAGCGGAAGTTATCAGGATAAACAAAGAGCAAACTGCTTGTGACGGTCTTGGTCCAAGTGACGATGTTAAAGTATTAAAGGACAAACTTAGCACCAGCAAACAGGATATTATGATTGTTGGGCATTTGCCTTTCTTGAGCAAGCTGGCTTCGCTGCTTCTGGTGGGAAGTGAATCGGCTAATACGGTTGCCTTCAAACAAGCAGGTATCGTTTGTCTTAATCGCTCTGACGAAAATCAATCTTTCGACAAGCTCAAGCGGTTCGACAGTCCTGAGCTCACCGTCGAAGGAATGATGAGCAACGTCGAACCATGGCAACTCGAATGGATGATAATACCAGAACTTCTTGGATGAGTTTTTGCCCCTCATGGAATTACTTAATACTTCTGGTAAAACTGAAATATGATAAGTGCATAGTTCAGCTGTCATTTCGAGCGAAGCGAAGCGGAGTCGAGAAATCTATTTAATTCTTTTCCTTTGATATAAGTACGTCAGAAAAGTTAAAATATCACTGTGAAAATATTTTATGTGTATATTATGGCAAGTAAATCCGGAACCCTTTACGTGGGGATGACCAACAACATCAAAAAAAGAGTTTACGAGCATAAGAATCATTTAGTTCCCGGTTTTACTGATAAGTACGATATTGATAGACTTCTTTATTTTGAAAAAATTGGGGATTCAGCTTCAGCGATTAATCGAGAAAAACAAATCAAGGCGTGGAAGCGTGAAAAAAAGGTCACACTTGTTGACTCACTGAATCCTGAATGGATTGACCTCAGTAAGGACTGGTATGATTGATACCGTTTTTTAATATGGAACCAGTTCATGGAAATGTTTTAATAGACCCCTCGGCTTCGCTCGGGGTGACGGTCTCATTCATTGGTTGTGCTTGAGGTGTTTAGCAAGAGGTTCTGTCATAGGTTTTTAGATAGAAAATTCGAATATGACATCTTTGCCAAAAAATATTTTTTCTTTTAGTGAACCCGTGAAAAAGCTGTGGGAGATGATGAATCCCTGCGTGCTCTGTCCGCGTAAGTGCAAAGTCAACCGCAGCGAAGGGCAAATCGGATTCTGTGGTATTACCGATATGCCGGTTGTCAGCTCTGTAGGCCCGCATTTCGGCGAAGAAAGTGTTCTTGTCGGCCGAGGCGGGTCGGGGACAATATTTTTTGCCGGCTGCAACCTCGGCTGCATCTTTTGTCAAAACTTCGATATCAGTCATCACCGTCTCGGCAGCAAAATGACAATTGAACAGTTGGCACAATCTATGCTTGATTTGCAAAATTACGGCTGCAGCAATATTAACTTCGTTACGCCTACTCACGTTATACCAGCTATTGTGGCGGCGATTGAATTAGCCGGACAAAAGGGCATGACCATACCGACTGTTTACAATACCGGCGGATATGACTCGGTTGAAACACTAAGGCTTCTGGAAGGTTACATAGATATTTATATGCCGGATATGAAATACGCGGATTCCAATGCTGCCAAGGAGCTTTCCAACGCAGCCGATTATCCGCAGGTGAACCGGGCTGCTGTAAAAGAGATGCATCGGCAGGTCGGTGATTTGCAGACGGAAAATGGCCTGGCTAAGAAAGGACTTTTGGTAAGGCACTTAGTTTTACCGGAGAATTTAGCAGGAAGTTTTGAGATTATAGATTTTTTAGCAGAAGAGATTAGCCCGAAAACGGTGATTAACGTAATGGACCAGTACCGTCCCTGCTACAAGGCCGGTTTACATCCCAAAATAAACCGCCGACCCACTCAACAAGAATTCTCATCCGCTCGCCAATACGCTGTTAAAAAAGGCCTGAACGTACTTGCCTAACAAAATATCACGATGTAAACTCACTTATCCTGGTTTTAACGTGGATTCCGCTGAATTTATTCGATTTCCACAGTAATTGGCTTGGTGATATGACTCCCCGACACCAGAACCTTACAGGAATTTGACGTTCTTAAGACTATTCTCGGATAATAGAAACCTATCAGTGAGTAAGCTAACTCAGCTTCCTTGCCATCTTCAGATATCTCTTTCCTTTCTAATGTGGTCGGTCCCTCAGAATAGAACTCTATTATTTTTACTCTTGAGTCGCCTAACACTTTCGCTACGAAAGTGATACGTCCTAAAGGTTCATTTTTTGAGGGCTTAAACCAAAGAAGCCTCGTATGTTCGGAGTCGTTCTTGGTGATTGTTCCTGGCATGAGAGATAACGTTGGTGGTGCAGCGATTTCTTCTATTTTTGCCAATTTTTCTTCTACCTCTTTAGATGAACTTTCTGTTGTTTGAGAATCTCTAGTAAGAGAAATCCAAGCGGGAATTCCGACGAAAAGGGTTGCAACAATGGGTATAACCACATATTTGAACGTGCTGGTTTTATACCACTTTTCCCCTCCAACTTTGACTTTCTCCTGACCAACACGAACCAACTTCATCCAAGGGTAATAAATTCCACCACCTTTACACCATAAAAACTGAGCAAAACCCCGGCTTAATCCTGTAACATCATCTATTGGCTCCCAAGACCAATTCTCAAATTGCGTAATTCCGAGATTAGCCTTCTCCGCATCAGGATCTGTTAAAAGCCATGTAATTATAATAATCTTCTTTGCAACATCTTCGGGGATAAATGATTGGTCCTTATATTTTTCGAGTAAATAACCACGTGCTTCTTGAAAGCGTACAAGCAAAGCTGGTGTTCTTCTTATTTCTATTTCTTCTTCAAGTTGTTTTACCTGCTGGACAATTGGAAGCACAGGAATTTTTTTCTGTTGCTCTCTAAGTTCCTTTAACTTATTTTCCTGTCTTTGCCAATAAGCATCTTCGCTGCAATATTCGTCCAACCATTTACCAGATTCAATGTATTTTGTTGGATTATTTTTTATATCTTTGGCTATTGCATCAAATAGTTTGTAATCTTCTGAGGTCAGTATTTCTTCATTGTTACTCAAAATTCCCACCTCAAATCTTCAAGGTAGTTCAATTAACTTCCGCAGTTATTTTGTTTTCTAATATTATAAAAACTTAAACTACGAATACAAGCATTCAGAATCTACGTATCTATTCACTAATTAACTAATTCGCTGATCAACTAATCTTCTAATACTCCTCTTCACCACTTTCTTCTTCCGTCTCTTCAGTATATTCTTCAGATGGCTCTTCAGATGATTTTTCAGATGGTGGTTCCGGCTGTGTCGCCTCTTCTGCGAGTTGCTGGATAGTTGCTCGTAACTGCTCATTTTCCTGCTGGAGCTGCTGGGTTGTCTCAGTGCGTGCTTTCAGCTGGGCCCTTAGATTTTCAATAATTGCCTGTGCACTTCCTGTTTGCATAAGTGCAGAATTTAGCTGTTTTGTAAGCTCGTTAATTTGTGATTGTAATAGTTCCTGACCTTCAGGAGCAATTGCAAGCTGCATCTTTGTATTTTCCAGCTCTTCTAAAACTTCGGTCATACGTTCATTCAGTTGGTCTCTCTCGCTTTGAGCCTTCCCCAAAAGAGCATTTGCCTTTGCCAGTTGAGCTTTGGCCTCTTCTAATTCAGCAAGCGCTTTGTCTTTTTCTTTGGCTGACCTGTCACATCCTATTAACACTGTCAGGCAAATTGATAACAATACCACTTTGGAGATTGTGTTTGCTTTTTCCATTTTAATCCCTTTCATTACACGAAAAAACGTATTATATAGAAATTTTACTCCACTTTATCTATATTAAAAATATCAGTTGCCCTGGCTGTGTCTTCAGTCGTGAAGGACATATTCCTAATAGCTTCAATTATTGCTGTCGAGTCAAAAGATTTGATATCGATGTGCTCTACGGGGTCTTTAAGAAAATTTGCTTTTTCCATTTCAACCTATCGGGCCTACGGCAGGACCTTCGCCCTGACGAGTTAATTTGTAGCTTAGCAATTTGTAGATAAGCTTTGCAGCCATGAAATCCGGGGCTTTATTTTCTTCATCCGGGCACAGCTCAACGACGTCAAAACCCACTACATCTCTTTGCTCACAAACGAGTTTCAAAAATTCCAGCACTTCATACCACAATAGTCCGCCCGGTTCAGGGGTTCCCGTCGAAGGCATTATAGAAGGGTCAAAAACATCAACGTCAATGGTTACGTAAACCTTGTCGGACAATTTTGAAACTGCCTTTGCATACCAGTCTTTATTGTTATAAATATCTTTTGCGAAAAAGATGTTCTCGCGATTTACAAACGGCTTTTCTGTGGAATCCATACTTCTGATACCCACCTGGACAATGGGGCACATCTCTCTGACCCTGGCCATAACGCAGGCATGATTATATTTTGAGCCATTGTACTGCTGCCTTAAGTCAGTATGTGCGTCAAGCTGTAAAACAGTAAGTCCCTGATAAGCATGACTATGTGCCTTAACAGCGCCTATGCTAATTGAGTGCTCCCCTCCTATAACTACGACAAATTTACCTTTTTCAATATAATTTTGAACCTCTCCGTTAATTGCTTCAACCATTTTATCAACAGGTACATCTACTTCTACAATACTGTCTGTAAATATACCATTCTTATAAACCTCTGAATCAATCTCTATATCATACAGCTCCATATTCGCTGAGGCCTCGATTATAGCTTCAGGGCCTTTGTCCGCACCTTTTCTCCATGTGCTTGTGCCATCATATGCAACGGGAAGTATAACTATTCGGGCAGTTTCGAGATTAGAGTATTTGCCCGGCAACTGTCCAAAATTAAATTCCTCTTCCATCTTTACCGGCCTCAATAATTTCTTCAATTAAATAAGAAAACCCCCGCTGCCACCGTAGTTGTCCAGAGGCCTCTTTGCCCCCTGCCGGTCTGCGTTACGTTGGAAGTCCTGATGATTAAACCGCTGGCTATATATTCCTGCTCCTTTTCAGACCAAGCCTGGTTCGGGTCAACTTCCAAACCCAACGTTGTACCGAGCATCTCTGCAGCAAGGTCTTCGGCTATATCTGCTGCTTCCTGATGATTCATACCAAAGCCATGCACCTCGCTGAGATAGCCCCAGTTGTTGCTGTCTTTAGGAATAGCAATACCAACCGATGAAGCAATCAACCTTCCATGCTCTTTGGTATCGGCCCTGGCTAATACGCAATAACAGATCTGGCCTGGAATTAGTTTTTTCAAGCCGTTTTCGCAACTAATAACTTTGCACTTGGGTGGTATAATAGATGATACCTGAACCAGGTTTTGCTGGGCGACGCCGGCCTTACGTAGCGCCTCTTCAAAAGATTTCAGCTGATATGGATGTTGACCCACCCCCTTGGTAAGAAATACCTCGGTCGGAACAAGATTTTCCATCTGAAACTCCTGCATCTTGATTTTGTTATTTTTATTCAGTTGCACAATAGGTAGATTATTCATAAGCTAAGCTCATAGAGTAATTCTCTCAAAAAGTCAAATCTTTTTTATCGAATATTTTGCCATTTCTGCTCAGATAGACAAATATATAATGAGAAAAAATAAAAAATTTTTTCAGTATGATTTACCCCGGCGAAATGAATCTGAGTACCTCCTGTAACTTGTGCTTTTTACCTTGCGATACCTTCTATAAACAAATCACAGCCAACACATATAAATCAAGGATTCTGCAATTGCTTTTTCAATGTCTTCGCGTTGTTAATAGCGTATGCGTTGTAGTCATTGTTGAAGTAGGCGAATACGGCTTTTTTACCTTTAAGGTTATCTTTTATCCATTTGGCCCACCCCTGCAAGGCGGCTCTTGAATAATTTCCCTGGTATCGTCCCGTTGGGCCGTGAAAGCGAACGTAAATTATATCGCAAGTTACCACGCGAGGGACTTTCATTCCCGGCATATCGTGAATACAAAAGCCGGTATTAAATTTACGCAGCAAATCACAAGTATCTTCCGAAAACCAGCTTTTGTGCCTGAATTCAAAAACAGATTCTGTCATTCTGAGTCCGCCGAAGGCGGGCGAAGAATCTGGCAGACGAGAAAGAGATTCTTCACTTCGCTGCGCTTCGTTCAGAATGACATTACGCAAAACTTCTAAGAAGCTCTTTAGCCGGTTAAGGTCTTTATGCAGACCAGGCGGTAGTTGATAAAGAATTGGTCCGAGGTTTTCCTTCAGCAGTAATACCCCTTTGAAAAATCTCTCGAGCGGCTCTTCTGGTTCTTTCAGCCGTTTAATATGAGTGATAAAACGATTGGCCTTTACGGTAAAAAGGAAATTTTTTGGTGCCTGCTTACGCCAGTTTTGGAAGGTCTGCTCTTTGGGTTGATGGTAAAAGGTATTGTTAATTTCAACAGTGTCAAAGTCCTTCGCATAGAACTCGAACCATTTATTTTTGGGAAGCTTTTTGGGATAGAATCGGCCTTGCCAGTCGGCGTAATGCCAGCCAGAAGTGCCGATTCGAATATCACATTCGGTCTTGCCCATAACAGATATTTTAACAGTTCAGTTGAACCTTTTTGAGAATTATTATAATTTAGCATTATGGAACCCGGCCCGCAACAAATCGGCAAGTGGTTAATTCTGGCAGGGCTCATAATAGCCCTGCTTGGCGGACTTATTGTGTTGTTAGGCAGCGTCGGCCTATTTAAGCTGACTGGTGATTTGGAATTCGGCTCTAAAAACTGGCGGTTTTATTTACCCATAGCAAGCTGTATATTCATCTCCATTATCCTCACCCTCATTTTATGGCTCATTTACTATTTCCGCCGCTAAAACTCTGTTTACTACTCCAAGGACATCGCCCTCTACTCTACCTTCTTGTAAAATTCGGCCTCTTTACCTGAAAGCTGTTTCCGCTCAATCATAGTGCGAACTCGCTGTAAATCGACATCTCTCGGCTGACCTCCTGATGCAATCGAGACTGTTGGTTGGCTGATACCGGCACCTGTAACCTTAAAAAACCTGTCCACCGATACAGCCGATACAAATATTGCTACTAAAAGCACACCCACCACAAAATGACGGGAGACGTAAGACGCAGGGCTTAGGTCTCTGGTCTCTGGTCTGTGGTCTTTAGTCTGATAACGGCATCTGTCACAGTATATGCAATCAAGATTGTCTTTTGCGGTTAGGCCGAATTCACATCTGCCAAATTTTTTGGCCGGCAGATACCGCTTCAATATCGCAATGTTATTCAGCAGCGACAGAAAAGCACCGACAGGGCATAAATAACGACACCAAAAGCGGGTATAAAAAATTGAGCCGACTAAAGCTACCGCCGCTATCAAGATTACCGACGATTGCCAACTGATGAATGCCGATTGAAAATTAAAAACCGAAATCAGTGGGTCTGATGCGAGTGTCGTTCGATTCCTCGAAGTAAAGAACACAATTACCAGAACAAAGAGTATGACGTATTTAACAAATCGTGCCTTTTGCATTTTTTCCAACGACAGCCGCAATTTGAATCTTTCCGGAAGAACATAGCTGAGCAATTCCTGAGCAATCCCAAAGGGGCAGATGTAGCCGCAATATATGTTGCCGAAGATTATCGCTAAAAGTGGGATCCCAACAACCAGCAAAAATGCTCCGGATAATTTAAGTGAGGGTGCTTGCAAAGATAATACAGTTGCTATTTGTTCGGTCGAATATTGACTGTTCAGGACGATACCCCCTACCAAAAGATTTAACAATAGCACAGTCAACCTGCTCCAGAATCCGCCTCGGAAGATTACAATCAGAGTAAGTATTAAAGAACCAATCAAATATGCTGCAGGAAAGTCCGGCAGGTACTTAGCATGCCCAATCTTCTGCCTGGGTAGCCCTTCAATAGATACGCCGAGAATCCCGGTAGCAAATCTATTACCTGATGTTTGTAAAGCCGAAAGAACAGCTTCGGAACTAACAGTAGCTCCCGTTACAGCATCAACATCAGTAAAAGCATCGGGCTGGAAAATCCTGCGCCCATAGAGATTCTTGCACCACTTACCCAGAAGCTCGAAGTAAGCAGGCGTTTCGTTTGACCGTATTATGTGGAAATTAATCAATGTGCCGGTGGTATCAACATAAATGGCAAGATTTATTTTCCCACCGAAGCCGCGAACTTCCGGTGCCAACTCCTGCGAGCTCAAGATATAGCCATTTAGTTTATCATTGGCATCAACAACTCTAAAATAATTGATTTTTCGACCGCTTTCTGAAAGAATTGCTGTTTCCTGCTCGATTTGTGATTCTCCAGCCAGTGTTTTAGCTGCATATTCCGGCAGTGAAGGCCTCATGCGTGCAGCAGTATATGCGAGCAGGTTTGAGCAGAGGACAATAGTTAAGCCAACACCGAACAATATATAACCAACTCTGCGTAATCTAAAAGCCGTTGTAGTTAAAAAGCAAACCCTTTCTGGTTTATATATCCTAAGTGCCGCAAGTGGCATATTTGCAAGAATAAGCAAAATAAATACAAACAGGGTCACCTTTGCCCCGAGCACAGGAACAAGCACGAGAGATGTCACTAACCCCCCTACCGAAGCGCCAAGGTGGTCGGCGGTTTCGAGTTTACTGCCAGCTTGTCCTACCTCAAAACCGCTATCTTTAAGCTGTTTTGCGGCTAATGGAAAATAACAGCCGGTGCACAAACCACACAGGATAAATGTAACCGCAAAAATCAGATGCGTCCACTGCTCTGCCGGCCAAAAAGCAATCACAGCAAGGATTAATGTATTTATGGATACCACTGTGAATAATAAAGTCTCGGACCTCAATGCCCGATTTATCAGCGACGAAATTAAAATCGCACCAGCAGTCAAGCCCACCATAAACAGAGATGAAATAATCCCTATGTGCAGATAAAGCGAGCCAAAGCGAGTCTGATAAAGATACATCAGCGCAATTACAACACCAATCCCAATCCAGCCAGCTGAGAAAACCAGAAACGAACTATTAAAGCTCGAGGTGTTGCCCTGCGGGTCGGTTTTCAAAACATAGACAAATCGTAAAGCTATCAGAACCAGAACAGGGATAACAAATACTAATGCACCCGCCATAGCCAGGTGTTTAATAAGTCTGGTAACCGGTGCTCCGGATTGCTTTGCTGCAAGCAATAGACTATACAGATGTGCCAATGGTCTAAAATCGCGATTCACCAATAAGCTTTCAGGTAAATCAGCACGTGAATAACTCTCTAATGCAGCAGCAGCACGATTGGGCAGATAAACGGAAAACAAAGCATCCGGCGGGCAAATGTGGCTTGCACCTTGTATCTCTGCAAAACGGTCACGGCAAACAGCTGGGTCTTCGACAAGCTTTCCGCCATTAGAAACAATGAACCAAGTATCTTCGCCTGGAGTCAGAACAAGTTGCGAGAACGGAACTTTTTGGAGGGTCAATTTTGTCGAAGCACCAAGATTGATTAACTCGGTGCCCATAATATTGGCCCCCCCTGCTATGCGAACCTGCAACAGGCCGTCAGGCCTTAGAGCCCCTTTAACCTGGCGATAGAATTCGAGTGTAAAAAAGCGGTTCAGAATAGAGCTGGTTGCATCGGGCAGATTGAGAATTACTATATCGTAATATTGTTTCTTCTCAGAAAGCAACGAGCGAACATCACCGGCCAACCGGTAAAGCCGCTTATCATCGATTTTAAGCTCGGCAGGTATAAATTTCTCAACTTTTTGCACATATTCATCGTCGCAGTGTGCCCAGGTTATCGTTTCGATTTGCGGCAGGCGCAGAAATTCATAACACAGGCCCAATCCTGACCCGATGACCAGAACCCTTTTGGCATCAGGATTTTGACAGAGACCGATGGCAGCAATTAGCCCTGCTGATTCGCGGTCCGGCAATGTCTCGCAAGTGCTGCCCTGGCGAACAGCCACCCATTGGTCTTGATAGACTCCATATAGATATTCGGCTTGGGCTGTCTGAAACGAACCTGACAAAGCATCCTTTGGAAGCAGCTTGGACCATTTTATAATCCTTAACTGCTGCGACAGGTACTTATCAGCACCTGCAAATAAACAAATCAGAATACATACCGGCACAAAGGCCCACACCCATCTTTTCAATCTGGCAAGCTGCACAAAAGAGAAAGAAAAAGTAACAATAAAAGCAAGTATAAAGAAAATTGTCACTGAGCTTACGCCAAAGCCAAGAAGGATAGTAGCACCCAATCCACCGATAAGACTACCCGCTGCTTCGAGAATGTACACACGTGAGATAGGAAGCTCCTGGTCCTGCTGAAACCAGTTAGAAACTCTCCCTTTTTGGACTATATTATTAGATGTTATGGAATTTCTAACGGGTTGAAACCACCGGCAGGCGGTTGGAAAGAGCATTCCAGTAATGATACTGACCGGTGCATTTATTAAAATTGACAACAGGATAATAGTCCGTATGGGTAAAAGCTGATAATACTCGATGCCGGCAAGCTCCCGGGCCTGGATAATCAATACCAGTTGAATGATAAAGGCAGGAATATAACATAGGAATAAAAACTCTGTGTTATTGAGCAGTTTCTCCGCAAAGTTTTTGGCTCGATAAACAATTATTGCCCCCAAGCCGACCCACAGAAACCAGCAGCCGAAAAAGACCCCGACACTTATATCGTTGCTCTCAAAGGTGCTGATAAACTCACGAAAAAAAAGGGCCTGGGCTGCGATAGTAAACAGGCCGTAGCTAAATATCATAAAGCTGCGGGCAAGTTTCATTTTTCTTCACCAAAAACATCCGCCTGAAAAACAAGGAAGCTTGCACCTTCTTTCCAGGCATCTTCTGGCAATCTCGCCTTCTCAGACAAATGTGTGAGCATTTGATTAACATCCCAGCCCTGCTCCGGTGCAACCTGCGGCAGAAACACTGCAGAATGGCCGTCTTTATTCAACACGACACCATCTATACCAATTCTAATCTCATCAGAACTGCCAATAGGTTCGGGCACCGTCAACGCTGAAATCTCAATCGTAATATCGTTGACTTCTTCATCACTCAACGGTTGAAATCTCCTATCGCCAAAAGCGGCGTTAATGGCGTTGTTAATAACGGATTTGTACAAGGGCCTTTGTGGGAAGATGTCACCTATGCAACCTCTAAGCTGATGGTTCTTCTGCAGTGTCACAAACACCGCACGTGGACTTTTCATCGCCTCACTGATAGGAACATCCAACTCAGATTCCTGTGGGACACGTAGGTTCTGTAGTGCATAAATTATTGTCTTGCGGGCCAGAGTTAGAAGCTGCCTTTTATCTTCATCGGTCAACTCGGGATAATTCGCTTTCGGCTCAACTTCAGGGCAGTTGCTCCACTTGCCGGAAAAAGCAACGGAAAGATAGCTAACAGAATTGTTGAAATCGCCTGTCAACTGGCCGGAGGTTGCATACTTTACTAAATCCACCTTAGTTTGTTTTTCCACCAAAGAAAGTAATATGGCAATTGGAACATAACCGCATATTGTTGCACCAGTCTCGCTCTTATATTCCAAAAATGCCCTACTGTCCAACTTTGCTATACAGTCGTATGCTCCCATATCGAGCTTTTTCAACTGCTCAGGTATATCTTCCTTAAAAGGCACATATCCATAGTTCGGACCATAATGGGTAAAATCAGAACTTGCGATAACAAGGGTCTCCTGGTCAATCAAACCCTTCAAAATGTCACTTACCTTATTAATTGTTTCCAGTGAACAACTGCCGGCTACGATAGGCACCAGCTTAAAATCTTTGTATTTATATTGCAGCAAAGGCAACTGTATTTGAACACTGTGTTCAAATTGGTGGGCATGCGGGACGTTTTGAAACATAGGAAACTTAAGAAGCTTGTCTATAAATTCCACATCCAGTTGTATCTGCCCAAGAGGTGTCTCGTAATGCGTAACTCTTGGAATACTTAGTATCTCCTCCATAGCAAGGTGGTGACTTGGGCCAATTATAACGATTCGCTTGTACATTTTGTCGATAGCTTTCAGAGCAAAAACCGCAGTCTGGCCGGAGAAACGATATCCTGCATGCGGCAAAATCAGTGCAATCACATCTTCAATCGGTTTAACATCAGCTTTTTTGTAAAAATCATCGATTTGCTTATTAAGGGCATTTGCATCGGCTGAGTACCAACCTCTATCGGCAAGTTGTGAACGCAGAACAACTTTTTCGGCTGTCTTAACAGATGTTTGGCTTTCGGGCTCTGCGGGTTGTTTAGACAAAACGGACTCTTTCTTTCTACAACCATTTACCAAAAGAACGACCAAAAAACATTGAACCAAAATCACCAAACCGATGATAAATCTTATCCTGTGTGATTTCTCAAATCGTATGTCCATATTAACTCCGTTAGAAATTTTTGTTTTTTTACGCATATTATTTCTCCTTCGGAATTTCTAATGGGGTCAACCACTCCATTTGCTCTGGTTATAATTATTCGGTAGAGTTCTTACTGAACCCGGATATTTTTTAAGACGACACGCCCATACAAACTTACGTGGCGATGCTTTCTTTGCCAGCCACCAAAGGCCAACGATAACCGCTGAACCTGCACATAATATTTTCTGAATAAATTTTCTGCGTGTCATTTCCATACTCCATAAATCTCTTTGCCACAATCCGGGCAGCAGCCGTCCTTGAGTCGATTCTGCTTAATTATATAGCGAACGCGTTCGATGAGTAATTTTTTGCAATACGGACAATATGTATTCTCTCCATGCTCGCTTTGGACGTTTCCGATATAAACAAAGTCGAGCCCTTCTTCTATCGCAATATTACGAGCCATTTCCAATGTCTTCAGCGAAGTCGGCGGCAGATTCCGCATCTTGTAATGAGGGGAAAACCCGGAAAAATGTAACGGTGTCTCTCCACCAAGATTTACTTTCACCCAGCGGCAAAGCTGGCGTATTTCCTCCGGTTTATCATTCAGCGTCGGAATAATCAGGTTCGTGACTTCAACCAATATTCCACTTGCCTTAGCTATGACCAACGCTTCCTGCACGGGCTTTAAGGTTGCTGAGCAGTTTTTCTGGTAAAACTCATCCGTAATCCCCTTCAAATCAATGTTAGCTGCATCGACAACCTCTAACAGTTTTCTCCACGGCTCTTCATTTATATAGCCGGCAGTAACAAGAACATTGCGGATATTCGCTTCTCGGGCAAGTTTTGATGTATCATAGGTGTACTCGTAAAAAATAATTGGTTCGGTATAAGTATAGGCGATTGAAGTAAAATTATTTTCTTTTGCGATTTGAACAAGTTTATCAGGTGGGCAGGGATATGCAGGGGTATCTTCGGGATTGGCCTGTGATATTTCCCAGTTCTGGCAAAACAGACAGTGAAGATTACACCCGGCCGTTGCGATGGAAAGGATTCGGCTTGCCGGCAGGAAATGAAAAAGCGGCTTTTTCTCCACAGGGTCATCGTGCATTGAGCACGGATAACCATAAACCACCGTTCGCAGGGCACCATCAATGTTGATTCTTACCCGGCACTCGCCGCTCTGGCCCGGCTCAATCAAACACATCTTCGGACATAATTCGCACTGAAC
>CAYTTK010000002.1:0-40184 GCA_964440735.1 uncultured Pirellulales bacterium
ATTACATTCTGTCCGGCTGGTGTATATGAAACAATCCAGGACGAAGTAAAACCAGCCAATCCCTCAAACTGTCTGCACTGCAAGACCTGCCAGAGAAAATGCCCCTTCAACAATATCAGGTGGACCGCTCCGGAAGGCGCCGGCGGACCTCGCTATAAGCGAATGTAAAGTGCTACAAAAAAATCGTCTTGATTGTCTGGCTAACGGATGAAATAAGATGGCGGGCAAGCGGTAGAAAAAAATTCTTGCGGACAGCTTCTTTTATTTGTTCTGATGCTGGTGCTGCTCTTCGGGCTGCTCCTGCGGTTGTTCCTCTGACTTTTTCTTAGCCTGCTTCTTTGTATTTCTCTTGGGCTGTTTTTGGGCAGCTTCTGCCGGCTGCTCCTGGGTTTGCTTTTCTGCCTTTTCGCGCTTTTCGCGTTGAATCGCTTCGTATATCTCCATGCGATGAACCGGTATCTCCCTTGGGGCTGTTATACCAAGGCGAACCTTATCTCCGCGAACATCGACAATGGTAATCTTGACATCATCGCCAATCATAATCGATTCATCTCTTTGTCTGCTTAAAACCAACATCATTAACTCCTTTTATTGGCTGGTCTTACCATATCTATTACGAAAATATCCAGCCATTGTTCACCCCCATTGTTCACCCATCAACTCATTAAATGCTTTCCTGTGCCATTTCCAAAGCAACTCATTCTGAAAACAAACCCCCGACACCCTAATCGAACAGATGCGGGCTTTACACACCTGTTATTTTCGGCTAATTTCAAGACCGAAAACAACCATTTTTGTTTTTGTGTGGACGATGAGGGTTAATTATTACGCTTTTAACGCATAATCCCTTAGAATATATAAACTTATGTGAAAGGTAGGACTTGAAAAAAGATGTGTTAAATTTTCCAAATCCGTCAAACTTGGCTATTTTACGTGCTTTTGCCAGAAATTATAGCGGACAGCAAGCCAGTAACCGGTGATTGAACCTAATGTGCCGAAAGCAACCATTTGCACAGGCAGTATGGAAATAACCGCATGGGAAAAGAAGGCCGCTGGATAATGGTCAATAAGATACTGTAACACACCTTGCCTGACGTAAGTAGTTATACTAAAGGCAGTTATCAAAGCGCTTGCAACTGTCGGCCAGATATGGCTGGCATTGAGAAATTTCTTGAATATAAAAGCAGCAAGACCGAATGAAACCGCCACAGCAAAGGCGATTTGTACAACAGCCTGCTGGGCAACGATTGAACTCAAATTTTTGTCGAATATTCTAACGTCTTGAGCAAATAGTCCAATAAAGAAGTTGGCTATTAAAACCGACCCTATCAATGCAATCGCTGCATTTATGGATGTATTGACCTTGAAGTTAGATTTTTTTTGTTTCTCGACTGGTTCCGGTTTCGAATAGATACTTTCACCCAACAGCACACCGCCAAATCCGGCAGCGATAACACCCATCCAGAGAATCGGCTCCCATTTAAGCGCCGCAAAAATTGCCTGCCGTTGTGCGAAGGTTGGATTTAGCTGCATCAGCCCTGCCATACTGCCGGTGCGTAAGGCCAAGACAGCCAAACCGGATGGAACAGCCAGAACTCCTATCTCTCTCCCATAAGGCCAGGAAAGAAAATACCCGATAAGGCCGGCCAGAAATCCCAAAACCAATATAACTATGACATCACCAGAACTTATACTGCCATTAAGCAGGGACACGACCCCCATCGGGTCAGGCGGTGCTACTAATGGCCAGTCGATAACACCCAGCAGGACAGCTCCGGCACCCATCGCTGCCGCGATTCTTAACCTCATTGGCCACGATAATTCCATAATGAAACTGCCTCAATTTATCGACATAGTAACATTGGAGTCGCCAATTATCAACAATCATTTTTCCGAACTTGCAGAATCCCTGCTAATTCAGAATTCCTTTATTTATCACCTTACGACGCAAGCAAATCATACTTTAGCACCGGATGTTAATTGTTGACATCTAAACCGGCAGCAGTGTATAGTAGGCAACAGCAGATAGAAACTTTTATCTTATGATTCGTGATATTTGGCATGGACGAGCGGTGTATTAATACTATACACTACAGGAGTTTAGAAGATGGACCCTTCAATTTTCAAGGCATATGATATAAGAGGCATTTATCCCGACCAAATCAATGAAGATGACGCGTGGAAGGTCGGCTGCGCTACTGCACGTTTTCTGCGGTCGCTGCTTACCGGCTACGAGCGAGGCCAGACAAACGCCCAGGCACTTTGTGTCGGCCGTGATATGAGAACTCACAGCGAACCATTATCGCAGGCCCTCATAGAAGGAATTAACTCAACCGGCGCAAACGTCATCGACATCGGAATGATTGACACGCCACAGATGTATTTTGCAATCAATCATCTCGGCACCTGCGGCGGCATTGCGGTCACGGCCTCACATAACCCGGCCAAGTACAACGGCTTCAAAATATCCGGCTTAGGCGCCAGGCCCGTCGGCGTCGATACAGGTTTAAAAGACATACAACATATCGCAATGGCTTTACTTCACACAAAGGCAAATGTTACCGGCTCAGTCGAAAAATGTGATTTAACTGCCAAATATAAAAATCACGTCCTGAAGTTTATGCAACCGGATATAAAAAAGCTCAAAATTGCCATCGACTCCTCAAACGGAATGGCAGGCAAAACCGTACCTGCTATTTTTGGAAACCTGCCTATTGAAATAGTCCCTCTTAATTTCGAGCATAAGGGCAAATTCAAGCATGAGCCGAACCCGCTCGTTGAAGAAAACCTGACTCAACTTAAAAAAACGGTAAAGGCAAAAAAGTGCGACTTCGGCATCTGTTTCGACGGCGACGCCGACAGGTTGATGATGATTGATGAAAAAGCTCAAACTATCAACTGTGATTTGCTGACCGCTTTAATGGCTGGGTATTTCCTTAAAGCTAATCCAAAGTCAACGATTGTTTACGATTTACGCAGCAGCTGGGTTGTTGTAGAAGAAATCCTCAAAAATGGCGGCACTCCGCGAAGAGAACGCGTCGGGCACGCATTTATGAAAAAGGCCATGCGCGATTCACACGCTGTATTCGGCGGTGAGCTATCCGGGCACTTCTATTATCGTAACAACTATTGTGCCGACTCAGCTATGATTACATTGGTGCATATATTAAATATAATCAGCCAGGCAAATACGCCGATAAGCGAGCTAATCAAACCCTTGCGGAGATATTACAGCAGCGGCGAGATAAACTTTAAGGTCGATGACAAGCAGGCAAAGATGGATGAGCTTGCAAAAAGATACAGCGACGGGCAAATCGACCGCTTTGACGGCGTTACAATTCAGTATAAACAGTGGTGGTTTAATTGCAGGCCCAGTAATACAGAACCTCTATTGCGACTAAATGTCGAGGCCAAAACCAAAGAGCTGCTCGACGAAAAGCTGGCCGAAATAGAAAAACAACTCGGTATGCCTGTATAAAGTAAACCGTCACATTTCGTCCACCTTTGGAAGACAAAGGTCGTTAAAACTAAGATATTTTTAGGCAATCATAATCATGGAAATTCACACAAAAACTTTCCAAACTCCAAATGGTCCGGTCGAAGGTGTGCAAACAAAGTGGTCCGGATTTAATATTTTGCTGGTAGCGGGAACAAAGGGATTTCCTGCCTGTCCGGCGATTGATGTAGAGGCCTGCCAGCGCTATGGCGTCGCCACAGCAATCGTTGAAAGCTCACCTGATAATCCCATCGGCACACTCGAGCGCTTCGGAGCACGTAAAGTTACAAAGGCAAATGCAAAGGCCGAAGAGCTTGGCATAAAAGAAGGTATGGATGTTAGCGATGCCTTTTCGCTTATAGCATAAAGTTGTGGATAGATTTGCACAAAATCTGAAAAGAAAGGGAAATTATGAAAACCGAAAAGTATTGCCTAATCCTGGCGGTCGTTACCGGAATTTTATGTGTTCCTGCCTTGGGCCAGATAGAGCTGCCCTTGCCCGAACATGAATCTCTATTGATTGGCCGGGCCAATCCCGCTCTGACGGGGATAGACAACTTATTTGTTACTATTATTCATCCCGATGAAGAGCCGAACGGGCTTGTATGGGAAAAACTCAAAGCTCAAATAAATAACAAATTAAACGAAGCCGGCATCAAAGTGTTTACTCCCGAGCCGGGCGTTATGTACAAGTTGCCCATCCTGCCCGAACTTATAATTCGCGTGGATATGCTTAAGCTTGAGCAATCTCAACAATACGTATTCCACATTCAAACATTATTAGCTAAAAGTATCCATATTCAGACAAAGCCGGCACTACGCCAGAAAGTCGATGTATGGAAGACCGAGCCGGTAATGCAGGTGGCATCTATACAAAACACGCCCGCCACAGTTACCAATATCGTTCTGGAACAGACCAACACCTTTATCACCGCCTACCATGATGCCAATCCAAAATACACCACACCTTCCGACCCTAATCCGATTGGCATTAGTCGAAAAGAACTAGCCAGGCCGACCGATGCAGCAGCACCGACTAAAGATACTTATGTGGCCTCAAAGAAAAGCCGGGTCTTCCATAAATCCACCTGCTCCTCGGCAAAAAGAATCTTGCCGGAAAATCTTGTCCATTACAAAACAAGACAAGATGCTATAGATGATGGCAAAAGACCCTGCAAGTTATGTAAACCGTAAAAATACACTGCCGAAATCAGAATTCAAATCATCTATGAAACTGCTGTCAATCATAATTATAGCTGTCGCTCTGGCGATGGATGCCTTTGCAGTCTCTGTCGTCAGCGGCTCTGTTTATAAGCGGTTAAAGATGAGGCAAATTTTTCGCATGGCCGTCTTTTTCAGCGGCTTTCAGGCGCTTATGCCGTTGATTGGCTCTCTGGCTGGGCTGAGTATAAAAAAATACATAGCTGGTTATGACCACTGGATTGCCTTCGGCCTTTTAAGTGCTGTCGGCGCCAAAATGATTTACGAGTCATTCAAAATCGGCTCTGTTGAGCAAAGTTTCGACCCGTCAAATATCTTCATTTTGCTGGTTCTGTCAGTCGCCACCAGTATCGACGCCCTCGCTGTCGGCGTTACACTATCACTGATTACAAGCTCCATCATTGTTGCGGTGATAATCATAGGCATAGTAACCTTTGCTCTGTCGTACCTGGGTGTATTTATCGGCAAGAGAATCGGCCACTTTTTCGAGAACAAAATCGCGGCCCTCGGCGGTCTATTTTTAATTGCTCTCGGCCTGAAAATACTCACCCAGCATCTTTTCTTCTAAATAATAGCAATTGCCTGCTTGCAAAAAACACCATTTTTGTTATAGATAAGACAAGAAAAAGCTTCACACTATTAGTTTTAACCAATATAACCTAATGGTAAAAACGACAAAGACAATAGACTGGAAAAAACTCACGGATGAAGAAATTCTGCAAATGCGAGTCAAAGACCTCAAGCTGCAAATACAAAGTTCTTCTCTCGAACCGCTTATAAAAAAACTATACGAGGAGCTTGATTCAAAAGGTATAACCTTTCATCCCCCCTGCTATCTTGCCGATGAGTGGCTTTGCCCCGACAAAGAGCCCATTATCGGCGTTCCATTTTTCCTTGCCCACCCACGACTAAAAAGCATTGAAAAGAAAATGATGCTCGAAGTAGAAGGTGGAACAGAAAAATACTGTATGAAACTTCTGCGCCACGAATGCGGACATGCTTTGAACTATGCTTATGAACTGTATAAAAAAACCAGATGGCGCGAATTATTCGGCCCTTTTTCAGCCAGGTACTCTGATTCCTATTACTACCAGCCCTATTCTCGACGCTTCGTTATGCACCTCAAAGACAATTACGCTCAGGCACATCCGGATGAGGACTTCGCAGAAACCTTTGCAGTTTTGCTCTCTCCGAACAGCCGTTGGCAGGAAAAATACAGAGATTGGCCCGTCATAAGGAAACTAAGGTATGTCGATAATGTAATAAAAAAGCTCAACAACAAGGAGCCAATAACTAAATGCAAAGGCATCCCACCGTGGTCAGCTTCACGAATGACCTCCACCCTTGCCGGTTTCTACGACAGAAAACGCAAGATTCTCGGCAGTGAGTTCCAGGGTTACTATGACGATAGTCTTAAAGAGCTTTTCAAGACGGGAATTTCGGCTTCGGCAGCGACAAAGGCATCCACTATTCTTCGGTCATACCGCCGACAGATTACCGACAACGTCGCAAGATGGACCAGACATCATAAATATGACATTCATCAACTGGTCGGCAGAATAATTTTTCGCTGCGACGCACTTGATTTATATGCTAAAAGCAATCAGACGGATGATATAATCGGTCTAACCGTTCTGATTACAGCAATTGCAAGAAATACTTTTAGAATCAGGCGAAGGCAAAGACGCCAATGAAACGAAAATTAAATATCACCGTCCTGGCCGATAAATGGACAATACCCACCCAGGACCCGGATTTCTTGCAGCAGCCAAAAAAGCCGACCACAGAGTATCACGTCATCCAGACATTACGCGATCTCGGGCA
This sequence comes from uncultured Pirellulales bacterium, assembly GCA_964440735.1. Classification (GTDB taxonomy): domain Bacteria; phylum Planctomycetota; class Phycisphaerae; order Sedimentisphaerales; family Anaerobacaceae; genus CAZBWE01. The sequence continues at coordinate 6,542 of CAYTTK010000002.1, forward strand.
CAACGTATCTGTCCTCGGCGTCGAAGATGACATCACAATCATCGTAACTACTCTGAGCGACAATAAACAAGACCTCATTTTCAACCTTACCGAGCAACTCAGCGGAAACCGTAGTATGGATATGAACATCGCAGCAGTCCTCGAGACGCTCGACACCCCATTCACTGGTACCGGTCCGGCAGGACTGATGCTATGCCGTGACAAGCGGCTGTGCAAACAGTTACTAACTCTCCACAGAATACGCGTCCCCGGCTTTGTTTCCATCGCCCAAAATAGAAAGGTTCGCATTCCCAAATCCCTCAATTACCCTCTTGTCGTCAAGCCCGCCCTGGAGGATAGCTCCGAGGGCATCTCTAATGCATCTCTTGTTACCAACGAATCGGCTCTTTTGGAGCGAGTCAAATTCGTTCACGAACGCTGGGACCAGCCCGTTATCATCGAAGAATACATTGAAGGCCGGGAGCTTTATGTCAGTATTATTGGAAACAAGCACCTGACCGTCCTGCCTATACGCGAATGCTTATTCGATTTTGACCGCCCTGCGGGGCCACAGCTCGCAACCTACAGGGTAAAATGGAATCGTGAATATCGTGAAAAATGGGGCATCAAATTCGGTTTTGCCGAGTTTGAAACATCCATCGTTAAAAACATCGAGCGCATCTGCAAAAGGGTCTATCGTCTCCTGCAAATGCAAGATTATGGAAGAATCGATATAAGACTCACCGCTGAAAATAAGCTCGTTATTCTCGAAGCAAATCCCAACCCCGATATCGCTTACGGCGAGGAAGTTGCTGAATCTGCAGAAAGAGCCGGTATCCCGTATAATAAACTAATTGAGCGTATCATCCATATTGCATTGCGCCGTTATCAATGAGTGCAAAAAATTACCATAATATATTAAACCGCAGCTTAACTATATCAGAGTAATCATATATGGCCTCTAAAATATACTTCATCAGGGCCTCCATTGAAGACGGCCAAAAGAAAATATCCGAAAAGGCACGTAAGCTGTTCAAGGCCGGCGGCTTTGCAAGCTGCTTTAAGGAAAATGATTTCACCGCTATAAAAGTCCACGTCGGCGAAGAAGGCAATAATACATATATAAAAGCTCCCTGCATAAAAGGATTAGTGGATGAGCTGCTCGCTTTGAAAACAAAACCTTTTCTCACCGACACCACTACCTTATATACCGGCAAAAGACACGATGCCGTTGACCATAGCACTCTGGCTGCTGAGCATGGCTTCTGCTTCGATAAATTGGGGATACCATTTATCGTCCCTGACGGATTGTTTGGAACATCTGAGACGGCAGTCAAAATCAACGGTGAAGTCAATAAAGAAGTTTTTATTGCATCCGACATTGTTCGCTGCCAATCGATTCTTTCGGTGGCTCACTTTACAGGACATTGCGCAACGTGTCTCGGAGCTACGCTAAAAACTTTGGGTATGGGCTGTGCAAGCAAAAGGGGAAAGATGAAACAACACGCTGCCGTTACCCTCAGCATCACCAAAAAATGCACGCTTTGTGGCCTTTGCTACAAACACTGCCCTGCCGATGCTATCACACTCGGCAAGGTAAAGGCCCACATTGACCAGGATAAGTGCATCGGCTGTGCAGAATGCCTCGCCGTGTGCAGATTCGGCGCCGTAAAATTAAATTGGGGCGAAGAAACCGAAGTCCTGCAAAAAAGTATTGCTGAACATGCACTCGGTGTCCTGAAGGGAAAGGAAAATAGAGCCGTCTTTTTCAATTTTCTTCTCTCGGTCACCAAAAATTGCGATTGTTTCGACGAAGCGAACATGCCAAAGATAGTCGATGACATTGGCATAACCGCCTCAACCGATGCCGTTGCTATCGATAAGGCATCACTGGATTTGGTAGAAAATAAAGCCGGCAAAAAAATGCAGAAACTGCTTGGAAACGACAATCTTAACCCCCTGCACCAACTTGAACATGCCGAGCGAATAGGCCTCGGAAACAGCAATTACGAGGTTATAGAAATAGATTAACAACAAGGCCGAAGAAGATTGTTAAATATTTATCTAACTTTTCCTTGCATTTCGCGAAAATTTATGTAAAGTTCGTGTTATGTCATTAGGCCAAATAATCAGACAAAAACGCGAGCAGCTAAATTTAACGCTGGACGACGTCAGCAGTCGGTGCAGATTCTCCAAGCCGTATTTATCCACAATCGAAACCAGCAAGGTAAAAAACCCGCCCAGTGATGAGCTATTAAGAAAGCTCGAAAAAATTCTTAAGTTTGAGCCGGGCCTTTTGCTGCACATTGCTCATTTGGAACGGCTCCCCTCTGATGTTCGTCAGGAATACGAGTCGGCTGAGGCTGAAAACGAAAAATTACGCCGCTTTATAAAAAATCTCATTCGCAAAAAAACAAATGTCACCAAGCTCAGCACACTTCTTGCCAAAAGCGAGCTGGACATCGAGCAGGATAGGTCATCTATTGCCGCCGGAAGACTAGTGCCGGTGATAAACAAAGTCGCAGCCGGCTACCCCAGCGATTTCAATGACCTCGACTATCCAGCAGGCGTAGCAGATGATTATGTCCGCTGTCCTGATATGCACGACCCCAACGCCTTTGCCGTCCGCGTTGTCGGCGATTCGATGGAGCCGAAGTTCCGTGAAGGTGACATCGTGCTTTTCTCACCTGCAGCCGAAGTGCACAATGGCGACGATTGCTTTATCCGTTTTGCAATGCCGCACGAGACGACCTTCAAGCGGGTCTTCTTTGAGCCGGACAACAAAGTTCGCCTGCAGCCAAGAAACGAAAATTACTCACCCTTAATCATCGACGGCAAACGCATCAACGGCCTATACCGTGCCATCATAAAATATGAAAAACTGTAGGCATTCTTTCTCATTTTCTCTTGCGAGATGAATTTAGCCTATATTTTGACCCGCGACGGCTAAAACTAACGCAAAGACTTTTGAAGCGCCGGCTTGTTTTAACGTTTTTGCACACTCGTTCAACGTTGCACCGGTTGTCTTGATGTCATCGACAAGGCAAAGATTTCGTCCGCTAAAGTTATGCCCCTTGCGGACTGCAAAGGCTCCAGCTACATTTCTCGCCCGAGCAGCGGGACTTGCCATTATTGTCTGTGATTTGGTCCGGCGGATGCGAACAAGCTCAGTGCTGATTTTCGCCGTTGGGTGCTTCAATTTCTTAGCTAAAATCAGGGATTGATTATAGCCACGCGCCAGCCGCCTCGACCAGTGTAGTGGCACCGGAACGAAAATTTCGATTGCGTTTACAAAGCTGCTGCCCCGCAATGCAGAATTGGCCAAAAAACCTAAAGTTGAATCCAGCTCAGTCCGTCCCTTCTTAAAGGCCACAATCATGTGCTGTAAAGACTCTCCAACCTTATAAACTCCGCTTCGAGCTACCTGGTCAAAATGAAATTCTTTGCTCTGGCAATCCGGACAAACGCCTTCCAATATAGCGTATCTGCTGACATCTCGGCCACAGCGAGGGCAGTAATCAACTCCGGTACAACCCAGAAGCTCGCTCCAGCAATCTTTGCATAAACTTCTATCGCTCTCGCAAATACTCTCCCGGCAGATGACGCATACCGCAGGCCAGAGAAGCTGATTCAAACTTTGAAAAGCAAATCTGAACCCTTGTTTTAGTTTCGCCTTATCCACACGGCAATTATACAGGACCCTATGCGTAGCGGTCAAAGGATGAAATATCTAACCATCAAAAATGCCACGTCAATTTATTCCAAATCGTATGCGCTATTATCCGGCGACAAAAACCCGGTCCCCTCTGCAATATTCTTCACCTCCGCCGGGTCCGTCTCTTTATACAGCTCACGCACCGACCTTGCGCTGCCATCGCAATAAGCAACATTGGTCCTACCCAAATGACGATATCCCTGCGTCCCGGCAGACCTTCCAGACCAACCTGCATCACCCTCGCTTGGCCAGGGTGAACGCATAAATTTATTAGCTCCCGCGCTATACTCTCCATCACCAAACAATGCACACCTCCAAGGCCGCTTAACCTGTATTGCCTTAGCAGGCAGCACTATCGTTTCACCGCTGCCATGACCAATATAGCTCGTATTGTAATTGTAACCGGTATACGGGTCTGCTAACCAGTTATGAGAACCTCTAAAAGCTGGACACTGATGAACCTTCTCAATAGTACTGCCCTGCCACAACAGTCCTGGTATCACCTTCCACTCACTTTTACTCCAATCCTTTATCGTCGTAAAGTCCCACGCATAAGATATAAATACAGAATCTTTCATTTTATACATATATGCTATTGGGTAATAACCATCGTTATTGCTCGTATACAAATCTGCAGCAAGCGCCAATTGCTTTAGGTTACTCAGACACCTGACGGACTTACCTTGCTCCCGCGCAGAACCAAGTGCCGGCAGCAAAATCGCCATTAACAGCGAAATAATGGAAACAACCACAAGCAATTCTATCAATGTAAATGCTTTTTTGCTCATTGGTTTTACTGACAATTCCAGGTACAATCGAGCCAGTGACCGGCCATCATAGCAAAATCTATCATATTTACCCTGCAGTCCTTATTGATATCACCTACTGGGTATGGGTGCTTGTAATCGCCGCAGCAGCTCACATCGGCAACAGCATCTATCTCCGTCGTCGCACTGCTATTTGGGTCATCTTCTATACGCATATATTGAATCCACTTCCGTCCGCTATTAGGATCAACAGATAGAGCCGCATAATCGTTAGGGTCAAGCCTTCGAAGGTCAAAGCCGGTCCCACCAGTAGAACCATCATACGCGCTTATCATCTCTGCCACTGTCATACCATCCATATCGGCTGCCGTTAAATTCGGGTCGACCGGTCTGGTAGGGTCAAGCTCCTGCGCCCACACATCATTGATATCATCCCACTCGTAGCTTGCAGTCGGTGCAAAGTCATCCGCATGCTCGGACGAAAAGTAATACCAGTTATTGCCATCCTGGCTGACCGCCACAATACCCGGCTCTGAAAGAATATTTCCCACAACTGTAAAATTCTCGGGATTGCTATTGTCCCACATCAGTCCCCCGCTCGTTAACTGTATCGGGTTCCCGAATATTATAAAATCTACCCCATAAGGATTGTTCTCATCGTCTGCCACACGATGATTAAACTTCAGCGTCAAGCGCCCACCATCACCAACCGACACTATCTCAAACAACCTGAACGGCTGGTAAATTGGAACAACAGGCACATTCGCATCCAGCGGTATGGACCAGCCGTCACCAGTCGTTTCTAATGTCGGCCTACCCAGTGCCGTATTGGCATCAATAAGCGGCTTTCCTAAAATCCAGTCCGTTTCAACTGCGCCGCCCTGAACATACTCTACAACTTCGACCGCAAAATCATTCGAGTCATAATCCAGACCGAATGCACTTATTGCCAAACTAAGCAAAGCTGCTAAAACAGCTATTTGTTTTTTTATGCCAAACATTATATCTCTCCTTACGACTCACAAGATTCACCATTAATCTCGAATTTAACTATTCAACACATCAAATATCCCGCCACGACATACTCAATTCACTAATCCTCACAATCAACTAATTTCTTGATATCATCTCCTTTCGCGCTATCCGGCCCTTATCGCGAGGGCACCTGAGCAATAAAAAAGCCGCCGTTCCCGCGAAGGAAACGGCGGCCTTATTTGTCAGTGACCCAAACTCCCTTTAACTGGTCTGCTTTTTATAAAAGCAGGAATATTCGGGCGCAAAAGCTGCACTGTGTTCCATATCGCGAGAACACTTATATGCGAAACCAACTACAGGCAGGTTTTCTGACTCGCTCCTTACCTCGAAGCTCCTTCCCGTCCTGTGTATATTTTAAATAAAGGACAGTGGATAAAATGCCCCTCGGATTTCCGATTAGTATCGGAGCAGGCGCTCACAGCGGCGCGACCGTCGCGGCTTTTAACCGCGTTCCCATTTAGCTATCCAAACCCCCATTCTTGCTTGCAAGAAAGCATGGGGGTTAGAACCTGCAGTCAGGTTTATTCCTTTTTCAAAGAACTCATAAGAATCATCTTTTTCTACTAACCAACAGTCAAGGAAAAAACAAAAATTTTTTCACCTCAGATAAATAACGTTGCCGCTCAATACTAAAACGACGAATAAGCATACCACTTTATTGGTTATAAGCACCTCTAACCAAACCATTCATTCAGCCAAGTTATATCTTGATAAGTTTTTATCCTCCAGCCGTGAGAGATTTTATCCACTACTCTGTTGGGTTTCTAACCATCGTCCGAAAAAGTTTTATTTGCCTTTCTCCCCCGCTGGAATGCCTGAGCTAAGAATACAGCCAAAAAAGTATAATTACCTAGGAAAAATACAGTACCTAACCCCTACAGGTATAATAAACCGTATACGCACTAACATTGAATCTGTATCTTATGTTAAAATAGGCAATTAACTCTTGACCCTCCATGTCAAAATGGGTTATAATTAACTTATGTTCAGGGATTTCATATCTTTTGTTTTGCGCATCTCGCTTATCGCAGCGGTATGTGCCTTTCTATGGCGATATGTGGAACCCAAAACACAGCTTATGCGCATACTTAGAGCCGCATTGCTCGTGCTCTGTCTTTTAGGTATTCTATTATTATTAAGAATCACAGGCGGTAATTAACCGCTCAAGTGCTCTCGCTCTTATACATTAAAACTTACTCGCCGTAGATTCAACCTCGTCTATTTTTCCAGACATCTCTTCTCTACTGCTGTTCCACGGCGAAGAATTCACATTACTGAACTAAAGACCATCTCTTTCAAGCAATCTCTGCAACGCAGCAGATTACCTAACCGCCCCCCTATATAAAAAGCTTTAACCAGTGTCAATTCTTAGAGGACGGGCAGCAAAGAAGAATTTATGCTACGGCTTTCTTCCTGTAGAATAACCAGAGTATAATACTCAAGGCAATCAGACCAACCAGCCCATTCTCGCCCAAAGTTGAAATTAACTTGGTCAGATTGGGAATAATCCCGCCAAAGAAAAAGACCGTATCACCAAAAAGGATCTGAACTACGACCCCTAAGGCAACCAGCAGCAGGAAGATTTCCGTAACCTCACCAAGCCATTTTTTGATCTCTTGCAGATAATGCATCTTTAACTCTCCTAAATAAGTTGAAAAATTAGAAACACTAAACGCCTTTTAACACTAAACACTTTATTCGGACTATCCTTCAAAGTTTCTTTAATATAAATACCGGTTACCGAAAATACTCAAAATCCTCATCCTCGAAAAAAACGCTGAAATTAAACGATATAACAAAAAATAGCACAAAAACCGCATTATCAGTATTGATATTGCGGCTTATAGAACTTTCGTGTCCCTTTATCTATGATTTGAGATTCGTTCATTTAGGGCAAAAAACACCGGCTACCCCCCTTCATTCTGGACAAAACGCAACGAATTTCACGTCATTCTGAACAAAGTACAGCGAAGTGAAGAATCTTAAAAAACTTAGCCCCCGGAGCAAACAGAAGAAATGTCAACGATCCATATTTCCCATACCCGTAACTATTACTCGACTAAACGTCGAGCACAGATACTGCCAATCAAAACCACAGGATAATAGAGAAATCGAATTACTGCTTCACATAAATAACGATACCGACGAGTATCAAAACAACAATCACACATACCCCAATAGAAATCAAAAACATCCATATAAAGCGTCTGTTCTGCCTGGAGATTATATATTTTAGATACCTGTCGCTCGTGGCGAAGGTCCTGCTCATCTGTATGATACTGTCGGTCTGGCCGAGGGCGCTCTGGTTTAGTTTGTCCAGCGTCTGGTTAAACTTGTTAAGGCTCTCTGTCATTTGCACGTCAGTATCAGCAGCAGCGGCAAGCTGATGGTCTATATCAACCAGTGCATCGGTCTGCTTTGCAGTTTCGCCCGGAATCTTTTCGACTGTATCTATAAACTGCTGATTTTTAACAGCGGCCGCTTTTAGCTGCTCGATGAGCTGCTCTGTTATCTGCTTTTGATTTTCCACAACCTCCGGAAAGCTTTCGAGCAGTCTGGGCAATTGTTCAATCCGGCTCATCAAATCCTCGTGCTGAGCGACCTGACGGTTCAGATGCTGGTTGATGCCCTGCAATTGCTCAATGAGTTTATCGAAACCGGCTTGTAGTTTCTCGAGCGATTCTCGCTTATCCTTTGGCGGAACCGTTTTGACCACAACCTGGCTACTCTCGGTACCTGCTTGCTGGGTTTGTTCACCAGCCGACTTCGCCGATTCCGCTTCCTGGCTGATTAGACCTTCGTCGTTTAGCTCCAGCCGACTTCTCACAGGCCTGGATATCTTGTGGGCTTTGAGCCAGTTTCCCGCTTGTGCCCATAAATCCCTTAAAGACATTTTCAAAGTCCTTAACTTTTAACCGCCAAAACAACTTAGTGATTGGTAACTGGTGAGTAGTTAATTGGTGAGTTAGAATTAACCATTTAACCAATCCTTCGACTTTGCTCAGGATGGTGAGCGGAGTCGAACCATTACCATTTAACCAACATACCCTGCTGTCTTTAACATTAAAAACTTTTCTTCCTGTAAATTCAAGCTATTTTTGCTATGATAACCATTACAAATCCACCGGATAAAAAACAATAAAGGTGAGCAAATGAAATTAGTTACATATTCGAGAAATAATACGATTTCCTGTGCAATACTTACCAGCGCTGGCCTAATTGACATACCCTCAGTCTGGCAGGGTCCAAATCCGCCTCGCAGAGTCAAAGAAATCCTCACAAAAGGCCCTGATTGCCTCAGCCGGCTTGCCAAATTAGCTGAATCAACCGATATCTTAACCCCCATCGAGTCGGTGCATCTGCTTGCCCCAATCCCTCGGCCGGACAAAGTAATAGCCCTCGCTGGAAACTACTCAGAGCATATCAAAGAGGCTGGCCTTGCACTTGGCCTGTCGGATTCACCCCGCCAAACGACCGTGCCCAGGCCGTTTCTTATGCCGCCGACAGTTGTCATAGGACCCGATGAAGAAATCCCCTGGCCGGCTTACAGCGAACAGATAGACTATGAAATCGAGCTTGCGGTAGTAATCGGCAAAAAGGCCAAATGCGTCGCGCCGGAAAATGCCCTCGATTTCGTCGCCGGCTACACCATCTGCAACGATGTATCTGCCCGCAGTGTAACCTTCAAAACAAGCAGAGCCAAACGGCCCTGGGACGAATTTTATGACTGGCTCAACGGCAAATGGGCCGACGGCTTTTGCCCGATGGGGCCATATTTTATCACCTCTGACGAGGTGGATAATGTGCAAAACCTAACAATGACTCTGAAGGTAAATGGTGAAGTTCGTCAAAAGTCGAACACCTCACAGATGATTTATCCAGTTGCGGATATCGTATCGTTTTTAAGCCACATAATGACACTCGAACCGGCTGACGTGGTCGCCACCGGCACACCCTCCGGCGTCGCTATGGCCACCGGCAGATTCCTCCAGCCGGGCGACCGCATCGAATGCACAATCGAAAAGCTCGGAACCCTGACCAACACCCTCGGCCATAGGCCGGAAAAATTCTACCAACCCCTCAAAAAAATCCGCTAAAAACGAGTATTGAGAATCAGGAATTGAGCTTCGATAAATGTCCTATTTCACCAGGTGTCCACAATAGCAGAAACGCCAAAACTATTACGAACCGTTAGCTTAAAATTCAACTTGACGATTCTACCTTAACTCTATACAGTCCCCCATATTATGGCCTGTCAGACAAATTCCGTTGCTCTCGAAAACACCTGCTCTACCTGGCCCCGGCATAACTCAAAAATACTTATTATTATTCTGCTGCTCGCCGCCCTGTTGCGATTGATTAACCTGGGACAGTCGCCACCTGGCCTGAATCAGGATGAGGCCGCAAACGCATGGTCTGCGTATTGTCTGCTTAAAACCGGCGAAGATTACGCTGGTGCATCCTGGCCTATTTACTATATGCGAAATCTCGGCGGCAACAGCACTACACTGTTCATCTATATGATGATTCCCTTTCAGGCAATCGGCGGGTTGAATGTTTATACCGCCCGGCTGCCTGCTGTTCTTGCCGCTGTCTTTACCGTCTGGCTGATTTACTTTGTTGCCAAAAAATTATTCAATACGGAAACCGGTCTTGCCGCTGCAGCCCTGCTTGCGTTAAATCCCTGGCATCTGCAGCAAAGCCGCTGGGGACACGAGGCCTCACTTGCACCGCTATTGGGGCTTATCCCCATTGCAGGGATGCTCTGGGCAAATCTGCCTGTCAGCAATAATAAAAATAATTCTCCGCGACCGGTCATCGCAGGTATCAGCGGTGTTTTGGCAGGCATCGGCTGTTTCGGCTATCATTCCGTTCGTCTTTTTGTGCCGGTTTTTATCTTCGCTATTATTCTATTTAATATGCCGCTCTGGTGGAAAACCATAAAAACACGAAAAGGCGCTCTGGCTGTTACTTTATTCATCCTCGGTTTTGCAGCTACTTTCGGGCAGCTGCTTTTTCTGCATATCTTTCACCCTGAAGGTATCGGCAGGCACGCCAGTTACCAGCCTTACTGGGTCGGCTCAGCAAATCTGATGGACTCATTAAAAAATGTATCACTGCGTTACATTCAGCATTTCGGTCTGGACTTTTTATTCATTCAAGGCGACCACTTCGTGATTCAGAAACCGCCCGTTGGCGGTCAGTTTCATTGGTACGAGATGCCGTTGATGATTTCAGGCGCGATTCTGGTTTTACGCAGGTTCAAAACTTCCGCCTCTTTGCGGACAATTGCTGCCTTTGTGCTTACTTATCCGATAGGCGATATTCTCGGCTGGAGACTTTTGAGCATTCACGCACTGCGCAGTGCGCCGGGCTTGTGCGCCCTCGTGCTGCTGTCGGCTGTAGGGCTTACAGCAGCCGTCAGATGGCTTTGGGGAAAAAATCCCCAATATGCACGGACAGCGATAATAGTCCTTGCAGCACTTGTCATCGGACTTAATGCGAGATTCTTTTACCACTTTTACGGTGAATTTAATCGCAGAACGGAAGTTTATCATTTGTATCACGCTGACCTTATTGAAGCATGCGACTGGCTGAAGCCGCGTTTTGATGATTTCGACGCTGTTTACATTACAACAGTAGGCTTTAATATGCCATACGTTATCACCACCGTGGCACTAAGCTATGACCCCGAAAAATGGTTCAGTGAGCCGATTGAAATTCAGACGCCGGGTGAATTTGATATTTATACGCGATACGGCAAAATGCATTTCCTGTATGACTATTCCCATTTTTCAATTCCAGAATTACAGGAGAAATTCGCACCCGGCAGGGTCCTTCTTATTATAAGGCCGGACGAATTTATAATGCTTGTAGAGCCTGAAAAGCCGTATGAATTCAAGCTTGAAAATCATGCCGAGCAGATAGTCCACAGGATTCACCGCCCTGACGGTATGGACGTGCTGTGGCTATGCAGAATTTAACCGCCGGATACGAAGTTATCCGACGGGTTAAAGTTATCTCTCGGGCTTAACCGTGTGACATATCCGTCATACATCCCATCCTCATCCGGCGAATGTTTCTTCCTATCCCATCCCTTACACACTTCTGCTCTTATGCCTTATGCGCTGTCTATGCTATTTTGTGGTCGATGAAACCTTCGAGCCGACACCGCATCGAATGCACAATCGAAAAGCTCGGAACCCTGACCAACACCCTCGGCCAAAGGCTGGAAAAATTCTACCAACCGCTCAAAAAAGTCCGCTAAAAACGACTATTGAAAATCAGGAATTGAGCTTCGATAAATGTCTCAATTCACCAAGTGTCCACAATGCACAGAAACCCCTTTTTCGATACTAATAGGCCTATTTTTCGATTAAACTTGACTTTTTGCCTCTATCGTCTATATTTATGTAGCAAACCTTGACAAGCCGACCGGAAGGTAGGGCGCTCAAAGCTATAATATAGAAAACAAAAACTTTTATATATGCCGGGAATATTCGACCAATCAATAGTCAATCAGGTCCAGCAGGCCAACGACATCGTTGATGTGGTTGGTGAGCACGTCGCCCTGAAGAAAAAAGGCCGTGAGATGGTTGGATTATGCCCTTTTCACGATGACCATCGGCCGAGTTTGAACGTCAATGTCCAGAAGCAAATCTTCAAATGTTTTGCCTGTGGTGCAGGCGGAGACGTCTTCAAGTTTGTCCAGATGCGCGAAAATCTGACCTTTCCACAGGCGATAGAGAGGTTGGCAGACCGGGCGGGAATTCGATTGCCAAAACCAAGTCAAAAATCGAAACTAAATCGACAATCGGCAATCGAAAATCAGCAATTTATCGACCCCAACCAGCTGGCAAAGCTGAATGCCTGGGCCGCTAAATACTTCCAGAAGAATCTCCTCGACAACGAAAAAGGTAAATATGCACGTGATTACCTCGCCGAAAGAAAGCTGACAACAGAAAGTATGGAAAAATGGCAGCTCGGCCTTGCTGCCTGTCCCCAAGGGAGCGATGCCCCCGATGATTTGCTAAGACACGCCCGCGCCAAGAATATCCCGGCAAAGCTCCTCGAACACTCTGGCCTTATCACAGCTCAAAATCAGGCCTCTCCTGAGCCCAGCCGAAGGGACAAATTCATAAATCGTCTGATGTTCCCTATTACTGATGTGACCGGCAGAATAATCGCCTTTGGCGGAAGAACGCTAAGTAATGAAGGTGCTAAATATATAAACTCACCGACTACGGTCTTGTTTGACAAGAGCAACTCACTTTACGGCCTCGAGCAAGGCCGGCACCAGATTGTATCGACAGGCACAGCAGTTGTCGTGGAAGGTTATACCGATTGCATAATGGCGCATCAGTTCGGCTGCACTAATGTCGTCGCAACACTTGGCACAAGTTTTACAACAGGCCATGGCCGAATCCTGCGAAGGTATGCAAAAAAAGTAGTCCTCGTTTTTGATAGTGACGCCGCGGGTATCGAGGCCGCTAACAGGGCGCTCGATGTCTGCCTGTCGCTGAAAATAGATATCAAACTCGCTTCCATACCGCAGGGCAAAGACCCCTGTGATTTCCTCCTGGCCAACGGCAAAGAGAGATTCCAGCGGCTGCTCGATGATGCCGTAGATGTCCTGCAGTTCAAATGGAACCGCCTGACGGAAAAGCTCAACGCCGACGACACCTTTGCAGGCCGAAAAGCCGCCATCGACGAGTATCTGCATTCGATAGCCACCAGCATTTACGCCGGAACTCTCAAATCCATCGAGGGCGGCTTGCTGGTTAACCGGCTTTCAAAGATTATCGGACTCGATAATAAGGCGATAATCGCTGCCCTTTCCAGAGCGACTAAAACAGCCGAGAAAATGGCCGGCTACACAGAGCAAAAGCAAAGTATTATCAGTGTAGATTTAGGCCAGGGCCTCGCTGCCTCTGCTCAGCGCGAAATCCTGGAGGTTCTGCTCAACGAACCAAAACTCTTCGAAACCGTAAAACAAAAAATCTCTGTTGACCACTTTGACGTCCCGCTCTTGAAGCAAACAGCTTCCATTCTGCTTGAAACATTAAACAGCAGCCCCGAACCTGAGCTGACGGAAATCCTGTCCAAAACAGAATCGCCGCAGGTCAGCAGTTGTATCACGCAATTGCAGCATACCGGCCAGGAGAAAGGAAATTTCGAAGCTCGTTTAACCGACGCCGTCAATGCCCTGCTGCAATCCCGGGCACGCAGTCCAAAGAGCGACATCAAGGCCATAGAAGACCAAACCCGCTTTCTGCGGACTGTTGCCGAAAGGACCTCAAAAGAAAATCCCCACAACGTGGGAATGACATAAATGAAATTTGTTAGCCCTCGAATGTTGTAGTCGGGGGTTACTGGGAGTTTATGGAACGACGATGAAAATGTAGGGTGGGCTTTAGCCCACCAGTTCGACTGAAAATACCGAAAAACGGTAAAAATATGGTAAAAACAAAGGCAAATGAAAGAGAATTTCAAGGGCAGGTGATAGCCTGGATAAAAAATCAAATCAGTCATGGGGGACTGCCTTTCAAAAATGCCACTAATGACTCAAGTTTATACGGACTTCCAACTGTCAAGTTTCCTGACGTATTATTGACACTCGATTTTGAATGCAGAGAGCCTTTCTGCGGATGGGAATTAAAGACACCCGAGACAGACGCAAGAGACAGCAAGCTGTTAAAAGATGCTGTTGAAAAAGCACAGACAATAAAAGCAAAATATTTTGTAACGTGGAATATGCAAAACGCCATTATATGGCGTACGCCTGAAAAAAGCAGGGCGACAGTTACCGAACAGTACAAGATACGCGAGATACCTGACCCTCGAATAACAAGCGTAGATGATATACGCGACCCGGTCAAGGCGCTATTGCTTGAGGATATGTGCGTTCGTCTGCTGCTTGATTTACACCGATTATATGAAGATGAAAAAGTCAATCTGCATATTGCAGATACTACGATTTTTGTCGGGATAGTATCAGAAGCAAGCAATAAGATGAGCGGCTCGTTACTAAAGGATTTGCGCCGACAGAGAAGCAGCAGAGATTTTGAAAGAAAACTTAAAGTCTGGGCAACAAAACAGGGTATCAGCAGGTATGATGAGGAATACTGGCAGGCTTTGAGCCGGCAGATAGCATACCGAATAATCGGCAAAATTTTGTTCTATATCAGTCTGAGGCGGAGCAGACTTGAACTGCCGAAATTTGAACTGATGAAAAACAATTACAAACAGGCGGTTCAACAGTTAAGAAATTATTTTCAAAGGGCGATTGAGGTGGATTATCAGGCAATTTTCGAGCCTGATATTACCGATGATATAGAGCTTTCACATCAAACTATTGATGTCATAATCGAACTTGCAGAAAATCTTACTCACTGGTCATTTGAGCTTGCGCCACTGGATGTTATCGGCAAGGTATTTGAGGATGTAATACCACAGGAGGCAAGACACAGTTTAGGGCAGTATTTTACGCCAGAAAACCTTGTTGATTTGATTGCGGCTTTTTGTGTGAGGGGTAAAGATGATTATGTGATGGATCCGACCTGCGGAACGGGGACTTTTCTGATTCGCAGTTATAACAGGCTCAAACAATACGGGCCAAAAGCTCATCACGAACTTTTAGACCAGATATGGGGATTTGACATAGCAGGATTTCCGGCGGAACTTGCAACAATAAACCTTTGCAGGCAGAATTTTGGCGATTATCTGAATTTTCCGCGCGTTTTAAGGAAGGATTTTTTTGAGGTAGTGGTCGGGGATGAATACGAATTTCCGCCGCCGAAAAAAGGAGCAAAAATTCAGGACAGAATTTCAGTCAAACTTCCGAAATTCGATGCAATGGTCGGAAATTTCCCGTTTATTCGGCAGGAACTTATTGAAAAGGTCGAAAAGGGGTATAAAGGAAGGATTGAAAGGGTTCTGTTGGACAGCTGGCTGAAAAGTTATCCTGAACTTTTCAAGTCTAACAACAATTCAAACGGACACAAACTTCAATTGTCGGGACAGGCGGATATTTATGCTTATATGTTTTTTCATGCTGCTGCACATTTGAAAGACGGCGGCAGGATGGGGTTTATAACGAGTAATTCGTGGCTTGATGTCGCTTATGGGTATGAATTGCAGAAATTCTTTTTAAATAAGTTCAAGCTTATTGCGATATGTGAAAGCAGATGCGAGCCGTGGTTCGAACAATCGGCGATTAATACTGTTTTTACAATCCTTGAGCGGTCGGATGATGTAAAGGCAAATAGGGACAATTTAGTTCGTTTTGTGAAATTCAAAAAACCACTAAAAGAATTATTTCCTGAAGATGCGCTTATTAACGCACAGACAAGGTGGATAAAACTTGAACAGTTTATTGAGCGGATTGAGGGGATTTGTGCAAGCGGGCAGGCGACGGATAAAAGGTGCAAAGTATTTGAGAAGATGGAGAGTGAATATGTAAAAGAACCGCAGATAATATCTTATGAGGATGACGATATACGTATGCGGATAATCAATCAGGGAGACTTGAGGGGTGCGGTTTATGATGAGGGCAGGACGGTCAAGTGGGGGAAATATCTGCGTGGGCCGGATGTATATTTTGAGATAATGAAAAGGTGTGCAGATAGATTTGTGCCATTGGGGGAGGGAAAAGACAGGGTGGCAGATCTACGAAGAGGGTTTACTACCGGCATAAATGAATTTTTTTATCTTACGGATGAGCAGGTTGAACATTGGGGGATTGAAAAGGAGTTTTTAAGACCAGTGGTAACTTCCACAAAAGAAATACCCAGTATTTTTGTGTCGGAAGAGAAATTATCCTGTAAAGTATTTATGTGTAGCAAAAGCAAGAAAGAGCTATTAGGGACGAGAGCTTTGAAATACATACAATGGGGTGAAGAACAGACGGCAGGAGAGTCAGGGCCTAAATGGCCGGATGTGCCGTCAGTACAAGGCAGAAACAACTGGTATTCTCTTGCTGAAAATGAAGTGTCCGATTTCCTTGTTTTGCGGTTCAGAGACAGAAGACATTATACCCCAGTGAATAAAAAGAATTTACCTGTTGGAGATGTTGTTTTTGTTGGTGAATTCAAAGATAAAAAATATAGCGAATTTGGATGCGCATTTTTGAATTCTGTATTGACGGCTTTATTTTCTGAAATTTATGGCAGGATAAATCTTGGAGATGGTCTGCTTACAACATACGGACCGGAAGTTTTAATGTTACCATTGCCTTTTAATAACTTTGAAAACTTGTCTAAAAATGCCATAGAAGAAGTAATTCAGAGTTTTCGGAAATTAGGCAAACGTCAAGTATTACCCTTTGATGAGGAGGTTAAGCGAAAGGATAGACAGACCTTCGAAAAGGAGGTATTCAAATGTTTAGGTCTTGATGAAGATGATTGTAAAAAAGTTTGCAGAGCGGTAAACGAACTTATAGAGGAACGGCATTCGCTGCCGAAACTGAGGCAGAATCGCAAAAAGCAAAGAGTAGAAACAGATTTAGGGAAACTGAAAGAGGAGATATCAGAAGAAGTAATGGCAGACGGAATAAGGAAATTTCCGGATGGCTTTATAAAGAAAAGCTGGCAGCAGGTAGAATATGAGGAGATGTCTGTGCCGGCAGAGAAGCTGAAACTCGGCGAAAATTTCTTCGGAAAACAGCAGATATGCCTTGAAAACGGCGACAGCTTCATTGAGGTAAGCAGTGAGGAAAGGGGGAAATTTATTGTTTATGCGAAGAATAAAGACCAGTTTGTAATCAAAGTTCCGAAAAGTGAAACAGTAGTAAAAAAGGCCATACAGGAATATGAAATATACTTAAAAAAAATCAGAGACAAATTATTGAAAGCCTTTCTTGAGCAGTGTGGAGACAGGGTAATATCAGAGAATTTAACCAGACAGATTTTTGACGAAATGGATTTGCCTTATTTTATGAGTGATTAAGGGAGCAATTAAAAGGCGAATGAAAGCTCTGTATCGGCATAAAAGAAGCGGGGATATATTCGCTATAGAAACGGGCGAGGCCGGCTCTTTTTCAACATCTGTGTTAATCCTTCGACTCGGCTTTTCCTTGCTCAGGAAAGGTCCGTGTCAATCCGTGTCTAAAAAGTCAGCGTCTGTCAGTGCCCTAAAAATCCGTGTTAATCCGCGTTAATCTGTGGTTAGATAAAAAATGAACCCAAAGCAATAAATAATAGTAAATAATCAATAGAAAACAATAAATACCTGTCCTGAGTAAACTTGTCCCGAGCAGGGTCAAGGGAATCGAAGGAGAAAATATAGATATAAGCCAACTATTTTTCATTAGACGGGATTAACGACTCGACTGAGCTCGTCGAAGTCAAGCTCATCCTGTCCCGCTCCGGCGAAGGCCTTTGCTGAGACGAGTTATCCTGTCCTAATATTTGTGTGAATTCGTGGCTAAAAAAAGTAAATAAAATCTCTGTGTTCTCTGTGGCTAAAAAAATAAACGGTGTTAATCCGTGTAACTTCGTCCTGAGCTTGTCGAAGGAATCCGTGTCTAAAAAAATTATCAATAGTAAATAATAAATTGATTCTACGGGAGGCCGCTAACCGTGGCAGAAAAAGACACAAACAAACAAAATCCCGAAGATAAAGCAGACAAAATCGAAGCTGATAAGGACTCTTCGCAAGGCAAAAAAAGCAAAAGGATTGATGGGCTGATAAAAGCGCTCATTGAAAAAGGCGAGAAAAAGGGATTCCTCACTTATAAGGAAATGAATGAGCAGTTGCCTGAGGAGGCCGTTAGCCCTGCCTACCTGGATGGCATCCTGGCAACACTCGACGAAAGGGGCATCAGTCTGCTTGACGAAGATGATGTGGAGGCCCAGCCAGCCGTAGCTCCTATAGAGGAATTCGAAGAGGCCGAAGCCCCTGGAGATGAAGAGGAACCGGAAAAGAACATACTGCTAAAAGCAGATGAGCTGCTCGAAAAAGAACTCGCCGGCGAGGAAGTAACCCGCCGAATTGACGACCCGATCCGGCTGTATCTTACACAAATGGGCCAGATTCCTCTGCTGACACGGATTGATGAAATCAATCTCGCCAGGAAAATCGAATTAGCGAGAATGGCTTTCAGAAGAAAAATGCTGCAATCCGATTACTGTGCCAAAAACGCCATTGATTTACTACAGCAGGTGCAAGATGGGATTCTGTCGTTCGATAGAACTATTAAAACCGCATCAGAGAAATACTTCGTAAAAAACATTATAAAAAAACGAATATTACAGAACATCGAAACCACCGATAAACTGCTTAAAATCAACCAGAGCTTTTTTAAGAAGCTGCTGAAGACACAAAATGACACACCACAAAAGCTGCTATTAAAACGAATACGCAGAAACAGACGAAAAATCGCTACTTTGCTCGAAGAACTCAGTCTGCGAACCAGCAGAATTCAACCAATGAAAAATAAACTTTACGGCATCAGCCAGAAGATGCACCAACTACAGCAATATATAGAACAAGGGCCCAATAACCAGATTGCCGTAGAAGATATCGAAGCTATGAAGCAGGAATTGGAGGGACTTCAGGAATTGGTTATGGAAACGCCTAAACAGCTTGATAAAAAACTGCGGGCGATGGGCAGGGTCTTTACTCAATATGAAAACGCAAAGCGAATGCTCTCGAGCGCCAACCTTCGATTGGTGGTTTCCATCGCCAAGAAATATCGCGGCAGAGGCCTGAGCTTTCTGGACTTGATACAGGAAGGCAATACCGGCCTGATGAGGGCGGTTGATAAATACGAGTACCGCAGAGGATATAAATTCAGCACATACGCAACGTGGTGGATTCGCCAGGCAATTACCCGAGCGATAGCCGACCATGCACGAACGATCCGCATACCGGTGCATATGATAGAGACGATGAGCCGGCTGAGGACGGCCAGCAAGGTTCTGCATCAGAAATTCGGCAGAGAACCGACAGTTGAGGAAATCGCCGAGGAGGCGGAAATGGAAGTGAAAGAGGCCCGCAGGGTGCTGAAGATATCGAAGCATCCAATCAGTCTCGACCGGCCTATCGGCGAAGGTGAGGACAGCTACTTCGGTGATTTTATCGAAGATGATGAGGTGGCTTCGCCGGTGTCATCGGCTACGCAGGGGATGCTCAAGGAAAGAATCGACCTGGTGCTCAAGACACTTTCTTATCGTGAGCGAGAGATTATCAAGCTACGATATGGAATCGGCGACGGATATACCTATACGCTGGAGGAGGTCGGAAGAATCTTCAAGGTTACTCGTGAGCGCGTCCGGCAGGTCGAAGCCAAGGCCATTCGCAAGCTCCAGCACCCAGTGCGTGCACGAAAACTGGAAGGATTTATCGACCATAAAACGGCGTGAGAGATTTACGATTTGCGATTTGCGATTTGCGATTTTAGACACTGACTGACACGGACATTTCAGACAAGGACAATTTTAACCACGGATTTACACAGACTTTTTAGACACGGACTCCTTCGACATGGTTCGACTATGCTCACCACAGGGTGCTCAGGACAAGGTAATACGGACTTATCTGCCAGATGGAGCTAAGGACAAGTTGCAATTTACGATTTTAGACATTGGTCGACACGGACTATTTTAATCGCGGATTTCACAGATTACACGGAAAAGTTTTGCCACGAAGGCACAAAGACACGGAATTTATTTAACCGCATCCATGCTTCGCTCCTTAGGAGCTACCTATCTACCTATGGCACAAGCTACGCAGGACAAGGAGGACACAGCCGGTCGTCCTCATCCGAAACTCTTATCGAAACGAGTTTCTGCTAAAGCTTCGTCCTCAGACGCTTGGCCATCAGGTGATGGCCTCATAAGATTATGCGGCAGGCTTGGAGGGTTTTTTAGACACAGATCCAACCCGTGAGATAGGCAAAGCCGCCATCTCACGGGTTAAACACGAATTCACACTACATTTTAATCGCGGAGGAGATTACATCAGGATTTTTGGCTTGCGAAGAATTGGATTTTGGGGTATTGTGAACCACAGATTAACACAGATTGACGCGGATTTTGATTTGACCATAATTGCGGCTTTGGGTAGTGTGGTTTGAAAGAAATGATGCTTGGGATTATGCTGAGACTTGGAGAAGGAGATGGGAATAAGGAAAACAAATATTTGAGGTGAGATATGGGCAAAACAAAAAAGGATGAGATTTGGAAGGAACTATCAAATATGAAACCCGTAAAGGTAAAGCTTGAACAGCTTTATCTTGATCCAAACAACCCTCGCCTTGAGGCTTCAAATAATAAGAAAATAACTGATAAGCGGGCTGTTGAAGAAGGGATTCAAACAAGGTGCCTTGAACGAATAAGAACTGAGATTAAGGTTGGAGATTTAATAGACAGTATAAAGACTTGTGGCTTTGCAACCATTGATAGGATAGTTTTGAGATTGATCAATCAGAAACAATATATTGTCGTAGAAGGGAATAGGCGGGTGACGGCGTTGAAGATATTGGTTAAGAAGCACAAGGAAGGGAGTATGAGTTTAAACTCGAGTATACTTAAAGGTATTGAACAATTTGAAGCGCTACTTTACAAAGGAGATAATAAAGATATTGCTTGGGTCATACAGGGCCTGAGGCACGCAACCGGAATCAAAAAATGGGAAGATTACCCAAAAGCAAAATGGATTACCAGAATCCATGAAGCAGGTACATCTCCAGGGGAAATTGCATCGAGATTTGGGATGAAACCACAGGCAGAAGTGAGTCGCCTTATACGAGCATATTATGGATTTGAACAGGCGAAGACAGATGTTGATTATGGAGATGATTTAAAACAAGAAAAATTTGGAATGTTTACAGAAGTAGTATTTGCTAAGTCACAGATTAAAGATTGGCTAGGATGGGATGACCCAAAAAAGCGATTCAAGAAAACAGATAATCTTAATAAATTCGTGGCTTGGACGGTTCCGGATGAAGAGGGAAAGACTAAAATCGACATTTCTGCAACTACTAGAGATACTTTATCCAAATTAGTTCTTCCAGAAAATAAAAAACTTTTTGAGGATTTTGAGGAGGGTAAGGTTGGTATTGACGAATGCAGGGAAAGAATATCGACCGAAGAGATGGAAATAACAGTGGATCTATCTGCTAATATAAAAAGTTTAGAAAAAATGAAAGGTATGCTGATAAAACTTCCCATTGCCAAAATGCAATTGGCAAAAGACAAAGCGGGAAAAGAGCAGAAGAAACGAATTATCGAGCTTCTGAAAGAGTTGAATAAAGTCGTGAAACGCCAGTTGGAAAACTTGAAAGGGTAGTTGTTGGGCTTTACTATCAAACAGATAAAACAAATTGCGAGTGAAATTTGGGATTCGGACACGAGAAATGTTGACTTACAAAAATTCTGTGAAGGAAAACTGAAGGAACTAAATCCTGAAATTACCGATTTGGAGATAGCCGATGAGATTGACAAGCTCATGTTGCGAATCAGACGACAAATTGAGAAATCTATTACATCTTTCCATGAAAAAGGTATCCCGCCAAGATTTGAGTTCGATGATTACCTACTGAATATGCTTCGGCGTTACGGTTCAGATAAGAATAATAACTGGATAAGAAAGTATCAGACTCAAATAAGACGGGCAATAAAATCTATGAATCCGATAACATTTGAGCACTTCTGTAGACAAATCTTGGAAATTAATGGAATTACAAAGTCATTTGTGACCCGAGCTTCGAGGGAAGGAGGTGTAGATTTTTATGGGTTATTGGAGATGTGTAATTACACAGGAGAGGTTTTTCTCAGTACCGTTAAGTTGCGGATTCTTGGGCAGGCTAAACGTTATTCGGGTAATAACAAAGTAAGCGAAGCAGGGATAGATGAAATCAGAACGAAATATAATGATTTTCAGAATAAACGTGGTAGAGCTTTTGCCATATTGCCGATTTGGTTTACACAGTCCAACCATCCGGTAATAAGGATGGTAGTTACGACAACTGGATTTACAAGAGGTGCGAAGGAGTCTGCAGAACGAGATAATATAATTTTAAGGGATGGGGACCAAATTACAGAGGACATTATCAACTCACCAAAAGCGGTAAAGTGGTTTGAATCGAATAAACATGGAAATAGAAATTTCAGCCGGGATCTGTTTTTGCAGTCATTTGCTGATTAAAAGAATTCAAATTCACAAGTAGTAAAATTATGGTAAGATGAATTGTATGAAAAATATTCTTCTTGTTGAACCAGCATATAATAGTCACTATCCGCCTTTGGGATTGCTGAAAATTTCGACATGGCACAAACGCAAAGGTGATACAGTTCAGCTTATTAAGGACACACCTCACAATGAGGCAATTGACAACTTTCAAAAAAGAGAGAAGTGTTACAAAAAGCTTAAAGAACACTACGACATTATATATATAACCAGTTTATTTACATACAATGCTCACTATGTTAATGATTCAATAAGATACTACAAAGACAAATTCCCGAATGCCCGCATAAAAGTGGGTGGAATTATGGCAACCCTTATACCGGAATATATTAAGGAAAAAACAGGTATCAAACCACATGTGGGTCTCCTTCGTGGTGTTGAGAATTGCCCTCCAGATTATTCATGGTATCCTAGCTTACCTTTCTCAATCAGTTTTACGACGCGAGGTTGTCCAAGGAATTGCCCTTTTTGCGCTGTTAAAAAGCATGAACCTAAATTTAAGGTAAAAGAGAATTGGCCGCAAGATATTGATATTACTAAAAGACAAATAATTTTCTGGGATAATAATTGGCTCGCATCGCCCAATTTTGAAAAGGATGTCGAAAGACTCTTGAAATTTCGGAGAGTGGGAATAACACAAATAGATTTTAATCAAGGATTAGACTGCAGATTGCTTGACGAGGATAAGGTGAAGCTACTAAGTCAAATAAGAATCGAACCATTAAGACTTGCATTTGATAACTGTTCAGAAGATGGCCATATACAGAAGGCTATACAGTTGGCTCAAAAATATGGATTTAAAGATATAAGAGTTTACGTTTTATATAACTTTGAGGATGATAATGATACTCCAGAATATTTTTACTATAGAATTAAGGAAATAAATAAATTGGGAGCATTAGCATATCCAATGCGCTATCGTGCTCTTAATAACGCTAATGGACAATTTGTTTCCAAAAAATGGGATAATAAGTTATTAAGAGCTTTGAAATTGAGTCTGATGTTCTACTATGCAAAGGGGATGATAAATAAAAATCGTGAAGCATTCAAGAAGATTTATGGAAATAATGCTAAGAGTTTTAAGCGAAAGTTATATGAGATATACGAAAATGATAAACTTCGGAAATCAAACAAAAACCCCTTGCAGTGCCCATCGACCCTGCTCAGGACAGGCAAGGGGCTAACAACCCCGAAGAGATAATTCATATCTCAGGGGGTAAACAAAACCAAGCGTGAAACGATGGACGAGGGAGGAGGGAGGAAGAGGGAGGAAGAGGGAGGACAGAGCACAGAAGACGGAGGGCAGGCAAGTGCTGAATGACATTTGCGTTGTCGTGCCGACAACGGCTAAACAAACCCCGCACTTACGTTTGGGGCTCAGTGACACAAATAATTTATTATTTACTATTTTCTATTTACTATTGGGTAAATTTAAAGAAGCAAAGTCACCGTGGAATTTTTTGGCCCCGCACCTACTTCCTAAAAAGTTTTTCTCGGAATATCCGTACCATAAAGAATACGAGATTTATTTTATGTGATCAGGTTTTTACTGAAAGTAGGTGCGGGATAAACTCTCAATCTGGGAAGTTTAAGCATGCAAAGTCACCATGATATTTTAGAGCAGCACGATCATACGCCTTAGCGGCATCGAGCTCGGATTTGAATGAGCCGAGATAGATGCGTTTGCCGTTGACAAGGATACGAGCCCGCCAGCGTTTCATATCCTTAGACCAGTCAACACCCTTATATTTAGAAAGAGAGTAGGATTTGAACTTTCTTCTGTTCCAGACATTCTGGGTATGTGTAACAATACGTAAGTTTGCTTTTCGATTGTCAAGGCCGTTGTGGTTTATGTGGTCACAGAAACAATCGGGCGGGACGTTAATGACTAAGCGGTGCATCTGCAGATTTTTCCGAGGGGCGTTCCTACCGTTCGTCAACGAATGGACGGCGTAAAATGTATGGACGCTTTTATTGACGTGCCATTTGTACTTACGCAGACGATGGTAATCTTCGGGGTCAACGATGGCGAATTTGCCGCGTGTCAAGGGAATCCGCCTAAATGCGTATCCAAAACGAATCCGCCGATATAAAAGCACCAGCAAAACTAACGGTTTTTCCAGCCAAGATGGAATTTTTATGGTGATTTCCGTAATTTTCACCACCCCATTCCACGAAGAGGAATTTAGAAGTAAGAATTTAGGATGTAGAATTTTGTCTTATTCGTCCTTCGTCCATTGTCTGTCATCTGTCTTCTGACATCTATATTCTGGCCAAAAGTGGCCCTCTATAATTGGACGAACTTGCGCAAAAGTGTCGAAAATCGGGGGATTTTTTAAGGAGGGAATTATGCTAAGTGCTTAAGTAGAAAAGAATAAAAAAAATTTTATAAATTTCGATTTTTGGTTTTGATGTCCTACGCTTTTGGTTGAAAATTAACCACCTTGCCACAAAGCCGCAAAGACACAAAGAAGCCGGGGAAAAAGTCACAGTCCTTGGGGCTCCTTACGGAGAGGACACAGAGAAATATAATAGTAAATACTCAATAGAAAATAATAAATTGTAAGGCCTATGCTTTTGGTTGAAAATTAACCACAGATTGCACTCGTCACGGCGGAGCAGGTTCTGAATAAAAAAATTTAGTATTGTCTAATCCGCTATCCCAAGCTGGCATCAAGGAGTGGATTATATTATCTATATAGAAAAGTATCGTATCCAGTTAGAATTTCCATTGCGCTCGGGCAAAGAAAGTCCTTCCTGGCGTTTCGTGACCTGCAAATTCTCCGACATCGAAAACAGCTTTGTTCGTCTTATTTAGTAAATCAGCGATTCCTATCATTAATTCTCCTCGGCCGTTAGCAACTTTCCTGGCTATGGTCAGGTCGAGACGATTGAAAGTGGATGCATCAATAAGCGTGTTGTCAAAATTGCCAATAACATCATTGTAGACGTAATTGGCATTTAACGTCCAATCGCCAGGCAGAAACAGTCGTCCAGTTAAACCAGCTTTGTTCTTAGCCGGCCAAAGAGCACGTATGCCTTGTTCATATTGGTCTGTTATGAAGGCGTTATAGGCATACCAGGCTGAAAGTCTGCCTTTTTTATTCTCCAATGCCAACTCACACTCGAGACCATAAGCATCTGCACCGTCAATATTATCAAATGTACTGTTTGTAATCCCAGAATAAATATCAGTCACGTTCCTTGCACCAAGCACATCCTCCATTCGCTGGTAGTAGGAATTTGCAGTAAAAGTCATATTCTTTGTGAGCTTGCCCATATAGCCCAATTCAAACGACCATATTTTCTCATTACGCAAATCTTTTTGAATTGGCAGAATGTTAAAAAGACCGAAAACCGAACTTTTAGTATTAGTCCGCATTGCAATGCCAGGCACGCGAAATGCTCTGGCGGCGCTGAACCGTAAGACATGGTCCTTTGCATCGTCAAGACCGTATATGGCTGAAGCTCTCATTGACCAGTCTTCGTCGTTTTCACTGTGAAAATCGCCTCGTATCTGTCCTTCTAATGTCAGGCGTTTGGTTGCTTTAAAACGGTCGATGAGGAACAATCCTCCCCATTGCTCTGAATACGGCTCTCCAGCGAAAACTAACTCATTTGCATTACTGCCTCTTGTGATATCGGCCCGAAGCCAAGTTAGATTACCGCCTATAGAAATATTGTGTTTGTCGGCAAGTATAAAATCAAATTGCCCTTCAAGGTGATGCTCATCGTTCTTATATTTTGCTATGCTATTAGGCCAATGACTGACCAGGAACTTCCCATACCACTGCAGATATGCCGTGATTTTGTCGCTGAACTTATGGTCGATGCGCGTAAAAGTACGGGTTAAACTGGACATGTCATCGCTTCGCGGGTAGTATCCCACAAATTCGTTGCTTCCTGATTCAAAGTAAGAGTGTGCGGCACCGAATGACAGTTGCGTCTGGTCCGAATACTGATAGATTGCTTCGGTATCAAATCGCCAATTGCGAACGAAATCTCGAACAGTGTAATTATTAAAACCCATTAAAAAAGTCAAGGCGGCGGGCACACCGGATTTATATGTTCCTGCACCTGCGGCATCAGAATCTTCAAGGTCCTCGTACCCTGCAGACACACGCCAGCTCCATTTGTCTTTCTTTTCCGCCCACCGGATGTGTGTGTAAGAATCACCGAACTCATTTATGGTTGTCGAACCAAAGTATCCCAGAACATCTTCCGGTTTTTTTGTTATTATGTTGATTACACCAGTAAATGCATTTGCGCCCCATGCAGCGCCTGCGGGGCCTCGAACAATTTCTATTCGTTCGATATCCTCCATTAGAACCGGCAGAGTAGACCAATCTGGCGCTCCGAAGATAAAATCATTGGCAGCCCTACCGTTAATCAGTACGAGTGTACGGTCTGAAATACGACTGAATAATCCACGAACACCCACACCATAACGACTGCGGTCGAACCGTCTCACGTCCACGCCTGGGGTAAATTGCAAAACTTCAGGGATAGTTGTCAGCCCGCTATAGTGGATATCTTCAGCGCTGATGATACTGACAGGTACCGATAACTCGCCAACCTTCTGTTCTTGCCGTGAGGCCGAAACGACAACCGGCACTTCCATCAGCTCCTCAAGCGACATTTCAAAGAAGTTTTGCGAGTCGTTTGGTTCCTTCTGCTCTGCTAAAGCCAGCGAAGTAACGGCAAAAAAACCCAAAAAAATCGGCATAATCGCAATATACCGTATTGCGAAATCTTTTTTTACAAATTTCATACCTACACTCTCAAATCCCTCTTCTATAATATGTTTGGTATTCCCAAATATCAAAAACCCCATTATGGATTGCGCATGCCATAAAATCGGCGATTTTGACACCTTGGTTTACGTGAAATAGCAGAAATTTTGGTTATCAAATCCCGCTTCCAAAGTGCAATAAAACATAAAATTTGCGGCAGGAAAGGATGTATTCAGTAAATAATAGCGTGATAAAGGTTAATTTTTACTTGTAAGAATGATTTCCTCCTTCGCAGTTTCTACGAAGGATGTGGCGCTCAGGATGACAATTAGAGTTGATTAGTGAATTAGCGGGTTAGAATATCTTTTTATAAGCGTGGCAATAGGTGACACCGGCGGTCTTTTCGTAATAGTCCTGGTGATACTGCTCGGCTGGCCAGAATTTGTCAGCAGGAGCGATTTGAGTCTTCACATCGTAGCCCTTTTTCCTAAGCTCATCTGCCAATCGCATTGCAACCTGTCGCTGGTTCTCATCCAGATAAAAAATCGCAGAGCGATATTGAGTGCCTACGTCCGGACCCTGACGATTTAGCTGGGTGAAATCATGCGTTTCAAAAAATAATCTTGCAAGCTGCTCGTAACTTGTTTTCGACGGGTCAAAGACAACTTCAATGGCCTCGGCGTGGCCGGTCCTGTCGGTGCAAACCTGCCTGTATGTCGGCTTGGATATGCGACCGCCGGTATAGCCGACCGTAGTGGAAATCACACCTGGAGCCCGCTTAAAATGATACTCGGTGCCCCAGAAACAGCCGGATGCGAAAATTGCCCTTTCGGTCTGCTTGGCGGCGGGGACAAAGTCCATCGAGATAGAATTGACACAATGCCGAACATTCTTTGGCGTAAGACCCTCGCCTAAAAATACGTGACCTAAATGCGCGCCGCAATTTGCGCAGATAATCTCCGTGCGAAAACCGTCTGCATCTCGCTGCCACTTCACGGCTCCGGGAATCTGGTCATCAAAGCTCGGCCAGCCGCAGCCGGACTTAAATTTCGAAGAGGACGCATACAATTCAGCGCCGCATCGCTTGCAGGAGTAAGTACCCTGTTCATAATGATTGTAATATTTGCCGCTGAAAGGGGGCTCGGTCCCTTTGTGAATAATAATCCGCTTTTCTTCGGGAGTTAGTTTTCTGTACATTTTTTGCTCTCCGCCAAATCCGAAAACATCTGGAAAGTTACCAATAATCCACTGTAGTGTCACCGATAAATCAGCAACCTGCATCTGCTCGGGGCCTGCTTTACTGAAGGGCAGAAACCATCCCGCCAATGCACAAGCTGTGACAATCAACACAAAAAGAATGACCTTCACTGAGCATTTACTTGAAATTACTTTTTTGAGATTCATCAGTCACCTTTTCAATATGTAAACTGGTTAAATTAGTTCCTTAATTATTTATACTCAAAAAACGGCAGGTCGGTTCGCAATAACCATGTAAATGATTATTTATTATCTTCTATTTACTATTTTCTATTGATACTACGTAGGAGAGAGGATAGACGACGGACGAGGGAGAACGGAAGAAGGGAGAGGAAATTTCGAAATCCGAAGCACGAAATTCGAGACAATGTCATAAATTCAAATTTTCAAAACATTTCGTTCCAACGTTGCCATGCCGACGATGGTTAAACAGGCAAGTTGAAGAAATCTCTTGAGGTATTGGTAACTGCGGAGGCGAAGTCGGGCAGAGGTATCTGCTTTAAGCCGGCGAGGAACTTTGCGGTGTGGATTAGCAGAGCGGGTTCGTTTACCTTCTGCTTTCGCATCGGCTCAGGCGACATATAGGGACAATCTGTCTCGAGCATTAGTCTATCAAGAGGAACAACCTCTGCTGCACGTCGAGTTTTTTCTGCATTTTTGAATGTGACAACCCCTGTGAAAGAGATATAAAAACCCTTATCAAGAACGAGCTTTGCCTGCTCGGCGGAGCCGCTAAAGCAATGAAAGACAACTTTTCTGACACGGCCAGCGTAGCTATTTAGTATTTGCATAGTTTCATCAAAGGCCTTTCTGCAGTGAATGATAACAGGTAGATTGAGGTCGGCTGCGATTTCAAGATGTTCAGCAAAGATGCGCCTCTGGTCTTCGTGCAACGAATGGTCGTAATGATAATCGAGGCCGGTCTCTCCGATGGCGACAACTTTAGGATTTCGGGCAAGATTTTTTAGCTCAGCGATGGTGTCAAGGGTTACGGTTTTTGCATCGTGGGGATGGATTGCAACGGCAGCATATAGATTTTCGTATTTTTCGGCAAGAGCGATGACCTTCTTACTGTCTTTAATATCAGTGCCGATAGTTATCCACTCGGTAACGCCCATGGCTATACTGCGGGTGATGACAGCGTCGATATTCTCAATCAAGCCATAGAAGGTCAGGTGACAATGCGTGTCAATCAGATCCATTATTTTTAATCCACATAAGCCCCCGGTCAAAGTCAAGAACTACTATTGTGTGCTTGAAGAAAACCATCCCAATGGTATCGCTTGGGAATACTGCGTTGTGACCGTCGAGTATCAGTATCTCGGCATCCTTAATTGACACGTTAGCAACACCGAGTGTTTTTATTCCGGCCTTGCGGCAAGGCACCCGTCTAGGATATACGCTGGTCAGGACACCCTTTTTAAAAGTTGCTGGCCCCAGGTGCGGTGCCAACTTTTTCCAAGTTTTATCCTGCAGCCACATAGCGTTCCTTGCGCAAGTGTCAAAATAAAAAATAAGCGTCTGGTTTTGAATGGGCAACTCTACCATAAGTCGGCCTTCTTTGACACTCATTGGATAACTGGTCCAGAAAGAGGCGTCCAACGGCTTGAACGGGCCGGAGGACGAAAATTCGACTTGTTTTTTGATATTGTCAAAAAGAACGTAATCAAACTTGCTTATCACGGGAACGCCGACAAGCATTAATTTCTGCTGGATTAGCGGAATAATTCTGTGCCGTAAGTGCATTTGGAGATATACACAAGGGATATTGCGTACGGCAACGTCTCCTATGACAAGTGAGGAAACATAAGAGAGACCACTGGATATCCCCGTGCAAGGGTCCGTGAATAAAGGATAAACAGGTAAATCATTTTCGAGCAGAATGGGAGTATTTATAACCAGGGGCTCTGCGCAGCCGGTATCGAGCCAAATGTCGTAGTTTTTTCCGTTGGGCATTTTGCCCGCAACGATGATTTTGGCTCCGTCGAAATCGAAGAAAAACCTTTTATAGCTGACACGGGATGGTTCAGATAAGCTGACTTCGGTATGTGGAGAATGAATTAATAGCTCATTGAAGTCATTCCTCGATTTTGCAATTCGAATCTCTAATGCGTTTGGGTCAAGACGAGGTAAATGGCGCAGCTCGGCGGATTGATTAAGCGGCTTAACTTGTTCAACCGAGCAGCCGGCAAGAAGCAAAATTATAACTGAAATTGTCACAGCCACCTTACACATAAAGATACTTTACCTATCGCACAAAGGCGTTTTTATAATGTTTTAATTTTGGTCGGCCGGTCTGGCTGAGAACTATCGCAACAACATCAAAACGAAAGGGTCGATTTTCAATGTTGTTAGTGGCAAGAAAATAACGTGCGGTTCTGAATAATCGGTTTTTCTTGGCAGACGTAATAGAGGATTCGGGCGGCTCAAAAGTTTCATCAGACTTAGTTCTTACCTCGACGAATACAATAGTCCCATCAGAGGCGACCATAACAAGGTCGATTTCGCCGGTTTTGCAAGAGAAGTTTCGGGTGAGGGTTTTGAGGCCTTTTGCTTTAAGGAATTTTTCGCAGCATTTTTCACCCCATCGGCCAAGGTTTTTCGGGTCGGCTAATAATTTGCGTTTATTGAAAAACAAATTATTTATCTCGTTATTTCGAGACAGTATGGTCACTGTGGCGGTGAGCGAGACGGATGGCTTTACCAGTTCTCTTGCGTAGATAATAGAGTTTCGCCCGCCTTGTTTTGCCGCTTCTAACCGGCTTGATATCAACGACGCTCGGCGAATGAAGTGGGAAGATTCGCTCCACACCCTCACCAGCTACAATCCGCCGCACAGTAAAGTTTTCGTTAATGCCCCTGCCTCTGCGGGAGATTACCGTGCCTGTGAATATCTGAATACGCTCTTTGTCACCTTCCCCGACGCTGCAGCGGACATCTACAGTATCGCCTACCTCGAAGCGCGGAATATTCTCCTTGAGGTGCTTACTTTCAACAGCATCAAGCATTTCTGTTTTTGTTATGGTAGAAGTTTTTACTTTTTTTGCCATAGTACAAAATCCTCTTCGGCGTCATATAAACTTCGTATCTCGTGAAGGGCCTCCGCTTTTCGGGAAACCAAGCATACACCATGCGAGATACGAAAAAAAAGTATAACTGTTTCTTGTACCCAAGACAAGTATTTTTTGAAAACTTTTATGATGGCAGCACATAAGGGCCGCTCAAAGGCAAATTCAATTGATTTTTCGGAAAATCTTTGCTTTTTAGCCACGAAGACATAAAGGCACTAAGAGAATATAGTTAATTGGCGAATTAGTGAATTGGTTAATTGGATACCGGGTGCTTGCGCCCTCGCTTCCTCCTTCGCCAAAGCTTCGGAGGACGAGTCGCTCAGCATGACAGAAACAAACAAAGAGTTTTTATTCTTTGTTTTCTTTTAGCAGGTCTGGGCGGAGTTTTTTTGTGCGCTCAAGGGCTTGCTCTCGACGCCATTGGGCGATTTTGGCGTGGTCACCACTTAAGAGGATGTCAGGAACCTTCATCCCTCGAAAGACCTCCGGCCTTGTATATTGCGGATATTCCAGCAGGCCTGAGGTGAAAGACTCATCTTTGGTAGAATCCTGGTCACCAAGGGCGCCGGGTAATAACCTGACTATGGCGTCGATAATGACCATAGCGGCCAATTCTCCGCCGGTTAAGACGTAATCGCCGATAGAGATTTGCTCGGCTGCGAGGCCAATGCGAATTCGCTCATCGAAGCCTTCATATTTTCCTGCGATTAAGATAAGGCGATTTTCCTTACTAAACTCAGCCGCTTTTGCTTGCGTGAATTTTTGACCCTGAGGAGTCAAAAGGATGACGCGGCCTTTCTCAGGTGAAAGCTTCTGAACGAACTCGAAACAATCAAAAACCAGCCCAGGCATCATAACCATACCCGGTCCTCCGCCATAGGGCTTATCATCAACTTTTCTGTAACTATCTTTGGCGAAGTCTCTGATGTTGGTGAGGACGATATCAACGATACCCTCGTCCTGAGCTCTCTTTAATATAGAAGTGCTCAGGGACGAATCAAACATCTCGGGAAAAAGTGTAAGAATATCAATTCTCATAGTTTGCATACTAAAATGCGCATTTGTGACAAGCCAAACCTCAGCCCTTCGGAACTAACCAATCACGGATGATTTTTTCGTCCGTTAGTTTTTCTTCTTGACTTATATAATAAACTACAGACAGATTCACACATATTGGGATAGAACCATCGTCATTTTTGATAAAAAAACAGCATGGTCATCATCAGAAATGAAGCATTCTTCCTCTGTATTTTTATCTCCATACACATTTCTTATTAAACTCAGTATGTGTTTTTCCTGCTCAATTAATGGTCTTTTTTCTGACATATTTAAATGCGTTCAATTAAATAACCTCGGGTTAAACCCGAGGCTAAATACAAATAAACCGAGCACTACTGCTATTTTTCGTCAACGGGTGGTTGCTCTTCGGATTTTTCCACTATTTCAGGTTTGGCTTCTTTCTTTTTCCGCGTTGGTTTTGCCTTAGTTTTTGGCTTTTGTTCAGGTTCGACCTCTGGCTTTTGCTCTACAGGCTCAGCTTTAGCTTCTTCCTGCCTCGGTTTAGCTTCAGGTTCGGCTTTTTCTTCAGACTCTTCCTTTTTTTCAGGTTCTGGCTCGGCCTCGGCTTTTTCCTCAGGCTCTTTCTTTTCCTCAGATTCGACCTGAGTTTTTTCTTCTACAGCTTCATCCTTAGCTTCGGTTTTTTCTTCAGCTACTTCAGCTTGTGCTTTTTGCTCGACTGCCTCTGGTTCGGCCTTTGTTTGAGCTTCAGGTTTTTCTTTTTCTTCGGCTGCCTTGGCGGGTGGCTCTGTTTTTTCTTTGGCTTTGGCCTCGGCTTCTGCCTTGGCTTTTTCTTTGGCTTTGGCCTCGGCTTCTGCCTTGGCTTTTTCTTTGGCT
>CAYTTK010000002.1:40284-54917 GCA_964440735.1 uncultured Pirellulales bacterium
CTTGGCTTTTTCTTTGGCTTTGGCCTCGGCTTCTGCCTTGGCTTTTTCTTTGGCTTTGGCCTCGGCTTCTGCCTTGGCTTTTTCTTTGGCTGCTTCAACTTGTTTTTGGACAGCGATTCTTTCGGCTTCTGTGAAGGGCTTTCCTTTTGCGCGGGCTAAGGCTCTGGCCTTTGCGCGACGAGCGGTAGTTTCTTCGGCATATTTGTGCTTGATGCCCTGACGAAGCAGGATTTGCGAGACGGTGTCACTGGGTATCGCACCTTTATCAAGCCAGTATTGGACACGTTCGAGATTTAGAACAACCTGCTTTTGCGAGTCTTTTTCAATGGGGTCGTAATGTCCGAGCTTTTCAAGGACCACGCCGTCCCGCGGGTTGCGAGATTCGATGGCGTTAATTCTGAAAAACGGCCGATGCCGCCTGCCAATCCTCATCATTCTTAATTTTACAGCCATAATTTTTTCCTTTTCTCAAATAGTTTATAATCAATTCTCGCAATACCGGTACAACCGGGACCACGAAACACGTTAACACAGTTAATTTTTCTCTAAAAAGAACAAGGTTATCAACAAGGCAACTGTCAGAGAAAAGACATTAGATACACAAATTCCTGGGTTTTGTCAATAAGATATTGCTTATCTTTTATAATTTCAACAGAGAGCGGCATATTTTTTCTGGACGAGCTTCCATCAAACTAAGGCCTTTTGCAATGTAAAACGTAACCATTTATAAAAATGGCCAGATTAGCCGGGTCGATTTTTGCGTCGGCGGCGATTTTCTGTATCTGTTCATCAGTAAGACTGTCGGCTTTTTCTTTTTCCTGCGGTGTCATTATTGCGACCGCCCTTTCGAGCTCCTCTAATTCCTCAGTGGAAGGTGCTACGAGCATAGCCAGCTCACTGCTGCCTCCGATATCCTTGAACTGCTCCCTTACGGTCTTTCCATACTTGCTGCCCGAAAAGCGGGCGACTTTATCCAGATATTGCTCAATCGTAATCATCTTTGTTTACCGTCGTTTTATTTTACCTCTGCGTTTTATGACCCTTTTTCGCTTGGAGCGTTGCTTAATTTTTCTGCCTGCTGACATAGCAGCGCCTAAAGTACTCATATTTAAGCCGCCAGAGAATAAGCTTTTAAGCCCGCCAAAGGTACCTCCACTGAGGGCCTTGAGCATATCGCGGCTACGTCTGAATGTCTTTACCAAACCAGAAACATCGTTGGGCTGAACCCCTGCACCAGCAGCAATTCGTCTTCGTCTGGAAGAATCTATAACATCAGGGTCGCGACGTTCGACAGAAGTCATAGAATAGACAATTGCCTCCATTTGCTTCAGGTCCGAGCCGTCAAGGTCGAGGTCGCCAAGCTGCCCCATTCCGGGCATCATCTTAATCATATCTTTTAGGCCGCCCATTTTTTTAACGGCCTGCATCTGCTTCAAGAAATCATCAAAGCCGAAGGTGCCCTTTGCCATTTTCTTCTGCATTTTTTCCGCTTCTTCGGCCTCGAATTGCTCCTGTGCCTTCTCCACGAGCGTTACAACATCGCCCATACCGAGGATTCTGCCGGCCATACGGTCCGGGTGGAATTCTTCGAGCTTATCGAGCTTTTCACCGATACCGATGAACTTGATTGGCTTTCCTGTGACGGCCTTTACACTGAGGGCGGCACCGCCACGGGCATCGCCGTCAAGCTTTGTGAGTATAACGCCATCAAGCTCAAGACGTTCGTTAAACTCTTTTGCGGAATTTACGGCGTCCTGGCCTGTCATCGCATCACAGACGAGGTAAATCTGGTGGGGAGTGACGGCTTTTGCGACATTGGCTATCTCGATCATCATCTCTTCATCGATATGGAGCCGACCTGCGGTGTCAAGAACAACGACATCGTAGCCATTTTCTTTAGCGTGTTTTACTGCGTTTTTTGCGACTTTGACGGAGTCGCTGCTGTCTTCTTTATAAACATCAATCTCTGTTTGCTGGCCAAGGATAACCAACTGCTCAATGGCCGCAGGTCTTCGCAGGTCATCGGCGACGAGAAGCGTTCTTTTGCCGTTCGCAACCAGATATTTTCCGAGCTTAGCAGCGGTGGTGGTTTTACCGCCACCCTGCAGGCCAGCTAACATAATTATTGTCGGCCCCGGAGAGACAAAATAGATGCGGGTATCGACCGGTCCCATAAGCTTAGTCAGCTCATCGCTGACGATTTTTATCATAACCTGGCCGGGATGCAGACTCTTTATGACCTCGGCACCAATTGCGGCCTGAGTGACATCTTTGCAGAACTGCTTTACGACATTGTAGCTGACGTCGGCTTCCAGGAGGGCCTTGCGGACATCGCGCATAGCATCCGAGATGCTGGCTTCGGTGATTCTGCCTCGGCCGGACAGCGACCGGAAAACAGAATTGAATTTTTCGGTTAATGACTCAAACATAACTCGTTACTCGTTGCTCAATACTCGTCACTCGTAAAAGAAAAAACTCGAATATCGAGTTTCAATCTTCCTGACAAAGTAGGATTATAAAGGTGAAAAGGTAATTTTGCAAGGGAAAATGTGCACGATACAATGCTCGATGTCGTCGCCCCTTCGGAAAGCTCATGGAAAGCGCGGTAGCGACTCCTCCACATGAACCAGCCATACAAAAGGTGGACAAGGGCTAAATAATCTTCAATAAAATACAGGTATAAACTTTAAGGTTCATAGGTCCCAGCTTTTTGAGCTCGTTACTAATCTATGTTGCAGAATAACACCAATTGCAGTAGGACCCGCCAGCACAGTTGGCAGAAACCATGTTTGAATAAGAACCAGTTCTTCAACTTTCTCAGCTACACCGAGATTGTGGTATATAACGGCCAAGACACCAACTACCACCAAAGCGCTTCCAATTAAACTGGTAAAAAGAATAACAGAAACTCTGAATATAATAAACGAAATCATACCACCAGCGACAACACCAACAAGAGCACCAGCCCAGATGTACTGCTGCGGCAGGTTGATGGCAAGCCATAAACCACCAGTGATAACTCCGCCGGCAGCCGCCCCTAAAAGACACACGCCCCAGCGCATCATCGGTATAGAGAAAATTGCAAAAAGCACCATACACATAATTCCCAGCCAGACTTCATTCCCTCCAATCAGCAGGTCGTTGAAATAAATTCCGACAAATAGACCAAGCAAAGCAAAGCTTATCGCCACCAGAATTTTAAAGATGCGCCATCCATAAAAAAGACAAACGACACCGAAAGACATGAAGGTGAACGCTTCAAGTCTGCCGAGCGAGGTTATTTGCTGCCAAATCAAGTCTATTGGTATAACTGCCTGCTCCGCAGCTTCCGGTGCACCGTTCGCTGTTTCAACTGCCTGCGCAAGGATAGAAGCATAATCCATTATAGGGCTCCTTAATGAATTCTATCTGTTCAAGGTAACACCGCCTGTTTGACGTTAGTCAAACAAGCCAAAATAAATTACTGGCGAAACTATTCGTTCCGCCAGTAATGCTTTCTTTTCTCAGGGCCTTTCTCACCCTTAACCGCCTGCTTTTTTTTCACAGACTGTCTTTTTACATCTTTGCAAAGTAACAACTGCTCAAGTGTGCCAAAAACTATCATAGTAATAAAAACTATCAGATAAAAAGAGCTGCTGTGAGAAATGCGACTAACAGGAGCACTACCTTTATATAATAACAGCAAGATCAATCCGGCAAAAATAAGCATTGTTCCCAAAGCCGCACAGGAAAATGCTAATGTTAATCGCCGCAATAAAAGTCCGCCCAATATAACAATCATCGAGACTATTGTTACTATTATCCATTTATACAACGGCAATTTTGCAGAGGCCTGTTTTACAATGTTGAAACAATCAAGTGCATAATTATTCATAACTTTCAGGCTTCCTCGAACACTGACAGTCAAGGTCGGCTTCCCCATCGGGACCTGAGTTATTGGTACCGGTGCCTGCGAATTTTCAATATATGGGCCTATCAAAATAATCAAGGTAAAAACCGCCGCTAAAGCAGTTGCCAGTATTATGATAAATACCCTTTCAATGATTACAGCAACTACAGCAGAGATTACTGCCAAAACCACGGCCACTATAATACCTTTAACTATAAAGAATCCACAAATAGCACCAGTAACAGCGCCTAAAATTGCAACCAGGATTTTTCTAAAACCCAATCCTCCAATCCAGAGAAACAGTCCGAGCAAGCCAGCCATCAACCCTGCGCCTATTAAAACCGCAGGGCTAAAACCTACCGCCGATTGTTCGAACTTTTGCAGGATTTCAAACATAACTAAACATTTTATTCCAGTGCTACCCGCCTCAGCGGGGACAATATATCAAGAGCCAAGTATATTATCGGCCTGCATATGGAATTTTCGTTAAATAGTTGAGTTCTTTGCGGATAGAGGACAAAAAGACGTGATAAATGCGGATGAGAGGAGTCGAACCTCCACGGGCCGAAGCCCACAAGCTCCTGAAGCTTGCGCGTCTGCCAGTTCCGCCACATCCGCAAGTAACATCTAATTATAAGGACTTTTCGCTTATTCGTCAAAGAATTTTTGGCCCAAAAGCAAGTTAGAAATCCCCTGAGAGAAAACAGACCCCCCAATAAATTGCAGAAAAGCGAACTCCGCATAAAATGCGGGCTAAGTATTTTTGAGACCCTTCGCTTCAACCAAAATGAACAAATTACAATAATAACAATTGTATGAATCAATAGCATTATAACAATAGTATGGATTATATTAGCATTGTAAGAACCGAAGGTTTTGTCCTCAGAAAAAACAATCAGCAAAAAGGCAACGGCAGTTCAAGATTGAATCAGCAGCCGTCCCATAATAGCGCACCAACTTTATTAAATTGATAAACCATTTCCTTCAATGAATGGTTTTCTTAAATAAATAAACAAATTTTACTTGCTACCAACACTTTTTTATATTATACTCTAAACAGTAAAACTTTGAGAAGGGTGAAGGTACACACCTCAATTATGGGCTTTCTACCCTTATTATTAAGACGAAAGAACGCTTGATTTGTTGCTGTTTGCAATTGATCTAAGGTTAATATCAGAGATAATAACGATACTTGTAAGTATTTAAGGTGGAGGTGAATGAATGGATTCTACACGAGCAATCCCCGACACTTCGCAGATAGAAAACAACCTTCTATTCGGCGAATTGCTTGTCTCCAAAGGCCTATTAAGCCCCGAAGAATTAGATGAGGTGCTAAGCGCACAGCGTGAACAGGGCGGCCGGCTCGGCGAGGTATTGCTTCGTTTGAAAATGCTCAATCACGAGGACGTTACCCGTGCATTAGCCGAACATCTCTCGATGGATTACGTCCGCCTTGATGACATCCACAAGATAGATTTGAACACCGCCCGGTCACTTCCTGAAAGCATTGCCAGGCGTTTCTGCCTCGTCGCTGTCGGCGAGACAGATAGTAAAGTCATCATCGCAATGGCCGACCCTCTTAACGTTATCGCAATAGATACAATCACACTGAAAATAAAACGTCAGATTAAAATAGCAATCAGTTCACCCCAGGAAATTCGCAAGGCGATAGAGCTGATTTACCACGGCTCCGATATCGAAGAACAGCAGCTCCGTAATTTAGTGGAACTCGAGATAGACAAAGAATTAGATGACCAGGAGTATTCAGATGACCTCACAGAGTCAGATATCAGCAGTGAAGTAGAAGCAACCAAACCACCGGTGATACGTTTTGTTGACCTGCTATTAAGCCAGGCGGTAAAAAGCAGAGCAAGTGACATTCACATTGAGCCACAGGAACATTCGATGAGCATTCGCATGCGAATCGACGGTGATCTTCGAGACATGGTTCCACCGGCCAGAAAAATGCAGGCAGCGGTAAGCGCCAGGATTAAGATACTATCAAAAATGGATATAGCAGAGCGCCGGCTGCCGCAGGACGGTCGTTTCAAAATAAAGGCCTCCAACAGGGACATAGATGTGCGAGTATCTGTAATACCAACGATATACGGCGAAAAGGTCGTGATGCGAATCCTGGACACAGCGGCAATAAACCACAATTTAAACGAACTTGGTCTTGAACCGCAGCTGCTTGATGAGTTTAAGATGATACTGTCGCAGCCGCACGGCATCATAGTCGTGACTGGTCCGACCGGCAGCGGCAAAAGCACTACATTATATTCGGCATTAAATTACGTAAAAGACCCGAGGAAAAATATTACAACAGTCGAGGACCCGGTCGAATATCGTCTCGAAGGGATTAATCAGATTCAAGTGAAGCCGGAAATTGACCTTACTTTTGCATCGTGTCTGCGGGCAATATTAAGACAGGACCCGGATATAATCCTCATAGGCGAAATACGCGACAAAGAGACGGTGGAAATTGCGATAAAGGCATCTTTGACGGGACACCTGGTTTTGAGCACATTCCATACCAACGATGCGCCAAGCGCGGTAAGCAGACTGGCATATATGGGTATTGAGCAATACCTGCTGGCATCGACGCTGAATCTGGTCATAGCCCAGCGACTTGTAAGGAGAATATGCGAGCGGTGTAAAGAGCCAACAACCCTGAGCGAGCAGTTCCTTCGGCGTCTAAAGATTACTCCTGAACAGGCCAGAGACACGATATTTTACCACGGACGAGGGTGTAAAAACTGCGGTGGGACAGGTTATTATGGCAGATTACCCATATTTGAGTTTTTAGTTGTGGATAATAATATGCGTGAAATGCTTGTCAATGGTGCCACTGAGACGCAATTGAGAGTTATGGCACGCCAAAATGGCTACGGCGGCCTGCTCGAAAGCGGGGTTATTAAGATGCTGCAGGGTTTAACAACCGCCGAAGATGTCCTTAGCGCAACATTTACGGAAGATAACAAAGATGCAGAAGATATCAAAGATACAGAAGCTCAATAGCTAAACGACCGCCAAGGTAAACTTCTGTATTAAATAAAACCTTGCTAAACTCAAGGTTTTAAGACGCCGATAAGAAATTGCTAAGCGTGAAGCGAA
This sequence comes from uncultured Pirellulales bacterium, assembly GCA_964440735.1. Classification (GTDB taxonomy): domain Bacteria; phylum Planctomycetota; class Phycisphaerae; order Sedimentisphaerales; family Anaerobacaceae; genus CAZBWE01. Next base: position 47,288 of record CAYTTK010000002.1, read on the forward strand.
AACATAAAAACAAGGATTTAAACTTAAAATCAAAAGGGCTCTGATAATCAAGCCTGAACCAGTAGCGGTTCAGGGCAAATAAGGGCTTTAGCTTTTGATTTATAGTTTTTCAGTATCGTCATTAAGCTTTTGGCTTTAACAAAATGGGTATAAGTTATAGATATGTAGCTCGAGACACAACAGGGGCACGGAGAGAGGGTTTCCTGGAGGCCGCATATCCAAATGACGTGCTTGCATGGCTCCGCGAAAAGGGATTTACCCCCATTTCCATAGATGAGGTATCTAAGGAGGTAAAGCGGGTTCAAAGGGCGCCACGCAAAAGACGCATCAAATCAGCAGACCTTGCGGCTTTGTGCTGGCAGATGACAACAATGTTAGAGGGAGGAATTCCCATAACCATTGCCATAGATACTATTGCCGAGGATATAGAAAACCTGTCGCTCCAGCGAGTTCTGCAACAAGTTTCAGACAGAATGAAAAAAGGGATGGCATTTTCGGACAGTATGGCGGAATTTCCGAAGGTATTCAATCAGCTGTTCCGCGCAATGATATTAGCAGGAGAAACCGGCGGAACACTCCCTGCTACATTGCACCGGCTGGCAGAATATATGGACAATCGCGATAAACTGGCCAAAAAAGTCAAAGGAGCAGTTGCTTATCCCATCTTTGTATTCACGTTTATTGTCTTAATAGTGATATTCATAATGGCCTTTATTATACCGAGATTTCGCGTAATATTTAGCCAAATCGGGGGTAAGCTGCCGGCCTTCACCCAGGCATTTATGGGGTTTTACGATACCGTTGCTTCTAATCTGGTTTTCATCATTGGCTCGGTGTTGTTCGTAATCATTTTAACATCTCTGACTTATACGAAGACCAAAAAGGGCCACTATTTTTTCAGCAAAATTACGATGGGCCTGCCTTTGTTCGGGAAGGTTCTCAGGCAATCCTTTGTTTCGATGTTCTGCAGGACGATGTCAACGTTGCTCTCTGCGGGAGTTTCAGTTCTTGAGGTGCTTGAAATACTATCCTCAATGACAAATAACGATATTATAAAGTCGTCCATAATACGAACGAGAGAGCATGTTGTCGGCGGCTCAAATATCTCATCGAGTATGGCTTTAGCCGGTTTTTTCCCAAATATGGTCATTAAAATGGTCCAGGTTGGGGAAGAAAGTGGTTCATTACCAAAGGTGCTCGATAGAACCAGCGACTATTTCGAACGAAGGGTTGATTCAACGGTAACCACGGCTATGTCACTGATTGAGCCGATTATGATTGTAACGGTTGGTGCGATTGTATTGGTTGTAGTTCTTGCACTATATCTGCCGATTTTCACAATGTCGGAGATGGCAAAGTAAATTGCCTTTTGAATCGAGAAGGAAATCCAAAAGGAGACAAATACTATAAAGTCGTTTAGTTATTTAACCGATTCTGATAAAATAGAAATTTTAGATAAAATAGATAAAAAAGTATTGACAAGCTTTTCTAAATATAATAAATTAATATAGCTAACTTGGGAAATCCCGATAAACGTGATAAAATAGAAAACAATACCTGTTGTCTGTCTGTAATGGCGGACAAAAGTTTAGCAGGTATAAAAATAATAACGTAATTTTGAAACATTTTTTAGGAGAAGTAAAATGGAAAGCAGAAAAGGTTTCACATTAGTTGAGCTGATGGTCGTGATTCTGATTGTCGGCATCCTTGCTGCGGTAGCGATACCGATTATGCGAGGCAGAATCGACTCAGCCAAGTGGTCAGAAGGAAGGTCGATGATGGGGACGGTAGCAAGTGCAATTCGTGCCTACGCCGCAGAGAAAGACACCTGGGATTCTGGGCTTAACGGTGCATTCGAAAACTGGGGAACCCAGTTAGGATTCCGCGACGAGGATTTCGACGGCACCTACTTTAGCTCAGACATGTTTGACGTCGATGCCACCTATGACCCAAACGCTTCGCCGGCCTTGACATTTACAATCACAGGTACCAACGACAAGCTGACACCCGAAGAGTATACACTGACCAATGAGGGTGCCTGGGCCTGGCAATAAAAGCGATGTTTAACAGGGGGCCAGATAATGGCCCAGCCATAAAAGGCCCCCTTTATTAAACATTTAAATCCCGTTAGAAATGGCATTAGCCATTCTGTGGATTGCGATTTTAGCAAGTTTATTTCTAACGGGATAAAGCTTAAAACTGTCACCGGGCTTCGTTTTGCAATTTAAATTATTGCAAAATATAAAGCCCGAGATGAGCACGCGAGGGGTCTAAAAATCTTTCATAGATTTGCAGAGCTCCTAATTGCGAGGACTGCACAGCAGACGGAGTCGTAATTACCACATCAAAGAGGAGAGATTGCTTCGTCCGCCTGCGGCGAACTCGCAATGACTAAAAACAAGAGCTGTTGCAAAGCACAGTGTTGGTTTAGACCCGTGCTACTCTGCTATGTGTAGCGCTTCGCAGAGTAGAAGAAGATTTTTCGCGGAGCTCGGAATGAAATTGTGTCCCAAAAAACACTTATCGAGACTGCGCCAGGGCCTGCGTCCTGACGAGAGGGGGGTAAATTATGACAGTTAATGGCTTGGCCATAAAGCGAGTCAGATCCAAACGCGGCTTTACTCTTGTTGAAACGCTAATAACTACGAGCATTGTGGCTATAATCACACTCGGCGCATTGAGCTATCAATACCATGCGGCCAGACACGGTAGAATAGCCGAAGCACAAATCATCGCAACACGCACCGCCTCGCTGCTGCTTGAAGACTGGAAAAGCACCGGCGGCTCATGCGACTATGACCCAACCAATCTGGAACTGGGTTTTTCCGGGCCGTTACAAATACCCTCTTTTTGGAGTGAAGGGCAAGGTGAAGGTGAGGGCAGCCCACTTCATAATGCAGTATATTCCATCACGGTTGACGGCTTTCCAATGCAGGTCATGCTTAAATGGATGGATGTTGAAACCGACATCGATGCCAAAGTAACACTGAGGGAGCTTACCGTTATAGCCAGATTTGAAGAAACCGGCACAAACGGTGTGCTGGAGAATCTGTCACCTCTTATCCTGACTACATACGTCAGGATTGATGGGACAAGCGGCTAAATAAAAAGGACGAAATGCAAGATATAAGATACAAATCACGTCACGGCTTCACTCTGATAGAACTGGTCGTTACCGTAGTCATAGCCATGGTGCTTATACCGGTAATCGGGGTCTTGCTTATAGGCGGCCATCGGGCGTGGAGCAATACCTATCTCTCCGCACACAAAAAAATAAAACAGGATGCACAGGCCGTTATGTTAAAGTTCGGCAGCATGGGAAGGATGTCCAACCGACTCAGCTACAAAATCTACAATATAAACGGCAGCAGCTTTACAGAGGCCAAAGCCCAAGGCACAGAAGCACAAGAGGTAGTCTCAGGCGACGCGGTGGAATTTAGATACTGGGATGTTGGACTCGACGCAGAAGACAGCCACGAGCTAATGGAAGTTACCAAAACAGCAACCGCTTACGCCCTTTTCTATATTGATGGCGATAAACTAATGGTGGACCGCGGCCCGTATCCGCCGGGCGCAGTGCCGGTCGATGGCGGCAGCAAAAACAGCGACGGCGTAACCACAACCACCCTTGCCGAAAACGTTAGCCTTGACCCTGATACAGGAGCTTTCAGCCATACTGTTTTAAACGGCGTAGGCCAGGGGACCGTCAGAATTAATATTACCCTAACAGACCCGCAAGACGGTGAAAGTATCAGAGTTATGACGGCGACATTAATGCGAAATATGTGGCCGAGGTAAGTCCGCCTGCGGCGGATAAATCCGCCACTCTGTACGGGGGATAAATAACTGAAAAAACAGGTCGGGGGTGTGAGATTATGAAAAGCAAAACCAAACAGGGTCGATTTTATCGGGTTGGCTCGACACTTGTTCTGGCCATTATAGCCTTGGTTATTCTGTCCGCCATGGGATTAGGGATGCTTGCAACAGCTTATGGCGTCAGACACCGTGCAATCCGGCTGAAAAATGAGACGGCGGCGATGCTTGCGGCCGAGGCGGGTTATGAGAAGGCGATTTACTGGATGGGCCAGCAGAAGGATATGCTAAGCACGCTGCAGCAGGACGCAGATGGAACGAAAGACGCTCTGAGCTTTACTGACAGTTCCTGCGATTATCAAATCAAGCTGTTTTCCTTTATCGGTTCACGTCCGGTTTACCGTGTCATATCCAATGGTCACAGCGGCATATTCAACAGGACAGTTGAGGTCTATGTGCTTCAAGCATTAAGTGGCTGGGATATGGGAATGTGCAGAGTTCCAATGGGGAAAAATAAAACATATCCGGTCCACTTTGCGGATGATGAAATAATCAATATGCGCGTGCACATCAACGACTTCGAAGATAATCCTGATGAGAGAGATATCTATGTATCCGGCGGGCCCCGCTTTTTAGCGCTCGTTTCAATGGGGGAATCAAAATACAGAGATAGCGGCGGCGACAAGCCCGGCTATAACGACCCCCGTGATTATGACGACCTGATGTCCCTTTTTGAGGATGGAATCTATTTTGACCAGCCAGAATGCAGAGTAACCGAAAAAACTACCGTCCAGAAAAAGCTCGAGCGCTTCAAAGACAGCACAAACGAGCAATTTAAATTCACGCCACAAAAAACCGATTCAATTACAAATCCTCAAGCAGCAGTTCAGCTTGAATTTTTTGTTGAAGATGGCGTCGGCAAGGTATGCATAACCAACAATTGCACAGTTCGTGGTTATCGAAGGAATAATGACGATACGACGTGGGATTTGAAAATCAAGCCCGACAGCGACCCTCAAGAGTATGAGAGATACTACATATACGCCTACCATTTCAGTCCTGAAGGCGGTGAAAGAATCATCGTTCCCATAGAACAAACTTACGTTGCTCAGTCGTTCGGCGATGTGGAATCTGAGCCGGGCGGTCAGATTTATGTTGAGGGTAGCGTTATCATCGGTGGCGATATTCTTTTACATAATGGGGACCAGGTAGTCAAAGGCCAGATGACCGTTGTAGCCACTGGCAATATCTGGGTTGCCGATTCCATATCACTTGACGGCGCACATAATCAGGACGGTTTACCCGCAATGGATAATCCTAACATATTCGGCCTGATTGCCGAAGGAGTAATAAAGATTGTTGACCCAGGGATGAGCAAATACAAAAAAGAAAGTGACCTGCCATATTGGGAACGTAAAGGTAACTATTATCCTGGGCCGCCTCCGAGTGTGACAGGGTATACATACGTTCCCGTGGCCCGATATGATGGCAGCGGAGCTACATACAAACGTTATTTGCCGGACCCGATGATAGTGGAGGCAGCTATAACAGTCGGCGGCGGCGGATGGGGAGCTGAAAATGTCGGCCGGTATTACAATGGAACTTATTATGGTGGGAGAAAAGAAGAAGGAGAAGAAAGTGAGAGCTGGGACGAGGTGGATTATCTGATTCTACGTGGCTCTATCACTGAAGGTATGCGAGGTGTCGTCGGATTGATAAACAAAGACGGCTTTATAAAACATTATTATACGGATGAGCGAATACTCGAAGGCATCTTGCCGGGAGATATCTGGCTGAGGGGAAAATATATTCCAGCACCTGCAGGCTGGCACGATTATAGACATTAGAGCAATTATCGCTGCCTAACGGTCGCAGCTCTGTTTTGGCTAAAAAAGGGGGTTCTTAAATCCTCAACAAACGCTATCATTTATTTAGTAGATGGTTACAGTAGATAGCATAAATGCACAAAGAAAGGCATTAAAGATACGCCTTGGCCTGGACGAAATTAAGGTATCTACTTTTGCAATAAGGGGTTACACAAATTCAATAATTATCTTTTCGGGCTACGGCCGGGTTCGCCCAGACCAGTGCATCGCCATAATCAGGCGTATTCTTGAGTCGAACCCCTATTTTCATCCCTATAATGCCATCAAAAAATTCCTGAATTTGAGTATAATTTCCTTGACATTTTTTTATAAATCAGGTATATTGTTCTTTAAGGATGGTGATGGGAAGGCGTCATTGTTTTTCCTATCAAGTTTCTTCCCACAAAAAAGCTGATTAGCTCTTGCCAGATACAATCAGCAATGGACCTTAGTTTCATTGCAAGGAAGATGATTTCAATATAAGTAGTAAAGAATTTAAGCTATGGCAAAAAGAGCATTTTTCAGCAGTGACCTGCAAAGTAGATTTTTTCACTCTATACTTACTATCGGGAGAAAATGAAAATGGTTAAGCGGTACAAATTCATAAAGGGAGTAACCTTAATTGAAGCGGTCGTGTCCATAAGCATTCTGGCTATAGCTGCAATTGGCGCATTAAGCTATCAATACCATGCTGCCAGACACAGCCGCATAGCACGTGAGCTAATTATCGCTACGCGCACGGCACAGCTATTACTGGAGGACTGGAAAAGTTACTGCTACGATGGCGAAGTAGACAAATATGACCCAACCGATTTGGGATTGGGCTTTTCAGAGCCGTTACCGATACCCGAGGAGCTCGGTTATGGCGAGGTGCCGGGCAGTCCACTCCACGATGCGATATATACCATCACGGTTGACGGCCTGCCGATGAATGTAATGCTCAAATGGAAAACCATTGACGACAGCATAGCTGGAGTAAGTCTTTGGGAACTTTCCGTTATCATTGGTTTTGACAACGGAAGTTCTCTGGAGAATCTGCCGCCTCTTATCATGACTACCTACGGAAGTAACGCAACAAGCGGCTAAATAAGAAATACAAAATCCGAAACAAACTATTTCGAGTTTCAAGATTCATTATTCAGGATTATATGAAATGAAAGATACAAGCTACAAATCTTGCCTGTCGCATGCCCCTGCGTCTCCCCCCACGTCTTCTTGTCGAAGACAAGAGTGGGGGGGCAGCGGGGCAGACAGGTCGCGTCGCGGCTTCACTATGATAGAGCTGGTTATTACCATAATAGTAGTCGTAGTGCTTATACCTGTAGTCGGGGTCCTGCTTATCGGCGGCCATCGAGCGTGGAGCAATACCTATCTCTCCGCACACAAAAAAATAAAACAGGATGCACAGGCCGTTATGCTAACATTCGGCAGCTTTGGAAGGATGTCCAACCGAAACTCCATGAGGCGGCACGACAATCCCATCTCCGACTTCGGCTACGCAATCTACGATATAGATGGCAGCAGCTTTACAAAGGTAATCCACCAAGGCACAGGAGGATATGAGGCGGTCTCAGGCGAGGCAGTGGAATTTAGATACTGGAATGTCGAACTCGACTCAGAAGACAGCCAAGAGTTAATGGACTCTACCAAGATAGCAACAGCTTACGCCCTTTTCTATGTCGACGGCGATAAACTGATGCTGGACCGCGGCCCATATCCACCCGGCGCGGTGCCGGTCGATGGCGGCGGCAAAAACGCCAACGGCGTAATCACAACCACCCTCGCCGAAAACGTTAGCTTTGACCCTGATATTGGAGCTTTCAGTTATACGGTATTAAACAACGCAAAGCGTGGAGCCGTCAGAATTCATATTACCCTGACAGACCCGCAAGACGGTGAAAGCATCAGAGTTATGACGACTACATTATTGCGAAATGATTGGCCGAGGTAAG
>CAYTTK010000003.1:0-26881 GCA_964440735.1 uncultured Pirellulales bacterium
ACATCTTTATCGGACAAACCACTGATTAAATTTTAGGTTTTGTTACAGGCTCTTAATCTCCTTTTCCATCTTGCGGCAGTTTTTGCGAATAATGAATACCATACCCGGGTCATGAAAAGATTCTCGCAGTTCAACACAAGCGGCTTATAACATGACTTGTTATATCGAAAATACATTAACTTAATAGAACAAGAAGTAGATTTTTAAAAGCTTTCAATCTTTATGAGTTACAGCTAAGTCATTATGGTGGAAGTTGTTTTGATTCCGGGGGATTATTGATATGCGCAAAAAACCTCTTAAGGTATGTATTATTTTTCTTAATCAGATGGCGGCAATTTTGTTCCGGGAACTAGCAAAAGAAGTTGCTCAAGATGGTTCCTTCTATTTTGTTTACGGGCCATCCTGACACTATTAAGGAGTGAAGCTGTGATAGTTTAATTGTAAAGGCAGGCCCTATATATGACCGTACAAGTTCCTTTACAAGGATCGTTTCATGGCTTAAGTATTCTTACAAAGCTTTGTTTCTTTGTCTTTTCTCGAATAGAAAGACGTTACTCTTTTTTGTGCCTTTCTCGCCTTTACTCAGGATAATAGCATATATCTGCAAAAAACTGAAAGACCAACATTACGTCGTTCTCGTTTATGATATATATCCTGATTTGCGAGCCCGGCTGATTGAGAGAGGTAAGAATCGAATCGCCATGTTTTCTAAAAGCCGGGATGAAATTGTGTTAGATGCGATAAAAGAACTGGAGAGAATTAATTAATTCAAATTTCACATTTGGGATTTTGAAACATAGTGAGATAGCAAAATGATAACCATAAGTCATTAACAACGGCTCACACTGGAATCCAAGGATGGAATATAGTATAATCAAGAAATAAATGTTACTTTCTTTTTGAATACTGTGCTTAGTTCCTATTGGAGAGATAATATGAAAGGTATAGCAGGAAAAACGGTTCTTGTTACCGGTGGAACGGGTTCTTTTGGAAAGTCAGTAGTCAAACCTCTGCTGGATGCTGGTGCCAAGGAGATTCGGATTTTCAGCCGGGATGAGTTAAAGCAGGAAGAGATGCGGATTGCGATGAATAATGAAAGGCTTAGTTTTTACATTGGTGATGCTCGCGATATTGACAGCGTGAACAATGTTATGAAAGGAGTAGACCTTGTTTTTCATGCGGCGGCGCTGAAGCAGGTGCCCTCCTGTGAGTTCTTCCCAATGCAGGCGGTTCTCACGAATATAATAGGTAGCCATAACGTTATTGAATCTGGAATTGCTCATGGTGTTTCAAATATCGTATGTTTGAGTACAGACAAGGCTGTTTATCCAATTAATACTATGGGTATGACCAAGGCCATTATGGAAAAAGTGGCACAAGCGGTATCGCGTAAAGGGACGTCGAAGGATACCATCGTTTCATGTGTAAGATACGGTAATGTGATGTGCTCTCGGGGCTCGGTAATACCGCTTTTCATAAAACAAATAAAGGAAAACAAACCTATTACGATCACAGTGCCGCAGATGACGCGGTTCCTGCTGCCTTTGCGAGATTCAGTTGGCCTGGTCCTCTTTGCCTTTATTAATTCGAAACCGGGCAACTTGTTTGTTAAAAAGGCACCAGCCTCTACAATTGATGATTTAGCCACTGCACTTAAGAATATATTCAATTCTGATGTACCCAAGAAAATAATCGGTATGCGGCATGGTGAGAAAATCTACGAGACACTGCTTAGTAAAGAGGAGTTACGACGAACTGAGGATTTGGGCGATTACTACCGGGTGCGAATTGATGACCGTAGTTTAAATTATACAGCGTACTTCACCGCCGGCGACCTGGAAGAGGCAGCGGTGGAAGATTACACTTCTCACAATACCCAAAGACTTGGCGTCAAAGAAATAGAGCAGCTACTGCTGACTCTGCCGGAAATTAGAGCTGAACTTGAGGGCTAAACTGGCATTACGTTCCGGTGTAATCTATCATCGTGGCCGCTTTTTTAAGGGAGAAATAAAATTATGGACAAGATAAATGTGGGAATTACCGGAATGATAGGGTTTGTTGGTTCCCATCTTCGTGACCGTCTGCTTCGTGAGGAGAACATATCGGTTGTTATGCCCTTTGAAGATTCCTATTTTGAAGATAATGAAAAGCTGAAGGAATATCTGGCCAAGTGTGACGTAGTTGTTCATCTTGCTGCTATGAATCGTGGTGAACCGGCTGAAATATATAAGGTGAATGTGGAACTGGTTAATAAGTTGATATCGAGTATTGAAGAGATTAAGACAACACCCTATGTGGTACTCTCCTCATCCACACAGTGTGATTTAGACAATCCATACGGCCGTTCAAAAAAAGAAGGGACCCGTTTGCTAAGTGACTGGGCAACTCGTAATAACGCATCCTTTACTGCTATGGTGATTCCTAATGTTTTCGGCGATTACGGCAGGCCTTATTATAATTCTGTGGTTGCTACATTCTGCCATCAGCTAACGCATAATGAACATCCAAAGGTTATGGTTGACAGCGAAATGAAGCTTATCTACATCAATGAACTGACAGATTTGATGTGCAAGACGATAAAAACCCCACCAAAAGGTGTTGATATAATGCGTGTCAGACCTACGGCTAAGGTCAAGGTTACAGAAATGTTGGCACTGCTAAAGAGTTTCAAAGAGCATTATTATGAAAAGAAGACCGTGCCTAATTTGAAAACCGCATTTGAACATAATTTATACAATACATTCCTGACCTATATGGAAGACTCCGACTACGAGCAGCATCCGACGTTACATTCCGATGACCGTGGTTGCCTATTTGAAGTAGTCAAACAGTCCGGTTGCGGGCAGGTTTTCTATTCCACTACTAAGCCGGGCGTAACGCGGGGCAATCATTACCATACCAGGAAGATGGAAAAGTTTTGCGTTGTGCAGGGTGAGGCGATTATTCGACTACGCAGAGTCGGGACAGACAAGCTTATCGAATATAAAGTCTCGAGCAATAAGCCAACAAGTATTGAGATGCCGATTTTCCATACGCATAATATTACAAACATAGGCCAGACAGACCTTTTGACGCTGTTCTGGACAAATGAATTGTTTGACCCGGAGGACCCCGACACTTTTTACGAGGAAGTATAAACTTCAATTACAGGAGAAGCAATGAAAGTTGTTACTATCTTAGGCACCAGGCCGGAGATTATTCGTTTGTCATGTGTAATGGCGATGCTTGATAAACATGTTGAGCATAAGATTGTTCACACCGGCCAGAACTATGACTACGAACTGAACGAGGTATTCTTCAAAGATTTGAATGTTCGAAAACCAGACTATTTTATGAATGTTGACACCTCCAGTCTTGGGCATGTCTACGGAAATATTCTTATTTCTGCCGAGCAAATACTCAAGAAGGAGCAACCCGATGCTGTTCTGATTCTTGGTGACACTAATAGTTGCATTGCGGGAATTATGGCCAGGCGACTCAAGATTCCGATATATCATATGGAAGCTGGAAATCGGTGCTTCGATTTGAATGTGCCTGAAGAAACTAATCGGCGAATTATTGACCATATTAGTGATTTCAATCTTGTTTATACCGAACACGCTCGTCGACATCTGCTCTCCGAGGGGCTTCACCATCGCCGAATTTATGTTACCGGCTCGCCTATGAGAGAAGTTTTGATGACACACATGGAGCGAATAAAGGCAACTGATATATTGAAAAAACTGAACTTGAAAAAAGAACAATATTTCCTGGTCAGCATTCATCGTGAGGAAAACGTCGATAATAGCAATAATCTTTTGAAGCTACTCGCCGCACTGGAAAATATCAGCAGCGAGTATAAGTTGCCTGTAATCGTTTCGACCCATCCGAGGACGAGGAAGCGGCTGAAATCACTGGGTAAAACAAAGCTGTCTAAAAACATTAGATTCTTAAAACCCTTCGGTTTCCTTGACTATGTAAATCTTCAAATGAATGCCAATTGTGTTATTTCTGATAGCGGAACTATATGTGAGGAATCTGCGATTCTATCATTCCCTGCGATAACGGTTCGCAACGCGATTGAAAGACCCGAGGCAATCGATGCAGGAACCATTGTTATGACAGGGCTTGACCCTGAAGTAATTCTCGATGCGATCAAACTGCAAATATCGCGGGACATCAAAGACGCCACGTATCACCTGCCGCGCGAATACGAGATTACCAACACCTCACACAGGGTGGTGAAGCTCATTCTCGGAACTGCCAAGCTCAGCCATATATGGAATAACATAAAGCTTAACGATCTTACTTGAGACAATGCGGATTTTACTTTTGTCACACTATTTTCAACCGGAGCCTAATTTTTTCATGTGCCTACCGTTTGCCAAGGAGTTGGTACGTCGCGGACATGAGGTAGAGGTACTCACAGGTTTTCCAAATTATCCGGGCGGGAAAGTCTACGATGGCTATCATATAAGACCTCTACAAAGGGAAAATCTAGAGGGCATACCAATAATTCGAGTTCCGCTGTATCCCAGCCACGATAAATCTGCACTTCGGCGCACTATTAGCTATGTGAGCTTTGCTCTTTCTGCATCAACGATTGGGGCTGTTGCAGTAAGGCCTGCTGATGTTGCGTACATTTGCCAGGGTCCTGCAACTTTAGGCCTACCATCATTTGTCTTAAAGACTCTTCGACGAATCCCTTTTGTGTATAATATCCAGGATTTGTGGCCAGATACTCTACCGATCTCTGATATGTTTAAGAATCCACTTGGATTGAAGTTAGTGGACATATGGTGCAAATTTGTCTACAAATGTGCAAGCAAAATCGTAGTTATCACACCAGGATTTAAGCAAAAGTTGTGCGAGCGAGGGGTCCCAGAGGATAAAATCGAGGTGATATACAACTGTTGCGATGACTCTCAGATATATCACGTTGAAAAGGATCCTCAATTGGCAAGTGAACTGGGGATGGCTGGCCGATTCAATATTGTATTCGCAGGCAATATGGGCAAGCTGCAGGCTCTTGGCTCCGTGCTGGAGGCGGCAAACATCGTGCGAACCAGGTTCCCACATGTTCAATTCGTTTTTATTGGGAGTGGCGTTGAAGTTGATTATCTAAAACAAAAAGCAAGAGATTTGTATCTGAAGAACGTCCAGTTTTTGCCCCGCAGACCCCAATCTCAAATTGCTGGCATTCTGAGCTTAGCGGATGTGCTACTTGTACACTTGAAGGATAATCCGCTTTTCAGAATAACTATTCCATCGAAAACCCAAGCTTATTTGGCGGTAGGAAAACCAGTCCTAATGGGTGTGAGAGGAGATGCTGCAGATTTAGTCATGAAAGCCGGCGCGGGATTGCTATGTGAACCTGAGAATTCCCAAAGTATCGCAGAGGCGGTCATAAAATTTCAGGCAATGTCCAAATCCCAGTTGGACGCAATGGGAGACAATGGCAGAAAATTCTATGAACAGGAGCTTTCCTTAACGATTGTCACAAGGCGATTCGAGAAGATATTTGAGTCTGTTGTAAAATAAAAGGCTAAAAGCAAATTAAAGAATTCTCCAACTTTAATGTCTCAAAAGGGATGTATGGCTTTTAAAATAGCCAAAATTAATAAAAGGCATATTTCTCAGATTGCCGAGGTCCACATAGAAGCCTTTCCGAATTTTTTTCTGACCTTTCTGGGGATAAGATTCCTGAGAGAATTTTACAAATCATTTTTGTATGATTCTACAGGTATTGGTCTTGTAGCCGAAGATGATGAAACCGGTACCGTGATAGGAGTAATAGTTGGTCCCCTGATGCCAGAAGGATATTTTAAAAGATTACTTATCAGGCGATGGTGGACTTTTTGTCTTGCCAGCATAGGCGCAGTTCTTAAGCATCCTGCCATTATCAAACGTTTATTCCGCGCTTTGTTCTATCGTGGAGAACCACCACCTGGGCCAGAAAGAGCATTGCTCAGTAGCATTGCCGTTCTTCCTCAAGTGCAAAGGCGTGGTGTGGGCCAAGCCTTGGTAAAAAGATGGGTCCAGGAGGTCAAACAGCATGGGTGTTGTGGTTGCTACTTAACCACAGACGCTGATAATAATGAAAAGATTAACAATTTTTATCAGAAGCTCGGCTGGAGAATAGAATCTACATATAAAACCCCAGAAGGACGTGTTATGAACCGTTATGTAATTGACTTCTCTGAAAAATCGAAAAGGATAGAAAATGAACAAGAGCATCCATGAATATGAAAGATCATTTTCCAGCTGGTTTGATAGCAAACATGCTTTTTCTTTCTGGAAAGGACGCATCGCTCTTTATGCGATATTAAAGGCCATGGGTGTGGGGGAAGGTGATGAGGTTGTCTTGCCGGGATATACGTGTGTGGTAGATGTGAACCCTGTGAAGTACCTCGGCGCAACACCAATCTATGTTGATATTGAGCCAAAGACTTACAATATAGATATCAATTTGCTTAAGCAAAAAGTCACACCAAACACAAAGATTATTATAGCACAGCACACGTATGGCTATCCCTGCAATATGGATGCAATTATGAGCATCGCTGACAAAGGTGGTGTTACCGTCATCGAAGATTGCTGTTTGGCCCTTGGTTCAAAATACAAGGGAAAACTGGTTGGGACATTTGGAAAAGCTGCATATTTCTCCTTTCAGTGGAATAAACTCTACACAACTGGGTTAGGCGGAATGGTTCTGGCAAATGATTTACAGCTTGCCAAAAAAATTGAGTCTTTGTGTAATAATGAATTTTCTAAACCCTCGAAGAAGGAAATTCTCATGCTTCTTGCACAACTTATAGTCTATAGAGCCTTTGTTTATCCAAGAACAACCGTATTTGCACAAGCGCTTTTTCGATACCTTACAAGAAAAGGAGTTGTTGTCGGTTCCTCAAAATCTAAAGAATATGCAGCAGCAGCAATAGAACCCGACTTTTTCAAGGCTATGAGTCGTATCCAAGCCCGCTCTGGACTTAAACAGCTTAAGAAAATCGAACAAAACATTGCTCACCGCAGAAAGATGTCGCAGTTCTACGACGAACTTCTTGCAGAAAGGGGCTGGCCTATTAGGGAATATGATGCATCAATAATGGAGCCGGTTATGGTCAGATATCCCGTGAGAATCACTGAGAAAAATGAAGCTCTCGCACAAGCTGCTAAAGCAGGCATTGAACTGGGCAGTTGGTTTGATTCTCCCTTACACCAGATTGAAACTTCTTTACGAGTTTACGATTACTATCCTGGGATGTGTCCGGAAGCTGAAAAAGCCTCGCGAGAAGTTGTGAACCTGCCTTTACACCCCCGCGCTAATGAAAAAACAGCTAAAAGAACTGTTGAGTTCATAACTCGATTTACCAAGGTTTTATAAAACACTTTACAATACGTTTTCTTATTGTTGATCACAGGACTTCAGACAAACGTTTCCGCTTATAAATGCAAAAATCAGAGAAGGATTGGTAGATAATTAAATCATGAGCTTTCCAACAGGTAACATTATTTCTATTGATGTGGAAGATTGGTATCATTCTTCCCTTGATATTTTCAAAGATACTGATGTGGCACACGGGGCCAAACCCGATGCCAGCGTGGTTTCCAATACCCTTCATACTTTGGAATTGTTGGGGCAAACGAAGAATAAGGCAACTTTTTTCGTTTTAGGAACTGTAGCAGAACATTATCCGGATATTGTAAAAGAAATTCTCAATAGAGGACATGAAGTTGCCACCCATGGCTATTCACATAAATTGGTTTATGATATGGGTCCGCAGGAATTTGAAGATGACTTAAAGATTTCGCTGGAACACTTGAGCAAAGCCGGATGCGACCAGATTTTGGGCTATAGAGCGCCGTATTGGTCGATTACCAAACGTTCACGATGGGCACTGGAGGTTTTAAGCAAGCTCGGCTTCAAGTATGACTCAAGTATTTTCCCTATAAAGCGAGGATTGTATGGTATTCCTGATGCGCCAACTCACCCACATAAAGTCCCAGAAGGGCTGTGGGAATTTCCGCCTGCGACTATCAGATTCTTGGGGGTAAATTTGCCAATTGCTGGCGGAGGCTATTTGAGATTGGTTCCATATCGGATTGTAGCTTCGGCGATACGGAAATCTTCCGGCCGACAAATAAGGGTATTCTACTTCCATCCGTACGAATTAGACCCGACAGATACTCAAATGAAACATAAAATTAAATCTGTTGGGTCGGTCGCCTACTGGCTTCAGCAGGTGGTGGGGCGCAGGTCCAATCCTCGCAAACTGAGAAGACTACTATCCGAGTTCAGATTTACATCTATAAAAGAAATCTTTTCAAATATGCAGATGCAAGAACAGGAAAGCTAAGATGCGGGTGATAATCATAACTGAAGAGGACGAGTTTTACCTACCCTTATCGATAGATTACATCCTAAAAAACTCTAACGAAGATATAGTAGAGGTGGTTTGTGCAAGAAACCCACTTTTACCAGGTAAACTTAAGGCTGCTTGCAAATTTTATAGAGCTTTCGGGCTTGCCCCAGTGTTAGCGCATGGTATTAGAGTGTTCAAAATTAAAATCCTGAATGCCTTTAGCTGGCTTAATTTTAGTGGCATAGGTTACTCTGTCAAACGTGTATGTAAGGTCCATAATATACCATATTTGTTTTCCGATGATATTAACTCGCCGGAATTTCTCCAACACTGCAATAATTTGAATATTGATCTGGTTGCCTCTGTTTCACCCACTCAAATATTCAAGGAGGGTCTAATAAACTTACCCAAGTATGGTTGTATTAACATACATACTGCCAAGCTGCCAAAATATCGTGGCTTATATCCCACCTATTGGGCAATGGCATGTGGCGAAAGGAGTCTGGGGATATCAATCCATTACATAGAAGAGGGAGTCGATACTGGCGAAATTATTCTTCAAGAAGAATTGGAGATTCCACAACGTACTACACTGGATAATATGTTAAAAGTAACCAAACTCAAAGGCGCAGAGCTCTTAGTTAAGGCAATTAAACAAATAGCGGGAGGCGAGGTACAGGCTTACTATCCAGAAGGCAAGGGCTCTTATTTTTCATTCCCTACGCCTGATTCCTACAAAAAGTTTAAAGACCACGGTTACAAACTATGGTGATTTTACCTTCTCAAGCTGTTCTCATTTTGGGATGTAAATTCACTCATTATTTATGAAAGAATTCTGGAAACGCATATTTGATATTTGTATTTCGCTGCCGGTGGTAATGGTTTTGTTGCCGGTTTTTGTTGTCATAGCTATAGTCATAAGACTAACCGGCAAAGGACCTGCGACATTCAAGCAGGAACGGGCAGGCAAAAACTGCAGGTCGTTCGTCTTTTATAAATTCCGCACGATTTGAAAATGAAATTTCAAATTAAGAGCGCTCAGAAATACTTTGACAGTGTACCGAAGCAATGGGATGCTTTTTACTCTCATGAAAATCGGCTCATGTACTTGATAAATACATTGCTGCGTAAAGGACTTTATGAGCGGTATAGACTTACTTTCGAGTATTGTGGTGACCTTTCCGGAGCAAGAGTATTGGACATAGGATGTGGCACGGGCCGGTATGGCATTGAATGTGCCAAGAGAGGAGCCGAGCGCGTCGTAGGAATAGATTTCGCTCCCTCGATGATTAAATTTTCACGAGAAATGGCCCAACAACTGAAAGTCGCCGATAAATGTGAATTCATTTGTGGTGACTTCCTGACATATCCTTTTGAAGAATCCTTTGACATTATTTTGGCATTAGGCTTTTTTGATTACATAAAAAACCCGGAGCACCTATTCAAAAAAACAGCCCAAATGAATCCTCGTAAATTCATTGCTTCTTTTCCCAAGTTCACCCCTATTTGGGGTTTGCAAAGAGCGATTCGATATCATTACATCAAGAAATGTCCTATTTATAACTACACTAAAGAACAATTAGACCAGTTATATCACGAAGCACCTTTTCAAGATTATCTAATTATCCCGTGTGGAAAAGGTTTCTTTGGTGTAGCTGGAACTGGATGTCGTTAGTTTTGGCATTGTAGCAAAAAAGATGAAAAAATTGCTCAAACGAGTTTTTGATATATTAATTTCTTTACCCTCGGTGATACTTCTCCTGCCGGTTTTTGTTATCGTTGCGATTGCGATAAAAATTAGCGATAAAGGTCCGGCAATATTTAAACAGGAAAGAGCAGGTCAAGACGGTAGGCCGTTCACATTTTACAAGTTCCGGACAATGAAGCTCGGTGTTGAGCCTTTTGGCCAGAGCCCAAAAACTGGCGAAGACCCTCGGCTGACGAAGATTGGGAGATTTCTGCGGGAATATTCGCTTGATGAACTGCCGCAGCTATTTAATGTTATAAAGGGGGATATGAGCATAGTGGGCCCGAGGCCTTTATATATTTCGCAAATTTCTGAAATCAATGACTATCACAAAAAACGGCTTCTGGTCAAACCGGGCTTGACCGGGCTCTCACAAATCTATGGTCGTTCGGAACTTACCGAAAAAGCCAACTTAGACTTGGAAGTTGAATATGTGGAAAAACAAAGTTTCTGGCTCGACATCAAAATAATTTTTCTAACTTTCGGCGCAGTATTAGGTAGAAAAGGTGTTTATGAGAAGTAATTTTTTGTATATTAATAGATTTGCAGTGAAAAAGAAATGTCACCGCTAATTTAAGGGTAGCAAATAATGAAAGTTTTAGTTGTATCACCGCATCCAGATGATGAGGTTCTCGGCGCTGGAGGCACAATTGCCCGGCTGGCTAATGAAGGCAATGATATAACGGTTGCGATAGTAACTAAGGGATGGGAGCCCCTTTTCCCGGATTCTCAAGTTGAACAAGTCCGTCTTGAGGCTCATGCTGCGAACAAGGTATTAGGGGCGAAATCCCTGCGTTTTATGGACCTGCCCGTAACCAAACTGAACGAGATACCCAAGCACCAGTTGAATCAGACATTTAAGCAACTGATGAGCGAGGAGGAGCCGGAACTGATTTTCTTGCCGTTTGGTGGTGACCTTCAGGAAGACCACAGGCAGGTCTTTGATGCATGTATGGTTGCTCTTAGACCAGCGATAGGTCGGAAATATACGAAGCGAATTTTATGCTATGAGACGGTTTCCGAGACCCATTGGAGTAACGCCAATGTTGAATCCTACTTTGAGCCGCAGTTATGGGTAGACATTTCCAATCACCTGTCTACAAAGTTAGAGGCGATGCGCAACTACAACTCGCAACTACGGCAGGAACCTGATGCCAGATCTCTGGAAGCCATTTCTTCATTAGCCAAATGGAGAGGCAGTATCGTTGGAATGAATGCAGCCGAATGCTTCGTTGTAATCCGGGAGTGTTGGATGGCACCATGAGTCTGAGTTACACCAGAACGTATATTCAAATTGAGGCGAGGAAAAAAGAGACTTGCAGACGGAATTTATCCGGAGCCAAACAATAAGCGAAAAGACACGTATATGTACCAGAGGAGCAATTAAATGGGAACTAAAACAGCTACTAAACCAAAATACTTGACAAGAATAGAACAATTGGAACATCTCAGTGAACATGAAAAAAACGAGTTGAAAAAAGTTACAGATAAGTTCGCATTTCGCAGCAATGAGTATTATTTATCGCTTATTAACTGGGATGACCCTAACGACCCGATACGGACAATTATAATACCTCATACGCGGGAACTCGATGAGTGGGGCCGGCTTGACCCCTCGGATGAGAAAACTTATACGATTATGCCCGGCCTTGAGCACAAATACAATTCCACGGCACTTTTTTTAGTAAGCAACGTGTGTGATGGTATATGCCGATACTGTTTCCGAAAGCGAATTTTCATAGAATCACAAAAAGAGTATCTGCAGGACCTGCCGGCAGCATTACAATACATAAGGCAGCATCGCGAGATAACCAACGTTCTGCTTACGGGCGGAGACCCGTTGGTACTGAAAACCTCAAAACTTGAAAACATCATCCGGCAACTAAGGGAAATTGAGCACGTGCGGATAATCCGGATAGGAACAAAAACACCGGTGTTCAATCCATACCGTATTCTTGAAGATCCGGCCTTGCTGGAGATGATTGAAAAGTACAGCATCAGTAACAAGAGAATATATATTATGACTCACTATATCCATCCAAAAGAATTGACAGATTTGTCGGTTCAGGCAATTCATTTATTGCAAAAGGCCGGAGCGATGATAGCCAATCAGACGCCGCTCATCAGGGGCCTGAACGATAATCCCGATGTTCTGGCGGAACTATTAAGGAAATTATCCTTTATTGGTGCGGCTCCTTATTATATCTTCCAGTGTCGTCCGGCACTTGGTAACAAGGCCTATACGGTACCCATTGAAGAAGGATATGAGATTGTAGAGCTGGCTAAATCGAAAGTTTCCGGGCTGGCAAAGAGAGCTCGATACACAATGTCGCATAAAACCGGCAAAATAGAAATCATCGGCAGGACAAATGATTTCATCTATTTCAAATATCATCGAGCAGCTAAGGATGTTGATAGCGGGCGGATGCTGGTTTTCAGAAGAAATCCGAACGCTTTCTGGCTGGATGATTATGGTGAGCCGGTCGAGAGCTGTCCAATCGGTTAGCTGTAGGGTCTGTGTAAACAAGAGCTGAATCGGAGCTTGAAGTTTCATCCAGACAAGACAGAATTAACCTTGAGTTATTTATATTACCCCCGCTGAAACCGGGGGTTAATTATTTGATAAATTTAGAAAACGGATTTGAAATGTTAGTTAGGGCTAATATTGTTGTTTTACTGATTTTAGTGTGTGCAGGGTCTGTGTTAGCGTTACAACCAGACGAGATTCTTGTGATAGCCAATGGCGATAATGCAATATCCGGACGAATTGCCAGATATTACTGCGAAAAGCGAAAAGTTCCGGAGGATAATATCCTCGCTTTGTCTTTAGGGACGAAGCTGAACGATACAATCACGAGAGAGGATTATGAAAGGTTACTTGCAGTCCCGATTCGAAAAGAATTGCTCACCCAACAACAGCCCGGCAAAATCAGATGTCTGCTTACGACCTATGGTGTACCCTACAAAGTCGGAAAGCGAGGGCCTTTAAAAGAGCAGCAAAGCAAATTGAAAAAATTAAAAGAATTAGCTGAGCAGGAGAAAGAAAAAATTAGCCAACTGGAACAGAACGGCCGAACCAATTCGCTTGAGCACAAGCAAAGCAGCTACAAACTGGCCCGGTTACAATCCGAAATTGATTGTATCAACGGCAAAGAAACAGACGCATCCGTGGACAGCGAATTGTCAATGGTGCAGAACTGGAGCTATGAACTGTATCGGTGGCAGCCGAATATGCTAAAGGGTGACATTCTGGGTCTGAGTCTTAATACGCTTATGGTCAGCCGGCTTGATGGGCCAAACTGTGAAATAGTCAAGGGCCTTATCGATAAAGCGATAGTTGCGGAGAAAACAGGCTTAAAAGGCATCGCATACTTTGATTCACGGGGTATTGTAAAAGAAGATATGTATAGTCGTTTTGACCAGTCTCTGCGTGACTTGGCAGTGATTACAAAATTGCAAACGGATATGCCTGTTGAAGAGGAACAAACGGAAAAACTATTTCAGCCAGGTGCGTGTCCTCAGACAGCCATTTACTGTGGCTGGTACAGTTTGAAAAAATATATCGACGCCTTTGACTTTGTCAACGGTGCAATAGGATATCACATATCGAGCTGGGAAGCGATTGACATTCGCGACCCAAATAGCAGCCAGTGGTGTCCGGCGATGCTTACCGACGGCATAACAGCAACTCTCGGTGCGGTGGCCGAGCCGTATCTCTATGCATTTCCGCAGCCAGGAGAATTTTTCCGGGAATTATACAAGGGCAACTGTCTTGTTGAGGCATATTATCGAACAAATCCGTTTAACTCGTGGCGGCTGGTTTTAATAGGCGACCCACTTTACAGGCCTTTTAAAAAAGCCGGTGGAAAAAATTAAAACTACTCCTGCGGCCTGCGAAGTAAGCCGATTAGATAGACTACAAAAACGACGATTACGATTCCTGCAACAGAGATAACTGCATCCTGCACCACAAACTCTCTACCAAGAATTATGGAAAATAATTTTACACTCAACAGGAATCCTATCGGCAGCGCCAAACTCGCTATAATCCATTTGTAACCTCTGGCCTTCGACAAAAGATAAAGATGTATATATTGAATCCATACAATGGTAAAAAAACTATAGGCGAAAAAATGAAACATTGCGTTTGCGATCGGTATCAGGTCCGTCAGATTTGTTCGCGCAATGTTTGTCAAAGTAAAGACGGTAACGCCCACAACTATAAGCAAGACTAACCAAAAGTTTAAAAGCGAAAACAAAATCAGGCCTGTAAGCGAACCCACTAAATCAGCGGCATAATCCCTGACATCACAGCTACGTGATGCAAAGCAGCCCTGAAGCAATTCGTCAACGATTCCATAACCAGCCATTACTAAAAGCACCCACCAGGTCGAAGCTTTGCGCCAGCTTACTTTTCGGTCAGGATAAAGTGCAAACCAAAGCAGAAAAACCAAAATCAGATAAGCAATAAAGTGAAGGCTTTTGTCAGATATTTGGGCTTTGCGAACCAATTGTGGGACAGGTATATGTGCAAGGATAAAAAGAGTCGGCCAATAAAAAATCAATGCTCCTATCGTGAGCTTTTGTCGCCGTGATAAAGTCATCGAAATCGCCCCAATATGCTTGTTTCTTGATTACCAATTTCCTTTTATAATCGGCTATTAAAAACCATAAAATAAAAGTTATATGCTAAAAATAAAGTTTAATTTGGTCCTCGGTTATGTGTATAATATAAATAGTTTATGATTTGCCATTTCAAAACCAATTTGGAGGTTTGATAAAATGAAACGCCTGACAATCCTTTCAATAATAGCTGGTTTTGTGGCCATTTGCCCCATTAGAAATTCAATAATAAATAGGGATATAGCGCAACGGGGAGGAATTTCTAACGGGGTTTGCCTTGGCCAGTATAGGCCAGTGGCTCCGCCGCGAAGAGAAGTTCGAGCGGCGGTTCGCAAAGTGGTTCAGCTTACTGAGCCGAAGCTGCAAGGTTCGGTTAGTCTTGAGGAGGCGCTGGCCAAGCGACGAAGCGTGCGCCAGTTTACCGGCCAGGCGCTGAGGCAGGCACAGATAAGTCAATTGGCCTGGGCCGGCCAGGGCATAACAGAGCCGCAAGGCGGTTTACGAACAGCACCATCAGCTGGAGCGACTTATCCGATAGAGCTATATTTTGCTACCGAAGAAGGATTGTTTGTTTATCGGCCACAACAACACAGTCTGGAACAAATTGTGGAGCAGGATATCCGCAGTGACTTAGCAGCAACGGCTTCGACAGCAGAAGCGGTGGCTGGTGCTGCGTGTGACATTATTGTTGCGGGCTCTACAAGAATGCTTACGACTCAATTCCGCGATAAGGCCAGAACATTCATGTTATTGGAGGCAGGTCACGTCGCACAAAACATTCAGCTACAGGCGGTCTGTCTGGAGCTGGGCTCCGTGGCAATCGGCGATTTTGATACAAGGGTCGTCAATAGAATTTGCAGACTATCGAGGGATTTCGAGCCGGTTTATATAATTTGCGTTGGTTATCCGGCAGTGGAGCCAACAACGACAACAAGCCCGGAGCAAATCGGCGCAGGAATAAAAAAGGCGGTTTTGATTGTCGCCGCAGTTAATTTTCGAGATGAGGAACTTTTCAATACAAAGCGTGTTCTTGATTCAGCGGGAGTGGAAACGGCTATAGCAAGTTCAAGGATAGGCATTATAAGGGGTATGCTCGGAGGTACAACCGAGGCAAAGATTCCCTTGAATCGGCTGAGAGTCGATGACTACGATGCGATAGTCTTTATAGGCGGCACGGGGGCAGTCGAATACTTTGATAATCCGATTGCGTTGAACATCGCCCGCGAGGCAGCGGCCAAAAGAAAAGTAGTTGCAGCAATCTGCACTGCACCTACGGTCTTGGCCAATGCGGGCGTGCTCACAGGCACAAGGGCCACCAGCTTTTTATCCGAACGGGACCGGCTCGTGCAGGGAGGTGCTATATATACCGGTGCTCCCGTCGAAAGAGACAGATTCATAATAACTGCCAGCGGCCCGTTAGCTGCGGTTACATTCGGCCAGGCAATTGCTGATACCCTCGCCGGAAGATAATTTGATAGTACCGTTTCCAAAAAGTATTACTTTTTTGTCATTCCCGCGCAAGCTGGAATCCAGAAAATCGGCATAAAAACAAGGCAAAATAAAATTGAGAAAAAATCAGTATCGGTCTCCATTATTACTGTTTTAAATAGAATTTGGTTATGATAAAAAAGCATTATCAAGAATTAAAATCTTACTTGGCATTGCTTATCGGTATGCTTTTAGTATTCTTTTCTATGGCAAGCGGATTACTTGGAACCATATGGTTATGTGAGTTGTTGCTTGATCAACTCTATTCATTAGGGATATTAGTTATCATGCCTAAGACTGCGGCCAAGATAAGTTTATGGATTGGTGCTACGTTGGGATTGGGATTCTTCGGATTTCTAGGAGTGAAATGGGTTAAGTCTTGGCGGGTTTGGAAAAACCCAACTCACAACGAATAATCCAGCCATGATGATTATTGGGATTAAATAGTGATAGCCGCTATTTATGTTGCATTTGCGCCGGAGGAGTAGCGGTTTGTGATGGGTAGTCGCCGGTCTTTTCCAAAGGCCTTCGGCGTAATTTTTATGCCTGGAGGAGAAAGCCGTCTTTTATATTCGTTTTTATCGACCATACGAATGACTTTATGAACCACATCCTTCGGCAAGCCCGAATCAATGAGCTGCTGCGGAGATTTGTCTTCTTCGACGTAGCCCTTCAGGATTTCATCAAGCAGGTCATAATCCGGTAGCGAGTCGCTGTCTTTCTGGTCGGGCCTTAGCTCAGCGGAAGGTGCACGCATAATCACATCAGCAGGGATGATTTGCCTCCCTGCTGTTTCATTTATACGTCCGGCTAATTTATAGACCATTGTCTTGTGCACGTCTTTTATCACAGCGAATCCGCCTGCTGTATCGCCGTACAGCGTCGCATAGCCGACCGAGGTTTCACTTTTATTGCCGGTAGTCAATACCAGAGCGCCTGTACTGTTGCTCAACGACATCAGGATATTGCCGCGAATCCTGGCCTGCAGGTTCTCGTAAGCAATACCTTTGTTATCCCAGCCCTCGACGGTCTTTAGCGCATTGTCGAATTGCTTAAGAATTGATTCGATTGGAACGGTTAGAAGTTTAGCTCCCAGATTTTTTGCCAACCCCTGTGCATCTTTTATTGTTCCAGGGCTGTTGAATCTTGAGGGCATTGAAATACAGACAACATTTTCAGGGCCTAAGGCAGCAACGGCGATAGCAGCGGTAACCGAAGAATCTACCCCCCCGCTTACGCCCAGCAGAACTTTTTCAAAGCCGTTTTTCCGTGCGTAGTCTCTCGTGCCAAGAACAAGTGCCTGATAAACTTCATCGATAATATCAGCGGGCTGAGCAGCTGAGGTTTGTGACGATTTGACCTGCACGACCCCATTAATGGTCGGAATAATATCCGCCATCAATAAATCCTCGTCAAATGCTTTTGCTTCGGCAACTATCTTACCTGCCGAATCAGCAAACATACTGCGACCATCAAAGACCAATTCATCCTGTCCGCCTATAAGGTTACAATACGAAACGGCGCAATTAAATTCTTTCGCACACCGGCGGACCACTTCTTCTCTTTTCTTAATTTTACCCAGATGAAACGGCGATGCCGATATATTCAAAATCATCTGAATTTGGCTGATGTCCCCGAAAAAATCTCTAAGCCATTCGATGTTCCAGATGTCAAAGCAGATAGTAAGCGCGATATCTACACCTTTAATGTTTATTACTACTGGTTCGGTTCCGGGTTTGAAATACCTTTGCTCATCGAATACGCTGAAATTGGGCAGCATGCTCTTTCGATAAATTTTACTCATCCGGCCGTTCTGCAATACAGCAGCAGAATTGTAAGTATCGCCCTGATAGCTTTCCGCAAAGCCGACTATTATCGTTATATCTGGGCAATCGGCAGCGAGTTTCTCAACCGCCAGGTGGTTATCCTCTAAAAAATGTCTTTTATATAACAAATCTTCCGGTGGATAGCCGCAAATTGCAAGCTCTGGAAAGACAAGTAAATCTACATTAGACCGAACTGCCTGCGCATAGACTTCTCGCATCTTTTTTGCGTTGCCGGTTAAATCCCCTACTACAACATTTAATTGTCCCAGCGCTACTCGCATCCAGTGTAATCCCTAAACTAAATATAATGCTGCGTTTGTTTCTACATAATACGCAGGTTGCACAACACACAGCTAATTGAACCCGCTACTTTTACTGTATGCTAAAAAATCCGCCTTCTGACTGCAAGTCTTTTTTCCATCTCAAACTGACCGTTTTTTGTTGTTATCTCTTCGCTTCGCTCAAGACTGATCTGGTCACCTGTGCTCTCCTGTCTGCGCACATTGATTAGTCACAAGCACGAGCGTGAAAGTAAGAACAGGGGCTCGCAATGACATCCTGTACAAGATTTCTACAGAGTAATATCAAACAGGGAAAAAACTAAATTCAGTTCGCTGTTCATAATCTATTGGTTTAATAATTGTGGATTTTGAATGAGAAAAGGGTGCTTATGAAAAATGGAAGAATACCATGTTTGAATATTAGTCTTCAGCCCAATCACTTATTTTGAAGTGCACGGCTGGGTCATCTGCGGACGCACTCCTCCCAAGTGATGCATCGTAGCTGAATTTAGCGGAATTTTTTTGTTCAAAATTTTTCGCTATGACAGAACCATACGCATCAGCAGAATTGTCAAATTCTACATCTGCATTCGGTGCGTAAATAACTCCATAGAATTCGGAGCCATTTTTAAACCTCATCTCTTCACATTCATCGAGTCCAAATATTTTTAATTTTTTGGGGTCTTGGCTTTCGTTGTTAAAGGAACTGCTGTTTTTACCTTCTAACTTGCCCTGAACATACAGAACCAAGGAAGAGTCGTCATTTACCACTATTTTTGCAGAGTTTTTAAGGATTAAATCGCCGGCAATATAAAGCGTGATATTTCCTGCAATTGTTATCTCTTCGCTGTTTCCAAGATTTATAGCGTCATATTTTCTTGAGGTGTTAATCTCGTTGCCATCTTGCAAAGTTCCCATTGAGGACAATAACTGTAGCCACTCAGGCACAATAACGGGCGGTAAGTCTTCCTCAACAGTCATAGCTAAAGTTTGGCCGGTGATTTCCGCACTATTTTTCAGGTCGATGACATCATCCGGATTGCCGCCAAGCCCTACGACAACATCACCATTTATAGTTGCCGAGTTCTTCAAAGAGATGGCACCAGATTCAACGGAGCTGGTACCAACCTTCATATTTTCATCACCGTCATTAAAATTATACCAGTCAACCTCAGCGGAATTTTTGAACTCAACTCCCTGAACCCCGTAGATTGCATATTCGAACGGTCCTTGCAGTTTTAATGCGCATTGGACTTTCCGCGCCGCATAATTGTATTTTCCTGTCGATTCAACGGTATAACCACTGAAGATGTCACCTGTGACCGAGTAATTAAAGACAGAGCTACAGTTGGGCAAGGTCCAATTTGTTGCAAGCGGTAAGGAATTACCATCCCAGGGTTTTATTTTCAATTTTTCGCCCATTTCATAGAGGGCTTTATTTAGTCCTGCATCGGCGGCGGAACGAGCTGCAATTGCTGAAGACATTCGTATCGAGAATATACGGCTGTCTAAAGCAAGTCTTAGAAACCCCGTACCCACTATTAGCAGTACTACGACCGTAAGCATCACCAGAGGTAACACATAGCCACGTCTTGTTGATTTTAGCAGTTTCTTATATATATTCGATTTCAAGTCTAACCCTTTCGAGAGTTTTTACTAATTATGCATAATGGCAGATGTAACAACACTATTAGTTTGTGTGCCGTCATCAAGTGTAAGTATCATTTGCAAGGACTGGCCGGCCTGCTTAAAAACACAGTCAGATACATTCTCACAAATAGTCCGAGTAAATAGCTCTGTCTTTGGATTCATTTGGCCATATTCAATGAGCAGGTCACCACTAGCCACATAGAAAAACGCATAGCGGTCAACGACAGCAGAATCGCCATCCTGGTAGTAATAAACCTCGACCCAGTCGCCAGCATCATCTAAGAAGACGCCATCTACACCACTTGCCCTGCGAACCACTGCGTCAAACGTGTTCACAGCGACATAGGTGTCTTTAGCCACATCAGAGTTTATATGGTTGTACATAGTGTTCCAACTACGATGACTATCAGCTAATATGATGCCGACAACCAATATGGGGATAATCACAATGATTATAGTTAACAAGACCTCTACAAGCGTAAAAGCATGTTGTGTTGTCGCTTTGTTTTTAATCATTTTTGTTGGTTTATTCTGTTAATATCGTATAAGTCGTGAGCTTAAATGATTTGTTATTACCGGTTTCTTTCCCCCCAAGCTGTGACCAAGATACTATTATATTCAATGCTCTTAAACCAGCGCTGACGTCTTTCCACAAGAGGATAGCGTTGTAGCTGGTGTTATTCAACACAATCACATAGCTTCCCAATAGCGTAAAGGTTTCGTCGTATTCAATTTCACCAACAGTGATTTGCTCAATGTTGAGGTCTGAGCTGAAATGGTCTACTGGGTCATAACTCTCATCACCTTGAATAGCTTGCCAACTTTCGCTGAGCATCACAGCAATCCTGGCAGCTGTACTATGCATCACAGCTTTACGTGAACCCAAGGCAGCATAATATCTAAAATGGGCAGTTCCGACAATTGCAATAAACAAGACAGAAATCGAAACCATGGTGCTGACTAATGATAATCCTCTTGGGAATCGAATGTTTTTTGTTTTTGAAATCATTCTTTGCTACTAATGGCAAAAGCACTTAAATAGTTGAAATACACTGTCTATAACTGCTCAATTCGATCTTTTGACTATATCAACCAGTCAAAAAAACTATTATTCGATTGTTATAGGACATTGTATTTACGTATCTTAACACCCCAAATTTCTTAAAGTCACCCCATGGGTACTTAACTTCATTCGTCACAAATTAATAGGAGCTTTATATCTAAACAAGCACTCATCGAAATTTAGATGCAATATATGATGCAAAAGCTTCCATACCCCCATCAGACTTATCTATTTAAAGTATAACCCAGAAACATCAAAAGCAAAACACAGATTTATTCGGTGCAGGAAAACAACATAGCCAAGTCAATGATATACTATGAATATTCTCTCTTGGGCTCATAATAACCGAAACTATTACCCATTTTGCCGGTTTATTATATGACCCATGTTTTAATTTCGAACCATTTTTTAGATTTTTTCTGAGGGTTTATCGGGGGCAATCTTCGCATAGCTGACCCAGCACTAATTAATAAGTTTTTACGCCGAAAATGCTCGATGTATGATTCTTTCTCCACAGGGAGGGCAATTGGAGCAGGACAGGAAAAGGATAGAAAACAGAAGACCGATATCAGATGACAGAATACAAAGGTCAGAACCCACTCAATAAATTGGTATAGGTTTTTCCATTTACGTTCTGTGATTGTTGATTTATGATTGAGCGAAGAAATAGAAGTATTTGTGCACCAAACAAAGGTCAAAGATGGATAGGTTTTTTGCAGAAAAGGATAATTTGCGTCACGAAGAAGTTGTCCTCAAAGGACAGCAAGCACATCAAATACATAACGTACTGCGCAAAAAAGTTGGAGAACATATCATTCTATTGGATAATCTCGGCTGGGAATATGAAATCGAGCTAAAGACGGTAAGAAAAGAGAAAATTACGGGACAGATAAAGGAAAAACGAAAGGCCGTGGGTGAGCCGGCGGTGGAGATTACACTTTTTCAGAGTTTGCTCTCGCGGGAGAAGTTTGAATGGGTGCTGCAAAAGTGCACAGAGGTGGGTGTGATACGCTTTGTGCCGATAGTTACCGAACGCAGCATCGTACGACAAAAGCCAGTAAAGCCAAATAAAACAGAACGCTGGCGGCGAATAATACAAGAGGCAGCTGAACAATCAGCAAGAGGCAGGATTCCGGAATTAGAGAAAGCTATAAACTTCGATGAAGCAGTAGCAAAACTCGAAGGTTTCAATTGTAAACTTATGGCACATACACAAGGGCAAGGTAAGAGTTTGCGACATTGCTTAAAAAATGATGGAAAAAAGATTAAAAGCGTCGCTTTGTTTATAGGCCCGGAAGGTGGATTTACGGAAAATGAGGTGCAGAGCGCTAAGGATAATAATGTTGTTATGATTAGTTTAGGTAATCGGATATTGCGGACGGAGACAGCGGCAGTAGTTGCGAGCAGTCTTATTCTATACCAGTTAGGTGAGATGGAAGGATAGTAACTTATGCTTTACTTGGTGGCGACGCCGATTGGTAATTTGTCGGATATTAGTTTGCGTGCGCTGGAGGTCCTTCGGCAGGTGGATTACGTGGCCAGCGAAGATACAAGAAAAACCGGTCTTTTGCTGAAGCACTATGAGATAAAAAAACCGCAAATTACTTTCCATGAGTATAACCAGAGGCAGGCAGGTAGAAAGATTACAGATTTACTTAAAGAGAATAAATCAGTAGCACTGGTGACAAATTCCGGCACACCGGGCATTTCAGACCCTGGTTTTACGCTGGTTCGCAGCGCTATTGAGGCAGGGATAGATGTTACAATGATTCCAGGGTCTTGCGCATTAGTGATGGCGTTGGTTTTGTCAGGGCTTGCAACGCACAGCTTTACGTTTCGCGGCTTTGCACCTCGCACAAGCGGCAAAAGACAGCGGTTCCTGGCTTTAGACAAGGATTCCCCTTATACCCTTATTTACTACGAAAGTCCGAATCGTCTGCATGGCTTCTTAGAGGATGCTTTAGAGGTCTTTGGGGATCGCCGGGCAGCTATAGCGAAAGAACTGACAAAAATGTTTGAATCAGTCAGACGTGGTCAAATCACGGAGCTTCTGGGCCAGCTCGAGGAAAATCCGAGGGGCGAGTATGTGATTGTCATCGCGGGGTCGGGCGCAAAATAACACTGCGTAAAACACATATTAAAATGACGACAGGGAATACCTTGATGTTTGGGCATTTCTGTTTTACTATGAACCTATGGATAGCGAATTTTTCAATTTAGCGGGGAAGACAGCCCTGGTTACCGGCGGAAGCAGAGGTATCGGATTTGCGATAGCAAAAGGAATAGCTCGGCATGGTGGGAACATTGCAATCGTGGCTCGCGATGAGAAACAGCTTAATGCTGCTGAGAAAATAATTCAATCCGAGACCGGCAAAAAAGTGTGGATCTTTGCCTTCGACCTGGCAAATACGAATAAAATCGGCTCACTTTTTGAGAAGATAGCCGGCAAGACAGCAGGTGTAGACATCCTGGTCAATTGTGCGGGGGCGACTGTTCGAGCACCTGCGGAAGACATTGAGCTAAAGGATTGGAACGAGGTCTTTGCGGTAAATCTTACGGCTGTGCTTGTTATGTCGCAGGCGTTTTGTCGACATCGAAAGCAGGTAGGCAAGGGTGGTAAAATTATTAATATTGGGTCGCTGATGTGTCACGGTGCCAGGCCTACAACCGCAGCGTATGCAAGCAGTAAAGGGGGTTTACTGATGTTGACAAAATCGCTGGCAGTAGAGTGGGCAAAATACAATATCAATGTCAATGCCATCGGGCCGGGTTATATCGCTACAGAACTTACCGAACCACTTAGGGCCGACGAAAAACTAAACAAGTGGGTCCTTTCGAGGACTCCGCTTGGGAAGTGGGGTCAGCCGGAAGATATTGTCGGTGCAGCTGTTTTCTTTGCCTGCGATGCAAGTAACTTTGTTACCGGACAGATTTTGTATGTTGATGGCGGCTGGTTAGCCGCGCTATAATGTTTGGCGGACAGCATATAGATAACCGTATTGTTTACCTCGGTTCAGCAAGGTGTCCTGCGGGCCAATATGTCAAAGTCACGAGGTTACGTGATAGCTGAATTCAAGCACTTTTGGCTCAACCAGCTTTCGGTAATCTTTCATACTCATTCGAATTGCCTTTTCGTAAGAACCGGCCTGGAAGGTGATATGGTCATCGGCCTCGAGGGATTTATCCATAAAAGTTGGTAAATCATACAAGTTACCGAACGGCGGCTCGGCCCCAAGTGCACAGTCAGGGAATAACTTGCCGATTTCCTTTTCATCGGCCAGTTTGACTGATTTAGCACCGAGTTGTTTTTTCAAGGCCTTCATATCAATCTTGTTCGGCGCTGAAAGGACACACATCACGTACTTGTCGTCGGCCTTGACTATGACCGGCTTGGCTACGAATTTTCCCGGCTCATGCTCGGATGCTGCCAGGTTCTGGGCTGTATAGGAGGATTCGTGTTTAGTAACCTCGTACTTAACTTTCGACTTATCCAGAAATTCTGTCACTCGCATATTAATATCTCCCAAAAAATGCCAAAATTGTTTACAGTATTTTTACCTGCAGGGATTATGTGTGTCAATTGCCAACATTAAAATTTGGGCTGTTCAATGCACACAAAAGGTAAAGCAGTTATACACTTTTGCAGTTTACGCCCAAGAAAGCTTGTGGGAATTTTAGGCTTTTTTAGTGGTATCGCCATCATTAACCTGCGGTTTTTTATATGTTTATGAGAAAAAAGGATTGACCAGGCGAACTTATTAGTAATAAAATCGTATAAAATCGCCGAAAATCGTATTTATTGATGTCCAATTATTGTTTTTGTTGACAGCTTTACAATCGTATGGATTAGGAGACTAAAAATGCACATGTCATTCAATCAGAAGATGAAAACCTCGCGTTATCTTGTCCTTTCGACAGCCATTTTTCTGTTTGTATTTCTGTGGCCGGTGTCTGCTTCGGGGCAGGAGAAAAACAGCATAGCAACGCTGAAGCAGATAGGCAAAGCATTTGCCAGCATTGCAGAAAAGGCATCGCCGGCGGTGGTTGGTCTGAAAGCTGAAAGGGTGATTATTCGAGACTACCCATTTACGCGGGAATGGCCTTTTGATGAGCAGCTTGACCCCTTTAGCGATGATTTCTTTGACCGCTTTTTCTTCCGTTTTCGTTCTCCCCGTGAACAAAAGCCCCAGCGTAAGTATAAACAGACTCGGCCGGTCCAGGGTTCCGGCTTTATTATCTCATCCGACGGTTATATCATCACAAGTAATCATTTAATTGAAGAAGCAGAAAAGGTGGATGTAGAACTGTCAGATGAACGGAAATTTACCGCTAAAATAGTCGGCACAGACCCGGAGACAGATATTGCGCTGATAAAAATTGATGCCAATAATTTGTCTCATCTGGAGCTGGCAGACTCGGATAAGCTTGAGGTTGGAGAATGGGTTCTTGCAATAGGCAATCCATTCGGCTTGAACCGCACGGTAACTGCGGGGATTGTAAGTGCCAAAGGCCGCAGTGGTTTTAGGATGGCTACGTATGAAGACTTCATTCAGACCGATGCGGCAATAAATTTCGGTAATTCCGGTGGGCCTTTGATAAATCTTGACGGCCAGGTAGTCGGAATTAATACCGCAATTGTCGGCTCAACCGGCAATATAGGCATCGGATTTGCTGTGCCTATAAATATGGCCAAAGCCATCCTGCCTCAACTGAAAACAGGCGAGGAAATCAGCCGGGGATTCTTAGGCGTTGACATCCAGGACCTTACACCTGAGCTGGCGGAGGCCTTTGGCCTGAAAGATACAAAAGGTGTGATTATTCCTGAGGTTCATAAAGATTCTGCAGCGGAAAATGCAGGTCTGAAAGCCAATGATGTTATTGTTGAGTTTGAGGGTAAGCCGATTGAGACGGCTAAAGATTTGCAGAACATCGTGGCGATGTTTGAGCCGGGCACAACGGTGAAAATAGTTGTGCTCCGCGATGGCAAACGGAAAATCCTTACCGCTACGCTAACCAAGCGCCCGCCTTTGAGCGAGCTTCTGGGTAAAGGCGAACCGAAAATACTCGAGGAACTGGGCTTCTCGGTGCAGGATTTAACTGCGGATTTAGCTGGGCGTTATGGCCTTGAAGGCCAAAGCGGTGTTATTGTCACTGAGGTTGAACCAGAT
The DNA here is from genome assembly GCA_964440735.1 of uncultured Pirellulales bacterium. Lineage (GTDB taxonomy): Bacteria > Planctomycetota > Phycisphaerae > Sedimentisphaerales > Anaerobacaceae > CAZBWE01. The sequence goes on from CAYTTK010000003.1 coordinate 26,189, forward strand.
TCGGGTGCAGCACGGAAAGGTATTATACCGGGAGTATTGATTAAAGAAGTTAATGGTAAAGAGGTCACAAATACCAGAGAATTTAACGAGCAAATAATAAATGCCAAAAAGAAAGGCAGCGTCCTGTTGAAGGTAAGAAGAGAACGCTATACATTCTTTGTCCTGCTAACGCTAAGTGATTAAAAAACCAGATAGTTGAGATTTATAGGGTAAAGAGGTCATAGCCCCGCTTAAAGCGGGGCTATGCATTTTCAGATTGTCACTGAAGGATTGAGGGTTTATACTTTTCGGTATGTTAAAGAAAATACTTGGCTTTTATACTAAGTTTTTTGCCGTTTGGATTATTTTATTCGCAGTTGTGGCTTATATATTTCCAGAGCCTTTCATTGCTTTGAAAGGCTATAACAAGCACTTCTTTGCCCTGACAATGTTCGGCATCGGGGCGGTGCTCCAAATCGAAGATTTCAAACGCATTGCAAAAAATCCAATTATCGTTCTCATCGGTTCGGCTGCACAATTTAGCATTATGCCTTTGGGAGCGTTTGTGCTGGCGAAGCTATTCAGGTTGCCACCCGAGATTGCGGTCGGTTTGATATTAACAGGTTCGGCGCCGGGTGCCATGTCAAGCAATGTGATGAGCTATATCGCCAAAGCCGATACCGCTTACTCGGTCTCGCTGACAACTGTGTCCAC
>CAYTTK010000003.1:26981-45574 GCA_964440735.1 uncultured Pirellulales bacterium
GCTATATCGCCAAAGCCGATACCGCTTACTCGGTCTCGCTGACAACTGTGTCCACTTTGCTCTGCCCGATATTAACGCCCGGCCTGACTTTTCTCCTGGCCCGCTCACAACTGGATATCCATTTTTTGGATATGGTTCTTGATGTGATTTATATGGTTATTTTGCCTTTGTTTTTCGGCTTTGGCATCAGGTATCTTTTCAGGGAAAAATTAGAGAAGCTTTTGCCGATTTTCCCCGCCATATCGGTAACCTTCATAATATTTATATGCTCGCTGGTTATAGCTCTCAATAAAGATTATTTGCCAAAGGCAACCGGCCTGATTCTTGCAGCAGTTGTGATATTGAACGTTTATGGAATGTCAGCCGGCTATGGAGTAGGGGTTCTCTTTCGGATGTCCCAGAACAGAAAACGAACCCTCGCCATCGAGATTGGGATGCAGAATGCCGGCTTGGGGACAGCTCTGGCCCTCGAGCATTTCGGCGAAAAAGCGGCGATGCCGGCGGCGATTTTCGTGTTTATTTGTATAATTACAGCGTCGATAATGGTGGAGGTCTGGCAGAAAAAGGCGATGGCTCCAGCAGGATAATGAATAATATATATTAGCAAAGGGCTATTGCATTTCGTCGATAAAGAATATATAATCAGGGTTAAACATTCGATTTTACGAGTTATAGTGGGCAGTCTTTGTTCGGCTGCCCCTTTTATGTAAGCGTATCTCGACTACGAAAGTTAATTGAGGAGACTTGGTTATGGGTCCTAATCTGGCAATAGCAGGAGTGACCGGCGCAGTGGGGCAGGAGTTTCTGGCGATTTTGCAGCAGCGGGATTTCCCTTTTGATTCGATAAAAATGCTGGCAAGTACCCGCTCAGCTGGTAAGAAAATTGAATTTAAAGGCAAAGAATATATCGTTGAAGAGCTGACTAAAAACAGCTTCGAGGGGATTGACATTGCTTTATTCAGCGCCGGCGCAGCTCGAAGTAAAGAGTTTGCGCCTGCTGCGGTCAAAGCCGGTGCGGTGGTTGTGGATAACTCTTCGGCCTTTAGAATGGACCCGGATGTTCCGCTTGTTATTACGGAAATAAATCCGCAGAAGATTGCAGAGCATAAAGGGATAATCGCTAATCCGAACTGCTCGACCATAATCGGGATTGTTCCGGTCTGGCCTTTGCATAAGGCAAATCCGGTCAAAAGAATGGTCGTGAGCACTTACCAGGCGGCCAGCGGTGCAGGCCAGCAGGCGATGCTAGAGCTTGAAAGACAGAGCAGAGAAATCCTCGACGGAAAAGAGCCGACCTACAAGGCCTTTCCATATCAATCAGCATTTAATATCTTCAGCCATAACTCCCAGTTAGATGCTGACGGCTACAACCTGGAAGAGGTCAAAATGGTCAAGGAGACACAAAAGATATTTGACTGCCCTGAAATAGCAATTACCTGTACGTGTATTCGTATACCGGTATTCAGGGCGCACTGTGAGAGCATTAACCTTGAATTTACCGGTTCGATTACACCTGACCAGGTCAGGGATTTGCTGAGCACTGCGCCGGGTGTCTCGGTTCTGGACGACCGTGAACACAACCGCTTTCCGATGCCAATCGATGCTACCGGCAAAGATGATATCTTCGTAGGCAGAATCCGGCAGGATGGGTCGATACCTGAGAACCGCGGCATTAATATCTGGGTGGCTGGTGACCAGTTGCGAAAAGGTGCGGCACTGAATGCTGTCCAAATTGCGGAAAAGCTGCTATAATCAGCCAAAATGGCTTTTCGCAAAATAAAGCTTACTATTCAGTATGATGGTTTCGATTATCACGGCTGGCAAATACAGCCTGGTTTTAAAACCATTCAGGGTGCACTTTCTGAGGCAGTCTCAGAGCTCGTCGGCAGAAAAATAACCGTCCATGGCGCCAGCAGAACCGATGCCGGAGTAAGTGCACTCGGTCAGGTTGCCGTCTTCGAAGTGGATTCTCCAATACCAACCGAGAATTTTGCCAATGCAATCAACGACCGTCTTTTCCCGGATATCGTGGTTCTAAGCGCTGAAGAAGCACCTACCAACTTTGACGTAATTGGTATGGCCAAGAGCAAACTTTACCGCTACACAATCTGTACAGGTAAAAACCGACCGGTCCTGCAGATAAGACACTGCTGGCATTTAGCAGCAATGCTGGATATAAAAGCGATGGATGAGGCAGCTCATTTATTTGTTGGTAAAAAGGATTTCAAATCCTTTGCATCAGCTGCAGATAAAAGAGAGAGTACTGTTCGCACGATTTTTCGATGTGATGTTAAAGGCGATGAAAGCTGGTGTTATATCGATGTCGAGGGCGATGGCTTTTTATATAATATGGTCAGAAATATAGCCGGCACTTTGGTCGAAGTCGGACTCGGCAGATGGAAGCCGGAAAAAATAACGGAAATTATCGAGGCAAAAGACCGGCAGGCGGCAGGACCACTGGCCCCAGCCGCAGGATTGTGTTTGATGCGGATCAAGTATTAAGAAGATATTCTACGATGCAGAAGAGATTGCTAGTCGCACTTCTATGTTTTTGTTTGATGATAGTAACAGGATGTGTGTCTATACCACACGAGCAACTTAGCCGGGCCATAGAAATACAAGAATTGTCGGACCATGTTCACTTTCTGGCCCAGCCGGCCCTTAAGGGACGCAAGCCCAAGACATGGGAATCTGCAACAGCACGACAATACTTAAAAAGCAGATTTGAGGCTTATGGATTGATACCTTGGACAAACTGCAAAGGGTATGAACAGCCTTTCGGTTTTGGGACAAATGTAATTGGAGTGCTACCAGGTGCGAATCCAAATCTGGCTGATGAAATCGTGATTGTTTCAGCGCATTACGACCATTTGGGGAAAGGCAAAAAAGGTATATACCATGGAGCCTGTGATAATGCATCAGGGGTAGCAGCTCTTTTGGAAATTGCTGAATACTTGAATATAAGTGCAAGCCGGCCAAGACGATCGATATGCTTTGCATCTTTCGATTGTGAAGAGAAATTCACGCTTGGCTCATTCGTGTTTACGTGTCGGGAAGATGTTGAAAAAGCAAAGATTGTGGCTGTTGTTAATGTTGACCTTCTGGGAAGAGATTTTCTCGATGTTGTAGATAACTCTCTTTTTGTTGTTGGAACAGAACTCTATCCGACACTGCGGTCGAAAGTGCTTCACTCAGGGCAAAAAGCCGGTATTGAGATATTACCGATAGGAACAGATTTAGTCGGCCCACGGGGAGACCATGTTGCATTTGAGACGATGAATATACCCGTTTTATTTTTCACCTGTGGCACATATAGAGACTACCATAAGCCAGCCGATACTCCGGAGAAGTTAAATTATTCAAAAATGCAGAGATCGGTCGGTGTAATTGCCGAAACGGTCAAGACTCTCGCTAATGCAGAGCAGATAGACAAACGTTTAGATCAAAGCAGTTCCGACATGGGTGAATTGAAAACCTTTGCACACATCTTTAAAAAAATAGGTTCTGGTTATGAAACAGCCGAGTTGGATGCTAAACAGGGAAAGATTTTTCATGAATTAGCTGTTGATGCAGAGCTGTTGTTAGGCAAAGGGTGCTATAGTCCTCAAGATCGACAAAGGTTTTTACAAGGAATGGCTGAAAATTTGCTACCATCGCTTATGGGTACAGAAGCATTTCGTTTTAAAGTTAAAAATGATAACGATAATATTGAGTCCATGCCCATACTTTGTATGAGCGAGTTATATGCTAAACATCGCGAGTTCATACTGGGTGGTTACAGGAACATAGTAAAAGGCTTGCTCAAAAAACGCCCAGGTTTGTTTGGGAAAATATTACTGGAATACGAAACTTATGACTTGATTGATGAGGAGATTAGTTTAACTACGACAACCACTGGTGAGTATGGGTTATATGTATTTTTACTAAAATTCAAGATGTACTTCGACAAAAGTAGCTTGATGTTTTGGCAAAGAGAATTTGGATTTGATCTTGCTATGGAGATAGCAGCATGCAAAGGTTCTCAATCAGAATTAGTGGATTTCTGTCTGTTAAAATGGGCCGAAAAACCTGAAGATGAGTCTTATGGCAGAGCCTGGGACAAGGTTTTGAAAAAGGTCACCGGTCAAGGAGCGGAAGGTTCTTACGATAATTGGCTTAATTGGTGGATGTCACAATTAGGTTATTCAAGCCAGGAGAATAGATTGTTTGAGTTGATCAAAAATGGGAATGTTAGAATAGTCCCACTTGCTATTCATAGAGCAGCAAATATGAAATCCAAGCGAATTAGACATTTAATTTGTCAGATAATCAAAGACCGTGAAGCTAATTTTTCGATAAGAGCATCTGCAATTAGAAGTCTAACTCAAAACACTGATTTAGAAGGGTTGTTTGCACTTGTAGATACTCTCAACGACGATACCCAATGGAATTTGGAGCCTAAAGACGCTATCCGGGATGAATTTGGTATCTTAACTGAACACCCATGTGTTCAATGGTGCAGCCAGATGTCGAAAAAGTGGTATAAAAAGAACTACAAACCGGAGACACTAAGTAATCTTGCGGAACAGAAGTTGAAAGAAATAACAGAACGTAATTTTGGAAAAGACGCCCAGGCGTGGCGAAAATGGATTAAGGCCAACATACAATAGATACTTGTCTTTCATAGTACTGAGGCAAGAGAAACAGGATAAGCAAAAAATTGAGAATTGTCCACATAATAACACGGTTGATTTTAGGCGGGGCGCAGGAAAATACCTTGATTACCTGTAAGCTCTTAGCTGAACGTGGCCATGATGTTACGCTCATCACAGGCCCAGCAATCGGACCTGAAGGTGAATTATTTGAGCAGACAAAGAATCAAAAATATAAGGTCATTATCGTTAACAAGATGATTCGGGCTATTTGTCCTTTGTATGATTCTATCAGTTATAAGCAAATCAAAAAGCTCCTGCGCCAAATCCAGCCGGATATTGTCCACACCCATTCAGCAAAAGCAGGGATACTCGGCAGATTCGCCGCACATAGTCTTAAACGAGGCACGAGTCACGGGACACGAGGCACGAAAATAGTGCACACAATCCACGGCTGGTCTTTTCATCCATATCAAAACGAATGGCTCAATAAATTTTATATAGCGATTGAAAGAGCAGCTGCGAAACGAACGGATTTTTTTATCAGCGTGGCAGATGCGATGACCAGGCAGGCGCTAGCGGCAGGTATTGGCAGGCCTGAGCAATTTGCTACTGCATATTCAGCTATCGAGGAAGATGATTTCTTAAAACTGATTTCACAGCAGCGAGAGAAAGAATTTCGACAAAAGTACGGCATCAGCAAAGATGCGATTGTGCTTATCACCATAGCCCGGCTGTTTATGCTCAAAGGCCACGATTATATTATCGAATCGGCAAGGCAGCTTTCAAAACGCTTTGAAAGTGCGGTCTGGCTCTTTGTCGGAGATGGAAACCTTGCCGACCACTATAAACAGCAGGTTCAGCAATTGGGATTGGCTGAAAAGGTAAATTTCACCGGCCTTCTACCGCCGAGTCAGATTCCGCTTGCGATACAATCATCGGATATACTGGTGCACTGTTCATTGAGAGAAGGCCTTGCACGGGCACTACCGCAGGCGATGTTATGCGGCAAGCCGGCAATATCTTTTGACATCGATGGTGCGAAAGAAGTCGTAAATGAAAACACAGGACGATTAATTAAGCCACCGTGCTCCGGCAGGCTCCCCCCTGACGAGAAGAATGTCGAACAATTAACCAAGGCCTGTGCGGAATTGATAGAAAATGAGCAATTAAGAGAAAAACTCGGCCGGCAAGGCAGGGATTCGGTAAAAGAGAAATTCGCTCCGGAAACAATGGTTGATACAATCGAAGCGGTCTATCAGAAACTGCTGGAGTAAAAATATCTATGGCCTAATTAGGAACAAAAATATGGATGAAATGATTGCATATTGTGGTTCGACTTGCCATAGTTGCGCTATCTATTTGGCAACAAGAGAAAAGGGCTAAGAAAAAAGATACAAAATGAGGGTTGATATAGCGCAGCAAATTAAAAAGTACTATGGCCAAGAATGTAAGCCAGAAAACGTCACCGACTGTGATGGATGTCGGACAGAAAGCAGGAGACTATTCTCAGGATGTAGTACGTGTCAAGTAAGAAAATGCGCAAGAGAGAGGGGTGTTGAGAATTGTGCCCATTGTGATGAATATGCCTGTGAAAAACTCGAGAAATTCTCTACTTCAGACCCAGATGCCAGAAAATGGTTAGACCGGATAAAAAGCGAGCTTTAATTCTCTCTGGATCGGGAGAAAAACACGATGGAAAGTTACAAGAAAAAGCTTCGGTCTTTATTTGTGATATTGGTTGTCACGAGCCTTGTTCAGGGTGTAATTGCTGAAACGATTTACGTGGATAGTTTAACTGGCAGTGACATAAATCCAGGCACACAAGAAAAACCACTAAACACGATAGATAAAGCAGCTGCAATTATCAACCGTGGTCAAGAACCAGGCCCAACAACAATCAAGATAGCCCCAGGGATATATAACATTACAAAATGTGTTGTTTTCAACAGTGCTCGCCCTTATACTGAAAAAGACCGGTTAATAATTGAGGCACTCATCCTGCCCGACGACCCTGCCTGGCAGCCGGCACTGATGCCGGTCGTTTTGTCCACCGAAGACCCCAGAGAACCGGAAAAACTCGACAAGCACACAGAGACGTATAGTGTGAAAATACAAATGAGCCATGTTACTGTGCGGGGTCTCAAACTCCTGGGTAATCCATTATCAAATAACTGGCACGCCTGCATCGAACGCGTCGGCAAAGACCTGGATGATTTGCTCGTATCTCAATGTATGTTTGTAGGCGATAAGGAGACTTTGAGTATCTATTGTCCAGTCATTGCTAATGGAGATGGCTTGGTTGTTGACCACTGCATCTTCTCTGATTGTCATGCCTCGGCCGTGTTCTGGGACGGCTTGGAAGCTATCGGCGGTAGGCATTGTGCAATGAGATATTGCATCGTTGACGGCGGTTACATCTCAGGTGTCTGGACGTGCCAAACCAAAGAAGATTTCGAGTTTCACCATAATATCATTACTAACTGCGAGTATTTCTGGATGCGGAAGCCGGGCGATACACAAAAATACCGCATCCGCAATTGCATTGTGACCGGCAATAAGTACTATTCCGGATATGGCGTGGAGAGCGGCCCTATAGGAAAGACCGGGCCGGAAGTCACTTTCGAGGAGAAAAACGTTATTAAAAAGGGCAAGGTGATTCTGGCAAAAGACAAAAAGGCACGGAACTACCTGCAGGTTAAAGAAGGCACACTCGGAAGCGAACTTGGTGCAGGATTATTCATTAAGCAGAAGGAGAAATAATAGTTATGAAAAGTTATAGAAAGGAGCTTTGGTTTAATACGACAGGAAGACGCGAATTTATAAACATTACGCCGCAGGTCGAACAGTGCTTGAAAGAAAGCAGAATTAAGGAAGGCTTCGTGCTTTGCAATGCTATGCATATTACCGCCAGCGTCTTTATCAACGACGATGAATCTGGCCTTCATCACGACTTTGAGGTCTGGCTGGAAAAACTGGCGCCCGAGAAACCGTATTCTCAGTATCGGCATAACGGCTTTGAGGATAATGCCGATGCACATCTCAAACGCAGCATAATGGGCAGGGAAGTTGTGATAGCCGTAACTGACGGCGAACTTGATTTCGGGCCTTGGGAGCAAATATTCTACGGTGAATTCGACGGCAAAAGAAAAAAACGAGTCCTGATAAAAATTATCGGAGAGTAGATTAGGTATAACAGCCGCAGATTTCACAGATTTAAGATTATTTTTATAGAAGTTAAGAAAAAATTGGCCACAGAGGAAATTCAAAAACTTAAAGAGCAAGGTTGTCGGTAATAATAAACAATCATTCAAATACCTTTTTATTTGTCAAGCTCTGGTAACTTGATGGAGTTGCTGTTCTTCTTATCCAAGGTGGTCGTAATATCGCTTTCAGGCGTTATGGCGCCGGGACCTATAACAGCTACGGCTATTGCGATGGGGGCACGGTCTCGATACGCCGGGACACTTATCGCCATCGGGCATGGCATTGTCGAGTTTCCACTGATGATTCTGATTATTTTAGGGATGGATAAACTACTCAAATCAGCCGGCACGAGGATTATAATAGGTCTGGCTGGGGGACTTTTCCTTTTTATTATGGCAATACTGATGCTATGTAGTATAAAAAGCACGGAAAACCAAGAAGCCAAAGTTACCAAAAGCAGACCTGTCGTAGCCGGCATAATACTGTCAGCAGGTAATCCTTATTTTCTATTCTGGTGGGCTACTGTGGGATTGACTCTTGCAATGTCTGCAAAAGAACTGGGAATCTGGGCCTTTGCATTATTTGCTATCATACACTGGTTATGTGACTTTGTCTGGCTTGGTGCCTTGTCTTGGGCAAGTTTCAAAGGCGCCAGATTACTGGGGCCAAGCAGGCAGCGAATTGTTTTGCTAATTTGCTCGGTAGTAATGGTTGCCTTTGGGGCTTTTTTTATTTATAAAGCAGGCAGCACTTCGATAAAGTTGATTGTAACAAAAATTTATTAGCAGAGTCAAAAAAGGAGAACTAACTATGCGTATTAGCAAATCTCGAAGGACCTCACAAGTATCCTGCAACGTTTCAATCTTGCCGATATTGTGCTTAATTGTGGCTTTGGCTGTTGTTCTCGGAGCAGGTAGTGGATGTGGTAGGATAACAAAAGGGCCTGTGTTGCTTCGTGTATATGAGGACAGAGCGGCCCTGATGTGGGAAAGCAATCGCAAAGGACCCGGTAAAGTATTATACAAAGGCAGTAACCAGAGAGCAAAACATATTGTCACTAAACCTGAATTGGTGCAATACAATGACAAAAAAGGCAGCAAAAAATTTGTTAAAAAAACCGCTTTCATTCATAAAGTCTGGCTTGAAAATCTACAACGGGGGCAGGTTTATAACTACCGTGTTAGCGTTCCTAACAGACGAAGTAAAGTCTACAAGTTTCGTACATCCACAGCCAATACCAATGAGATTAGATTTGCCGTGTATGGTGACAGTCGAAACGATACTGAGATTCACCGAAAATTAGTAGAAATCATGATAGATAAAAAGGTTGATTTCGTGGTCCACAGCGGTGATTTGGTAAACAGCGGAAATCATTATGAGCAATGGGGGCCTCAATTTTTCAAGCCGATAGAAGACCTGGCGGAAAATGTCCCAATTTATATTGCCAAGGGCAATCACGAAGGCAACAGAGGTATTTACGAAAAATTGCTGATACCTGTGGGGGAGAAAAACAGCTTTGGTTTCGACTATGGCCCCGTGCACTATTTCTGTGCAGATAATGTCTCCAGAGGCCTCAAAACCGAAGAAGTTTTGAAGCTGATTGCTGCCGATGCCGCAAGCAGTAAAGCTCAATGGAAATTCGTAAGCTATCACGTTCCAAGTCTTAATTTTGGCGGACATTGGTCAGCGTGGGGGTATCCGGACGCACTACCGATTTTAGCCAAAGTGGGCGTTGATTTCGTCGTCGTTGGTCATTCACATCAGTATGAGCGGTTTTGGCCCATTGCTCCACCTGGTGAAACCAGCGAAAGTTATGTAACTTATATCACTTCCGGCGGTGGTGGTGGGCCGTTGCATGATGTTAATGTGTCAGATTACCATGCCTGCGCACAGAAAATAAATCACGTCTGCATATTTGACATCCAAGGCAATAAATTAAGTATGGAGACTATTGGCATTGATGGCCGGATTATTGACCACCTGGAAATAACTAAAGCAAACGGCAGCTTGAATAAGGAATATATAGATAAAGCGATTCCAATGGAGCGAGTTTCGGCCTATCAGGCAGCGAACCTGCATAAGAAACACTAAACAAGGCCCATGGTGGGAGAATTGGTTGAATCCGCCTACAGCTACAAAAGTTGAGATTGCTGAAACACACATCCGGTAGCAGAAACAAAACTTTATTGCAGAAAGGAATCCGTAAGGATTTGTTTCAGAGTATACTGGGCTAAAGCGTTTTGCTGAGTTTGAGCTATTTGCTGTAAATTGGCCGGCTCGTCAGTCGTTAACTGGGCGAAACTCACCGCCTTTACTGATTCGGCAATATCGGATAACTTGATATTTGCAGGGTCCTTTGCAGGCATAAAACCCACCTGCGGGTCGGAGGCCCTCACGATAAGACCGCTGGTAAGGAGATGGTTAAGAATCTTCTCTCCGAATTCAGCTGGAATATTTAATTTGCTGCATATAACCTGCTGCGAAACCGGCGCCTGGTTTGCTTCAAATCCGGCGGCAATTTCTCTGACAATGTTTATAGCAGTAAGGTCGTTGGCTATGAAGTATTCTTCGGTTTTTTTTGCAGCGGCGATTTCAGCGGCATCAAGACTTTTGAGGTGTTGGGTAGTAAATGTCAACTGCAGGCCGAACAGCACTATTAGCCAAGTAATATAAATCCATAGTACTGTTATAGGAACCAGCGCCATAACACCATAAAGTGTTTCATAAAGTTTTAATTCAGTAACACAGTAACCAAAGACATTTTTTGCCGCTATCCAAACCAAAGCTGCCACTATTGCACCCCAAATGGCTGCTCTTGCCTGAACTTTTGTATTCGGCAGGACAAAGTAAAGCAGAAAAAATGCAACGGTAGCTACTATATACGACAAAACAGCCGGACCTAAATGCGTAAGAACAGTTTCTTGAATCTGCCCAAAAGCAGAGTATCGTGTGGCAATGTAAATGCCAATGCCCAAAAGCAAAGGCCCAAGCGTCAAAAGAGCCCAATAGTTAATCATTCGATGCAAAAAGCTCCTGCCTCTGGCAACATGCCAGATATTATTAAAAGCCCTTTCTATTGTTGAAAGCAAAGCTAAAGCAGCCCATATTACAATCAGTGCGCTAAATAACGTAATCGAACCCTTATTAGCACCAGCAAAAAAATTCACGACCATTTCGTCAAGATGTTCTGTAAGCGTTATGGCTCTTTCAGGTCCTTCATCAGTCGGTACAGACATTACAAATGCCGAAAAATTTGCCTGGTCATAGACGAATTTTTTTATTTTATCACCCACATGACTATAAGCAGGGAATGACTGGAATATCAAAAGCATTACGATAGCAAGAGGGACGATTCCAAAGATTGTATGATATGATAGTGCTGCGGCTTGCCTGCCGGAGTGGTTTTTCCTTAACAGCCGTGCGCAGTGCGTCCACAGCTTGATTTGGAAGACGATGAAACGGCCGGCCTTACTAAGTTGAGTGGTAGGCGTCGATAAAAATTTCTTTAATAATTTCATCATCATTCCTTTCTAATAAATTGTCATATTCAGTAACCCAGTTTTACTCGGCAGCTCTTCCTACCTAAGCAATTCTATAATACCTTCATTGAGTCTTTGCATTAATTGTTGCTTTAGCAGTTCTTCCGACAACAGACCCCAGTCAAGCTCCGGCTTGTCAATAGTCCCAACAAGTGGAAGTATAACTCTTTTTGCAGTTGTTTGTTCATCAATTGTTACTGTTTTTAGTTGAAAATCCCTTGTAAGGACATAAGGTGTTACAACCTTCAGATCTAATATCCTATTGGGCCCAATAGAGCCAAAAAAATTGGTTGGATATTTATCCAAGTTAATCTGCATATTATCATCATAAATTAGTTTGCCTTTTCGCAAAACAAATTTTGTAGGAAGTACTGCTGCATCGATATTTCTACCCGTTTTTGTCTTGGATAGGATAATTCCCAATAGGCCTTTTGTCTGTAATTTCATATTTTCTATTCCAACCGTTCCCATAATTTCCGGGTGCACATTTGTGTCTCTTCCAAGGGGTATAACAAGCTCTTCAGAGTGAAAATTTGCGATGCCGGTAATATCCGCCTGGTCCTTGAAAATAGGATTTAGATTCTCCAGAAGATTTCTGCTTACCTGCTCATTGATTTCTACCTTATCTATAATCTGTATAGGGCCGCTGGTTTGCAAAACCAAAGGTTTTTGCCTGAAGTCTATACTTGCAGCAAAGCTAAATCTGCCGTTATTTACTGTTGTTGAAAATGGGGCGATGTTTAATATGCCATTTTGGACTTGAATGTCTGTCTCAGTCGGGCCGAAGTTCAGCCCCATATACTCGGCCTTATCAAAACCTAATTTGGTTTTCGTATTAAGATTTGCCAGTATTTCGTCTGTCTGACCGGTCGGATATTCACTTGTGAAATTGATAGTGTCTTTTCTTTTGCCCTGAAGTTGTAAGCCCTGCGGCAAAAAGGGACCGGCTAAAGTGCTGACGGCCGACCAGTCGTATTCCCAGTCGAAACTACCATCCATTTTGGTCTTGCCGTCTTTAGCGGTCTGCCTGATTTCGCCTTTACTAATTTTTATTTGAGGGCTTTCCAATAGCAATTTGTTGATATTTATGGATTTTCGCTGTGTGTCAAGCTCAGCATTAAAAGCAAGCAGAACTTCTTGCTGCTCGAAAGGACTCTGCTGTGGATAGTAAACCTTTAGATTCCTGATTTTTGTCGAGTCGGTCCTGACCGTGTAGGTATCTTTACCAGAGCTTAGAGCGATATCCGATTCGGCGGTGCCGGCTAATTGCATTTCCTTCGGGAAAGACGCGAATAGAACTGCAAATGGCTGGAGCTTCTGCAGGTCAATATTACTGGCAAATATTGTTAAATGCATAGGTTTTGCTGTCTTATTATTCAATGGCAGGACTGCATCTTTTACACTGACCTGGCCAAGTGTTGCGTTGGCTTTTACAGAATCAATGGCGACAAGGTTGTTTTTCTGGTCGATATTAAAAGAAAAATCTACGTCAGCAGATGGCTCGGAAGCAGTGGCTTTTTCCGAAGATATTATAATATTTTTAATAGTGGATGAGCCGATAGCTGCAAATTTGTCTTCCTTGATAGAGGCCTGGCCTTTGCTTGAAAGCTCGCCCGATATCTGATATGGGCCGATATTTGCAAATTGCCCCAATTCTGACTGTAATTTGTTCAAATCTACATCGGCATAAAAATTTAATAATTCACTGGTGCCGGTGCAATTAATTTTGGCAAACGAAGATGATACATCTAACTTGTCGAACTTTATGCCCGTTTTATCCGAGGATATTTGCGTTTGTGCCTCGATGGGCTGCGAAAGAGAGACTATTTTCCCATCGACGGAGCCCTGTAATCCCGACAGCGTTGCCTGGCCTTGAAGTCTCTTTACTGCACCTTTAGTAACTTTTTCGATATTGCCTGTTAGCCTGCCTGAGGTTATTTGCATACCTTCTTTTAGCCCTAAAGTGTGTGGCATCTGTGAAAAAACAGCCGACAGGTCATACTCGAAATCGGCCTTTAATTCGCAAGCCGAGTCAGGGCTGATAAACTCGGTGAATGATTTATACGTTGTGGGAATAGTGCCGGTGGCATTAACGACAGCCCAATCACTTTTCACTCGCAGCTTTTCAATATTTATCGAATCGGCCTTACGGCTCATTCTTGCATCCACATCCAAATTAGTGGTTTGCAATCTATCTCCTTTTAACCTGGCTGCAGTTATATCCAGATTCTTTGCTTTGATAATACCGTTTAAATTCTCAACATGGCCATCTTTGATTTGGCTCTCTATGTCAGCCGAAACAACCCCTTTGGCCTGAACATCAACTCCGGTTAATACAAAAAAAGGCGCAAGGGATTCAAGGTCTAAGTCACTGACTTCGACGCTCAAGGCACCGGTAGTTCCTTTTAAGGTCCAGCCGGTTTCGGTCCGGTTAACCTTTCCTGCTGCATGCACCTGAGACTGCATACCTTTATCAACTACAGCCAGATTTATATCGAAATCTGTTTTCTGTCCCGGTGGTCGTAAATTTACTTTCGAGTTTACCTGTGAAAACTCAACGGTTTGGTCTTTTGAATCTGTTACCTTCACATTGCCGTCATTTACTACAAGGTCCATTTTTCTGATTGGCAGACTGAAGGGCTGTGGCTTCTCATAAACCGCTACCTCTGGCTGAGAGATTTCAGATACCTGCTGCTCTTTAAGATTGAGCCGGATTTTAGGCTCATCGATAATCGTCTCGCCGAAGGACAGGCTACCCATTAAAATTGAACCGTAGTGGGGTTTAGCAGCAATATGCTTTACCTCAACAAAAACTTTTCCAACATTATCATTAAAACTGAAGTCGGCAACCTTTATCCCCTCGAACCAACCCATAGACAGACCGGCAAATTCTGTTCGGCCGTCGATAGCATTATTAATCCTATCCAGTATTATTTTCCGCCCTTTCTCAGATGATACAAACACAGGGGTAAGCAAAAATACTAATACAATGAGAACGACTGCAGCTACTAATATCAACTTGAGTATCTTTGTCCGGGTCTTTTTTCGCGGTTTAGCTTTGAGGTTTTTTTTATCCTGCATGACTTTGTTCCCCAAAAAACAAATAGTGTATAAGTGGATTAAATCCTTTTTATAAACTCCGCATGCTGTGAACAGAACAATAGAAAAATCAGTCGAGCATTATTTCGTCTGATTTGTGTTTGACGACCTCATCGACTTTGTCGGTATACTTTTTCGTGATGTCATCGATTTGCTTTTTACCTTTTTCGAGGTCATCTTCGGTGATAACCTTGTCTTTCTGCTGCTTTTCGAGATGTTTAATTGCATCTCTTCTAATGTTTCTAACGCTCACCTTCGCCTGCTCACCGGTGTGTTTAACCTGCTGGACGAGCTGTTTCCTTCTTTCCTCACTAAGCGGTGGAATATTAAGGCGGACAAGCTTGCCATCCACAATTGGTGCAATGCTCAGGTCGCTGCTTTTGATTGCGCTTTCTATCGCCTTAATCGAAGTAGGGTCAAATGGCTTGATAATAATCATATCTACCTGTGGCGTTGCCAGCGTTGCCATCTGCTTTAACGGTGTTGGTGTGCCGTAGAAGTCGGCCTTTATGTTCTCAACCAGAGCCGTAGAAGCCCTGCCGCTACGGACAATTTTCAACTCATCGTGCAGGGCTTCGACCGCCTTTTTCATTTTTGATTCGCCTTCAGAAACTATTTCTTTAGTGGGCATTTTCAAATTCCTCAGTTAGCTTATAAGAGTACCTACTTGCTCGCCGCAAATGGCCTTGGCTATATTGCCCCTTTTGAATATATTCAAAACGATAATCGGGATGTTATTTTCCCGACAAAGACTTATCGCAGAATGGTCCATTATTCTAAGGTTTTTGTTTATCAGGTCATTATAAGATATTTTTTCAAATAGCTTGGCATCCGGCCTTTTTTGGGGGTCATCGCTGTAGACACCTTCAACCTTTGTCGCCTTTATCAACAGGTCCGCATCGAGCTCAGCAGCCCGCAGTGCCGCACAGGTATCGGTGGTGAAGAAGGGATTCCCTGTCCCACCGGCCAATATCGCAACTCGTCCGTGTTCAAGGTGGTGAAGGGCACGTCTGCGGATAAACGGCTCACACATAGCTGCAACTTCAATGGCGCTTAAGACCCTCGTTGGCTGGCCAAATTTTTCAAGTGTCTCCTGCAGTGCGCAAGAATTGATAATGGTGGCTAACATTCCCATATAATCGGCTGTGTTCCTGGGTATATGGCTTGCCTGTGAGAAGGCTTCACCTCTTATGAAATTGCCGCCTCCAACCACGACCGCGACCTGTGGGACGAGTTTGCATATCTCCATAATCCTTTCGGCAAGGGACTTCAGCGCCGTGCCGTCGATTCCGAATTCCCCAGGCCCACAAAAACTCTCGCCCGAAAGTTTCAATAACACCCGATTATATTTGCCCTTCGCCATTTATTTTGTATTTCATATTCTGATAGTGAAACAATCCACCCGATACATCCTTTATCCGACTTCGAAGCGGGCGAATCTTTTTATTTTTGCCTGGCCGCCGGCCTGTTTAGCGGTTTCGGTGAGAACCTGCGAGACAGTTTTGCTGTCGTCCTTGACAAACTTCTGGTCTAAAAGACAGTTCTCCTCGTAAAACTTCTTCATCTTGCCTTCGACAATTTTTTCTACGATATTGGCAGGTTTATTTTTGACCTGCTCTGCGTAAATGGCTTTTTCACGTTCAATTGTCTCAGGGCTAACGCCATCTTTGTCCAGAGCCAGCGGCTTTGTTGCGGTAATGTGCATCGCTATATCGGCGGCTGTTTGTTTTAATAAATCTGAAGCGGCAACATCACCGTTGCTGGTTTCAATCTGAACCATTGTGCCGACTTTTCGATTGAAGTGAACGTATGTGCTTATAAGACCGGGGCCATCAAATTTGTATTTTGCGTAATCGCCAACCTGTGTCTTTTCGCCGGTCTTGCTGGCTATTTCAGACACGATATCGCTGAATTTCTTTCCATCAACAGCAGTTTCAAGGATTTTCTCTGGCCCCTCATCCGCTGGGCAGGCCAGGGCATAGTTTGCCAGCGAATTGGCGCCGGCCACAAAATCATCGCTTCTGGTTACAAAGTCAGTTTCACAGCAAAGTGTCGCCAAAATAGTTGTCTTGCCATCGGCGCTGGTTTTACACACAACCAGGCCCTCTGAGGTCTCGCGCTCGGACCTCTTGGCCAAGGTTGCAAGACCCTTCTTTCTAAGAATAGCTATGGCCTGTTCAATGTCACCGCCAGCTTCTTCAAGTGCATTCTTGCAGTCCATCATCCCCTGTCCGGTCATCTTTCGCAGTTTAACTACCAACGAAGCTGAAATTCCCGCCATCTTGAAAACCCCTAATTACGTGACTCGGTACTTATGACCCGTATTTCCTAATTACGACAACCGGCGGTGAAACGATTCGACTGAGTCCGCCGGCTAAATATCATTCACTTTTTGCTTCTCTACTGTGTCTTTTGCTGTTCAGCTTCAGTTTCCTGTGTGGTTGATTCCACAGTTTTTGCTGATGTTTCCTCAACAGTTCCGGCGGCCACAGTTTCGGCCTTAGGCTCCTCAGCGCGAGCCAAGGCATGTCTTCTTGAACGGGCTCGCCTTGGGCGTGGTGCCGGTTCCTGGCGGGCTGCGACCATCGTTTTACCTATTGCCACGGCATCGGCTAACTCATTAAGGATTAATTCTATCGCTCTGATGGAATCATCGTTGGCAGGAATGGCTACATCAACCTCGTCAGGGTTCGAATCCGTATCGAGAAGTCCTATCGTCATAATCCCAAGCTTTTTGGCCTCGCGCAAAGCAAGATATTCTTTCCTTGTATCAATTACTACAACCACTCCAGGCAAGCGTGACATATTGCGAACGCCCTGAAGATTAGCTCTTATCTTTCTCATCTCCCGTTTGAGTCTCGATGCCTGCTTTTTGCTCTCACTTTCCAGCTCTCCTTTTTCCTGCATAGCTTCCAACTGCTCAAGCCACTGCAGTCGAGAGCGTATGGTTCTGAAGTTAGTGAGCATACCGCCGAGCCACCGTTCGGATACATAGTGCATACCGCACTTTTCCGCAGCGGCCTGAACCGCTTTTTGTGCCTGCCGCTTGGTACCTACAAAGACAACATCTTTACCGGAAGAGACTACCTCAGCAAGAAGCTTTCGGGCTATTAACAGGCCCTTGAGGGTTTTTTTCACATCAATAATATGGATATTTCCACGTTTTGCGAAGATAAAGGGGGCCATTTTGGGATTCCATCGGCTCACACCATGCCCAAAATGCACACCTGCGTTAATTAGCTCACGAGTCAGGTTTTTATCCACAAAACCTCCAAATAATTTACGACTAATCTATTCTGCCAACTGTGAACAAATGGCTAAATTCAAAAGTCTAATATAATCTGCATATCGTGTCAAGAATTTTTCTAAGTATAACAATATTTGGTGTTTGTGCACTATTTTTCTTCGAATTTTATCGGCTAAAAACGTAATATTGCTATATTAGATATTTACTAATATAACCTGTGAAAAACCTGATTTTGAAAAACCTCCAGCTTACCAGCTTGTAAGCAGTGTCAAATGAGACAGGGAGTTTTGGTCTATTTGGACATAAAAATCTTATCAAAGGCAATATTGTGTGGAGAAGATGAAGCCTGAAACATCAGTAATAAGCATCCTTCAGGTAATATTTCTGTCATTTTCAGGCCTTGTTTTTGCTGAAAATATTGACCCTAATAACGACGGCAGTCGGTATGCTTATGGTGAAAATGTCGGCTGGCTGAACTTTAAGCCAAATCAAGGCCCTGGGGTAACTGTAAGCGATAACAAGTTGATTGGCTTTGTCTGGGCTGAGAATATCGGCTGGATAAACCTTGACCCAAATGATGCCGACCCGAACACTGGGGTTAGTAACGATGGCACAGGACTGCTTTCCGGTTATGCCTGGGGTGAAAATGTCGGCTGGATAAACTTTAACCCCAAAGTTCTCAGTGACCCAAATCATTATTATGGTGTAATCATCGACCAGGAAGGAAATTTCTCTGGCTGGGCCTGGGGCGAAAATATCGGCTGGATTCATCTTCAAGGCATCTCCGTAGCTGATTGGGATGACCTGGCAAATTTTGTGGCTCAGTGGCTCGAAACAGGCTCCGAGCTTGAGGCGGATTTATACATAGAT
>CAYTTK010000003.1:45584-51374 GCA_964440735.1 uncultured Pirellulales bacterium
CTCCAATTGTTTCGAAAGGGCTCTGCAAATATGCATAGATGAAAAGGTGGATTTGCTCGATTTCGCTGTTCTTGCAAATAGCTGGCTCGATGAATGTCCTTTCGACTGGGGACTATGCCCACCGAGCTATAAGGTTAAGACCTCTTGGACTGGAAAGCAGTGAAAAATTGTTGTTCAAAAAACGATATAATTTTATGGAGAAAACACGAATGGAATCAAAAGAAAGAGATGTTTTGCTTATTATTATTCTGGTCGCTTTGCTATTTATAGTTTTTGATTGTTTGACAGGAAAGGCCGGCAGTCTCGAACCCGATGGGCCTCCACAACCAACGATGGTGACACTTGACTATATCAGCACCCAGATTAATGGGATATCTTCACCCGTCAACAAGGTTGTTCGAGGAGTAATTACATTTGAAAGCGAAGAGCAAGGTATCGAAATAGATGACTTATCAGCGGCAGTTGACCCCAATCGAAGTGTCGTTCTGCTCAGCAATGCAGTTGCTTGTGAGCACCCCACACTCACCAGTAAAGAGTGGTTAGCCCGAACCGGTGCGTGTCTGCTTGGCTTGACCGATGATAAAATCACCATACAGGTAGAACCGCATCCAGCCGACCAGATAGTCAGTTATCAAATAATCGAATATAAATAGGGGGCAGAAAAGTGATTTGCGGCCTACAAATTATGGCCGAGTCTCTTTTAGGTCGCTGCTGAGCCGGTTTGCTTTATAACTCACAGCTCATCAGCTAATACCAGACTGTAATTATAATATTTGGCTCAGTCTTTTTGGCCTGGACCTCGCCTGTAGTTGTATTTGTCAATTTTATCGCAATGCCGGGATTTTTTTTTAACCAGTTTGTAATTTGCTCATCGAGAAACTCCATAGCCCCTGGATGCAGCTTTGTAAAAAAGGTCTTTACGCCAGTGATCCGGTTCGTAGGGACTTTTTCCTGGGTTGGTTTTGTTGCAGCAGTTTTCGGCATCTCAATCTTTGGTGCCTGCGTTGCGCCACCGCCGCCCAAATTCAACGGGGAGTGTGACACACTCGCTTTGCTGGTATCATCGGCTTCAAAAGGATTTGGTTTATCAAGATTTTGATTGCCGGGGTCCCTTCTTTCAAAATTGTCCATTCTTTGATTCCTCCCATTAGGAATTACATTTTAAATACAGTATAAATATGCCACGATCAATCGTCAAGCAAAAAATATCATATTTTATCCATCCTAATCTTATTTAAAAATTATAGACTAAATTAAATATTTTTGCTATTTCATTCATTTATGGTCCCCAAAAATCAAAAAGACACTACGATAGGGTTTGTATCGCTGGGCTGTCCTAAAAATGTAGTTGACAGCGAAAAAATGTTGGCTGAAATCGCCCAAGCAGGCTTTTTGCTAACCACCGAGCCGGATAACGCCGACGTCGTTGTCATCAATACCTGCGGCTTTATCGAACCCGCAAAAGTCGAAGCTATCGAAGCAATAAGACACGCAGTGGCTTGTAAACGCAATAGCAGCGTTAAAAAAGTAATCGTCGCAGGTTGCCTGTCACAGAGATTAGGCCGACAGCTTTTCAATCAGGTTGATGGCATCGATGCCATTGTCGGCCTTGGCCAGCGGGATAATATAGCACAAATAATCAAAAAAACTATTCTTGCCGAGCAGCCCGCAGCTTATCTGGGGCAATTGCCTGAACAATGCAACGATGATAGAGCCAGACTGCTTATTACCCCACACCACTGGGCTTATTTGCGGATAAGCGAGGGCTGTAATCACCAGTGCTCTTTTTGCACAATTCCGGCAATCAAGGGTCGCTATAGAAGCAAGCCCTTAAAACTTGTTTTGGCTGAAGCTGCTGAATTGGCCTCTGCTGGTGTAGTGGAGCTGAACATAATCGCACAGGATACTACGAATTGGGGCCGGGATTTGAAAATTCTCCCCGTTAGAAGTAAGCCAGCTGAGAGCTGCTCCACATCAATGGGAACTTCTAACGGGGTGAAAAATGGTCTAAGCAAACTGATTAAGGAACTCGAGAAAATTTCGGGTCTTCAGTGGATTCGACTGATGTATCTTTGGCCGATGGGAATAACAGACCAGCTAATCGAAACTATTACAAACAATGAAAAAATCGTTCACTATCTTGATATCCCTATCCAACACGTAAACGATAAAATCCTAAAGTCAATGCGCAGGCCTGACACAAAAGAGCGACTGAAGCGTTTAGTCGAGAAGCTGCGAGGCGCTATGTCCGACATTGTCCTGCGCACGACGCTGATAATCGGTTTTCCCGGTGAAACTGACCAGCAGTTCGCCGAACTTTTAGAATTTGTCAATTGGGCCGAATTTGATGCCCTTGGGTGCTTCAAATTCTATCCCGAATCCGGGACAGTTGCTGCCAGGATGCCTGCTCAGGTCCCCGACCAGATAAAACAACAGCGACTCGAAGAATTGATGCTCACCCAGCAGAAAATTGCCTTTGCTAAAAACAAAAGAAGAATTGGCGACATCCTTACCTGCCTGGTCGATTCCATTGATGTCCAGGGCAACGGGCGGGCCCGTTCTTACGGCCAGGCGCCTGATATTGACAGTGTCTGTATTATAAAAAGCTGCTCAGTAAAAACCGGTGAATTTATCAATGCGAAGGTCGTCGGAACAAAAGATTACGATTTGGTCGTTGACCCCGTTAGAAAAAAGCTCCCTTCAGAGGAAAATAATAGCCCCAGTGGAGCTTAAAACCCCCACCCAAGTTTTCTAACGGGGTTGACCCTATTAGAAACAAGCACCCTAATACCAACGAAAACCTCCGGGCCAAGACACCAACTTCTAATGGGGTAGAACAAATTTAGTGTTGAAATTTTAAAAAACATAATTAAACTTTCAGTAATGCTTAGATTCATCCCGAACATCTTGACTTTTGGCCGGCTTGCTTTGACCATTGTATTTTTGATTATGATTCTTTATTCCCCACAGGCCGAAAATAAGACATTCTTTCTTCATATCACATTTATAGTCTTTGTTATTGCGGGTGTTACCGATTTTATTGATGGCATAGTGGCTCGTAAATTCAATGTTGCAAGCAAGTTCGGGCGGATGATAGACCCCTTGGTTGATAAAATTCTGGTCTGCGGGGCTTTTATCTGTTTTGCTCTTATTGGCGAGCCGAGACTTTTTGGATTCGAGCGAGAAACTCTGGCAGTTATTCACTGGTCGGTAGCCGGGATATTAATACTGCGAGAGGTTTATGTCACTACGCTGCGCCATATAGCAGAGGCCCGGGGTATCAATTTTGCCGCCACTTTTTCCGGTAAGGCGAAAATGATTATACAGTGCTTTGCTATAGGCACCGTGGTGATTAAGATGACTCACGTCCAGACTGCTACTTGGGGATACTGGTTCACCACAATTACTTTCATAACTATGCTTATCGTTACTATCATCTCCGGATTGAGGGCAACGCAGCGAAGTTCCTGGAAAAAAGCAATTGGTCGTTAATCCCTCTCATCGTCTGAGCATTCAGATTTCCATCAAAAGCTCATCTGTAATTTCGAGGGGATTTAGGTCTATTTTGCTAAAAATTTCTTCTTCCAGTTTGAAAATCAATGGGTCCACTTTACTTATGTTAATATCGCTCTGAGTTTGTGTCCCGTGTAAATGGACATTCCTTTTATGAGCTTCCTCCAACCGTTCTTTCAAAGGCAGGATTTTATTGTGCGAAACTCTTTTATCGACATAGTAAACGAGTTTTTCTTCCCAGGTGGCCGGTTTTTCTTTCTCGTCAAGAATTGCCATATATCTGTGTTTTTTTATAGTTATTGCAAGTTCCGGATACTTTCCCCTCAGAAGTTCATAGGCAATATCTTCATGACAAAGACCTTGGTATTTTGCCTTCATTTGTTGCCATTTTGCTTTGTCTTGCTCTGTGATTATCTGCTCAAACCGGCTGTAGTCTGATTCTTCCAAATCACAGACCCTGAAAATATCGTGCAGCAGGCATGCCCTATCTACAAGGTCAACATCTACTTCTATATTTTTCTCTTTCAGTCTTTGCGCTAGAAATACCGCCAAATTAGCCACAGCTAAACCATGTTTTACTATATGCAGCGGAACATGGCACTGTTTTATTATCTCGAAGCACTCTCTACGCGTTGGAAGGTCGTATTTTTTCATTGATTAATTCAGCCACTTTTTTGCCTGATTTTAGCATTCCGCCGAAAATCGGCCCCATCCTTGGCAGATTATATACATCGCAGACAGCCATACCCGCAATGAAAAGGCCCGGAAAAACTTCTCCAGTTTTTTCCACGACACTTGCCTCTGATGTTTCCACATTCATAAAATATTCCTGCAAGTCCTGCGGAAACAATTTCGGCTTTCTTTTTTTCAATATACCAACAAGCTCAGCAGGATGTCCAGTGGCGTCAATGGTATATTTAGCACAGATACAGAATGGGTCAACGTGTAGCCCAAGTGACCGTGCAGCACCATTATTGACGACTATACCGCGTATAATCTCGTCCTTTAGGACGATATCTTCTGCCTCGGTCAGGTTGAAAATCTCTGCTCCTGCCTGTTTGGCCTTGTAAGCTAATGCAGCGGCAAATTCTATTGCATCAGCTACATATAGGTTCTTTTGTCTTTCTGTCGCAACACCTATTTCATCTAATATATCTAATATATCCTTATCTTCAAAGGTAACTACATTATAGCCGGCAGCGCCGCCCCAGATTCCACCACCTATGGAAAGCTTTTTTTCGACTATGGTGGCTTTGGCGCCTGCTTTAGCCAGATAATATCCGGCGGCCAGACCCGCAGGACCGGCACCAACAATCACCACATCGTTGTTCAGGTGCTCGGTCAGCCGTTTACAATATTGCTCGATAATCACTTTGGAAATGTCAATTTCTATCATTTTCGTTCCCTTTCAATGTTTATTCTCGAAATTCCTGTATATAAAACAAAAAACACTCCCACAAAAGGAGTGCTTCTTTATTCTTATCTGCCTTCCTTCGCAGGTCCTAACCTGATCAGGTTCAGAGGGTTATCTCAGCTTTCAGCCGTTCACTCAGCATCCAGCACCCCTGGCTTATTAAAATTTTACTGAACGTAATTATAATACTTTATGACAACCGCCACAAGGATTTTTTTCGTGGTTTGAAAAAAAGCTGCAAGTTTTACGCCTGCAGCCTTTTGTTTGGCAAAATATGGATTGTGTTTATGCTGTACGTTTTCTCAATAACGCCAAGCTGCCAAAGCCAAGCAGCAACAGCGTCGCCGGTTCAGGAATGGTATAAGCTCTTATCTCATCAAAGTAGGCCTCTCCGGTTGCTGCGGAACTTCCAGCTCCAAACTCTATACCATTGACATTATATATTCCGGAATTAGCTGATTGCTCAAGAACTAGTCCTCCATTAATGTAAAGTCTTGCAGTTCCAGCTTCGATAACCGCTTTATACGTATTAAATTGAGTAGTTGTGTCAAAATAGTAAGTATAAGCAGGATTATCTCCACCCCCCAAACCAGAACTCGATGCTATTCTATCGGCATACACAGTATAAAGCATATTATGGTCTCCATCGCTTGTTCCAAAGTATATTCCAGCATAAGAGGAACACGAAACTCCTTTTATGTCAAACTCTGCAACATTTATTTCTGGTGGAGTAACCTGCCACTCTCTAATATAGTGAATACAAGAACCGCCATAAGTATAAAAGTCGGTGAAGTGCAAAACGCCACTTTCAATGTGAGCGCCTGTAGATTCGTATGCCGGATAGTTCTTTATTGTCCAACCAT
>CAYTTK010000004.1:0-43603 GCA_964440735.1 uncultured Pirellulales bacterium
GAAAAGCATCTATAAGAATGTCAACACACTTATGCTCATGTAATGCACCGGCATATATTATGGAGTGGTCGTTCCTGCCGGCATCTTTCGACGAGTATAGATTGGTATCAATAAAGTTTGGAATAATCATGAGCTTTTCATCCTCGATGCCGTCATTATGCAATGAGACCCTGTGTAACTCCGATAGGCAAACCACCACGTCGAAGTCGCTCATATATGATAATGATACGAGGTCGTCGGCTCGCCAACAGTGCTGCCACAGTATCCAAATCTGCCCGGGGGGCTTGGGCAAACCTTTGAAATATCGAACGTGTGTTGCGAAGAAAACTATATCATAGTTTGCAAGAAACTCTGCTTTTTTATTGAATTTCGGCAGTGGAATAATCTGCAGGGATTCATACCGCTCAGGATAATTTACGAGATTACCGGTTATGTGAATCTCCACATCGGTGTTGTTGTTAAGCATTCTTGCGAAGTTCAGTACTGCTATTACCGTTCCTGCAGGACTGGTTTCACTGGGATTACCTATTCTGTCATAATAGAACAATATCTTTTGTTGAATGATACGGGGTGATAACAAATCTTGTACCCAGTCATAATCAGGCCTGATTTTTAAGAGCTTCTCCAAGCTACTGCGTGCTCCCGCAAGGTCGCCCTGATTTTTCTGCGACATTATCAGCGCGAAGGACGCCTGCCAATCCTCTTGTTTAGCCTGTTCAGCGGCTACCCGGTAATCTTCCAATACTTCACTGACTTGCCCCAATTGTCTGCGTCTTAATCCCCGCCAGAAGTATGGCAGTCCACGTTCAGGGTATTTTTCAACTGCTTTAAGGATATTTTCATAAACGCTATCCGGACAGTTCGCAATTTCCTGCCAGGCCTGAACTAGGCTTGTAACCGGATACAAATCAGGATGGCAGGTAGCGATAAATGCCCAAGCTAACTTTAAGTTATGCTTGATTGTTTTATGATACATGCTCTGAAGATTTACACGGTAGAGGAAAAGAGGCTCACTTATCCGCCGAACAACGGGATTATGTTTGAAACAACTTATCCAGAAATTCCAGTCTTCAGGCTGAACAATCACGTTTATTAGATTGTCATATCCACCAACTTTACGCCAGAGCTCCTTTCTGTAAATAGATGCGTAAGGCAAGGTATTCTCAGACATAAGCCGAAAACGTGAGCTCTCGGCAGGTATCCATTTGCCAGTTGTAGCCCCAAATTCCTGCAGGTTAGCAAAGACGATATCCACTTTTTCTTCCTGCTGAATTATATTCACCGCCCCCTGCATAAAGGTTTGTTCAAACATATCGTCGCTATCCAGCGGTAAAATCCACTCGTTTACGGCAACCGATATTGCCGTGTTTCTCGTATCTGCCAATCCAGAATTTTGTGGTTTGTTGATAAGCCGAATCTTATGATTTGGATACTTCTCTATTAGCTGCCTTGCGACCTCAATAGTATTGTCAGTGCTGCAGTCATTAGCAATAACACATTCCCAATTTTTATATGTTTGATTTATAATAGACTCAACTGCCTCAGGAAGATAACAAGCTTGATTGTAGCACGGGATAATTACAGATATTCCGATTGCGTTGTCACCGGCTTTTTTGAAATCGAAGCTGACTTCCTGATGGACTCCATTGCTCATAAAGCCAGCATACTTGTTTACATCAATAATCATTCCCTGCTGATAAATTTGCGCCAAACTTTCAGATCTGTAGTTCTCATTCGCGCCTGACCTGTTTTGCTCATATATGTTCTGAACCTTGTTGGCGGGGTTGCAGAAAGTTACACTCGTGTGATAACACAGTAGCTTTGGTCGGGTTTGCTTGAACTGCTCATCTGAGGTCATTTGCATCTCGAGTGTATTGGGATTCAGGAAATCCAGGTCGGACAGAAAACCGGCTATTTCTTTCGAGCGATAAATCGAACTCGATACCTCAAGCGAATAGTTGTAGTCATACTCAGCCACAGTCCAGTCATATTTAAGAATAGAATCCGTGACCTTTTCGAACAGGGGTCGTTTTTGTTCGGTATCGGTCATATAACAGTAAGTGGTGTTTTCCCCCAGCCGAAGTGAAAAGCCAATTGCATCTGTTTTTTGGTCCAGAGCAGCAGTTATATCGCTGATGTGAAAATGCTTGGTAAAGATATTATCGTCAACCAGGAACAAGATGTAGTCGCATTTCTCTAATACTGATAAAACTTGTTCCCTGAAGTTGCTTTCTTCGACAAAGTTGATACCTGGGAACCTGCTCTTTAATTCAGCGTATTGTCCGGCATGCAATTCATTCGACGCTTTGTACAGCACAGTCAGATGTACATTATCATGGTCTTGGCAATGCAGTAAAAAAGATTCAATGGTCGCTTGTAACTGCATCGCTCGGTCTTTACTGAAGATAAGGCCAATCATATCATATTTTTTGCCGTTCTGCTGTTTGATATGTTGTTTAGCTCTGTATACAGGTTCGGCTATGGTGACGGTTTTAACACCTCGATGCTTCAGAATAGCTGCACGATGAACACCATCGAGAATTTGATACTTATTGTCTTTGAGCGCCTTGGCGAGAATTAAGCTTCTCCTGCCATCCTTGGTTATATAGTCATACTTAAAATTTGAGAGCATTAGGTCATAAGCTTCGGGAAAGTGGTCCTCCGTTAATTGTTTGCCAAAATATTTTTTGTGATAATTCTGGTAAACGGCCCTATCTCCAGTTAAATATTTATAGTGGGGCGTCTGCGTTATTTGTACCACCCCAACTCCCAATATGTTGGCATATAGACTGTCTGTATCAACTTCCTTAACGAGGTAATCGTCAAAAGGTTCTATATGGAAAGGTACATCCAAATCTGGGTTTTGTTGTCTGGTATAAAACGCCGGAGGCGGTAAGCCTAAAACTTTTAGAACGTTCTCTACCTGACTTTCGTAATCAGAGGCGTGTATTACATGGTCTTCAGTTCTTTTGCCATTGATTCTTGGATTAAATTTATTTCTTATTTCCTCCTTGGTCTCTACTATTAGTTGACTTTGGACATGCCTGAACTCACCTTCACCAAAGAATCTTTCCTGTGGATTGTTATTTCTTATCAAAATTAAGATTATTTCCGGCTTGGTATTTAAAAGATAGCGTGTTTTAGCGATTAAATGACGTAATGGAACTGAGTCACAAGAATAAATACCATCAACGAACTTACTAATATCAGCTACATTCTTTTTTTGTATGGCAATAATTTCAAAATTATTTTGTCTCCTTATAATATCCAAAAT
This sequence comes from uncultured Pirellulales bacterium, assembly GCA_964440735.1. Lineage (GTDB taxonomy): Bacteria > Planctomycetota > Phycisphaerae > Sedimentisphaerales > Anaerobacaceae > CAZBWE01. The sequence continues at coordinate 3,275 of CAYTTK010000004.1, forward strand.
TTGGTCAGTGTACTGGAGCCCATGTCCCCAGATTAGAAAATAGTCAATCCGCCGCTTATTTTCTGAGCCATCAGTGATTAATTCATTTTTGGAAACATTCAGATTGGTTTTCCCATTTACTTGCTCAATTGAAGTGTTCAGATTTGTATATCTTTTGAGAACATTAATAAAATCAAGGTTGTTAAACTTTTGAACGTATTTCCAGTGCTTGATTTTGTCTGGTCGTTTATCCTTGTATTCGATGTATTCGAGAAATCTGATTGCGAGGTCATGCTCCAGAGACGGTACCAGAATGTCTACACCGTCCCGAATAATCTTTTCTCTGCTATCCAAAACAACATCGGAATAATGTCGGCCTACGATGATATTTTCGTATATGGAAAGTGTATTCAGCAGGTCAAATTTAAAATTTAATCTTTGAGCTTTTGGGGGGTAGAAATCGACCTGCAGATTTTTATCCTCCGTATGGACTTCTATTTGAAATCCCTGCTTTTCGTATGCTTTGCCCACCTTCAGTATATGTGCCAAAAAATCATCTCTATTTCTACAGAGTATATCAACATCGCTATAATCAAAATAATTAGGAAAACTATCAGATAGTCTTAATATCACATAGTCATCAATGTTTTTGAAGAATTCTCTGAGGTCGATAAGATTCGAATATTCTTTTTCACTAAGATTCTTTGAATGGTCACTCATTTCACTATAATCCGCTTTAGGTTTTTATCCATTTTACACATGCCTGATTCACCGATGGTTTCTCCCAAGAGACCACATCCAGTTTGCAGTCAGCCGCTATTCCCATAACAGCAGCCCCCAAAACTAAAATGCCACTCTAATAAGTATTCAATGTTATTATTTTCTATACAGAACACCTCAGTTACAGCTATATGCTGCCACGGTAAATATGAAGTGTCCTTCTGCCTTTACGAATTCGGCTTAGCTGTTCGTTTGTCTCAGCTATCTGAGCCGATAGGGCCAGAGATAACTGTTCATATAACTTTTGCAATTTCTCCCCTTGATTTTTAAGGTCAACCCGCTCAAGAATCCTGCTCTGCACGCATTTTTCCACGAGAGAGTTGGCCTGTTTGCTTAAAGACTCAACACCTTTGATGTCACCTTTATGGGCCAGTTCTATCTGTTTTTCCAGCAAGGTCTGTAAGTCATTTAGCAAATTTTCGTCTTTCTTTGAAATATGCCTAACGCCGTTGGCATTCATTCGAATTTATGCTCCTGCTTGTCTTTTCTGAGCCAGATTGTGTTCGACTTCCTCCAGCAGATTTGTTGCGTCTTTGTTGTCGGGGTCCAGAACTAACAGGTCCATAAGGAGCTCTTTGGACAGGTCAAACCTGCCATCTTTCATATATAATGCTGCCAGCGGAAACATAACGGAAGTATCACCAGGGTGCATATTCAAATACACTTCCAGATAGTAGATAACCTTTGCGAAAGTGCCCATCTGGCAAGATGTTTGGAACAGACCGAGAAGGGCTATCAGGTTTTCACTATCCAGCTCAAGAGATTTAAGATACATCTTAAAGGCCTGCTCGTAATCGGCCCTTTGCTGAGCAACCATAGCCAGACCGGCATAGGCCCTGGCACAATTATTGTCCAGCCGACAAGCGACTCTGAAAGCTATTTCAGCATCGTCTAAGAGATTTCTCTGCAAGGCCACTACTCCAAGACCAACATAAGGTCCAGGTTCGTCAGGTGCTAACGTAGCAGCTTTTTCGTAGCTTTGTTGTGCTTGTGTGTAGTTGCCAACGGAATTGTAGCAATCGCCAAGTTCCTGCAGGACTTCGTAACGTTGAGTTACATCATCTTGCTGGTGGCTTTCATTCTGCGAGTTATTGTAGAATGGCGTCTCTTGGTCAATGTCGTTTTTTGTTATATCCATAACAATTCTTTTCTTTCAATTATTTGTTCCGCTTGTTCAAGCAATTTAACCGCCGACTCAAAATCTTTTTTTGTCCGCTTGATTTTTGCTTCTAATAAAAGTGTGTTAACAACTGGTCGTTGATGGTTTACTTCACAGCAAAGCTGTTCTGCTCTATCGAGGTTGCCGGCGTTAAAAAAAGCTCTTGCTGCCAGTGTCTTCATCCATAGTCGGTTTTTATAATTCTCAGCGATATATTCAAACATCCGGGCCGCCGCCATCCATTTTCCGTTTTTCTCTGCTAACATGGTCTGCTCGAATAGTTGGTCAAACTGGAAAGGAATCTCCTTGGCAAGCACACGCCTTGTTAAAATGCCAGCCGCCTTTAAGGACTGACGAATTGCCAGATGCGGAAACTCTCTGCGAGCACTTTTAAAGTCATCTTTTTTTGCTACTATCGCCCAGAGTTCATCTGTTGAATCTTCCAGTTCAAGCACTTCACGATTGGATGAGCTATTAATCAAGGCATAAAGAGAATCTTCCAACCAAAATTTTCTTACAGGAAATCCACTCGGTACTACTGCGGTGTATTGGCCATCACATTGAGCAAGGGCTGAATCTATCCGCTGGGCTTGTGGTGCGAGTGAATCTATCGGCACGTTGATTATGCTCGGCATATTTATACTTAGATGCTCGAAATCAGTTTGTGACAGGGGTAGATAAATTTGATACGGATAAAAAGTGTATTGTCGGATAGAATTAATAGTTTGCTTTGCCTGCTTATCTGGTTGTTCCGTAACAAAGATGATTGACAAATCTTTGATTTTTGGCCAGGGTTTGGGTGGCCTTGTGGTTCGTATCATCAGGACATTACTTAAATACTCGTTTTTATCTTTACGTCGTTGAACCGATATCCTGTTACATTCATCGACAGGATTGTAATACTCACCGGTGATTTCATATACGTGATGAAAATCTGAGAAAAAGGCCAGCCGTCGGGTTATGTCCCAATCAATTAAAACGTTAAGCTCTTCATTGTAAGGGCCGGTTTTTTCTATCAAGGCCCTGTGATGCATAAGAGACACATGTAGAACATGATTAAAATACAACATTAAGAAGCGGTCGAAGTCTCTACTTACTTCGACAACTTTGCTGAGAATTTGCCGGTTGCCATCAGGCATAACCCTGCAACACACTTTATACAGGTCACTATATGCGACCTGGCAATCGGTGTGGTTTTCAAGGGCATCGACCAGTGTTTCGATATGATTGGGATAATATAAGTCATCATCGTCAAGATAAGCGATATATTTGCCTTCAGCTCTGCTTAAGGCCTGGTTGAGACAGAAGGCCTTACCAAGATTTTTCTTTCCATTGATATATAACAGCCGAGAGTCGTTAAACGAATTAATTGTATCTCTTACGTCCTCACCGCCATCATTGACCACAATAACCTGCAAATTTGTGTAGCTCTGCTTTAAGACACTGGTCAGTGCCTCAGCTAAATATCGGGGCCGGTTAAAAGTCGGGATAAGCACGCTGACAACCGGCCCAATCTTTCTCTGATAGTTCTCTGTCATCGGAAGAGTATCCAAGTCAGCTTTCAATCAACATTTTATTTGAATCTACTTCAGTTTCGAACTGGGCGAAAAGGTTGTTTGTTTTTTTCAACAGACTTCCCAGCGGGTAATTTTCTTCGACAAATCTGCGATACTTTTCGGGTTCGTATTTGTCGGAAAGAATTTGCCGACAAAATTCTTCGGATATGTTGAACAAAAATTCAGATGGGAATATTTGGTCCGCTCCGGGGAAATTATGGATTACCGGCTTTAGGCCACAGGCCATCCCTTCCAGTATCCCCATACCCTGGCTTTCCCCGATGCTGCAGGAGATAATATAGTGTTTGTCTTGCAACCAGGAATTTATATCTACCTGCCAGCCGTCGAAGAACACCGCATCTGAAAGCTCGAGCGTCCGCACCATATATTTGATATACTGCTCGAGCATTGCGTCCTGAAAAGTTCCTGCAAAGTATAGTTTGTGTTCCGGGTCAATATAGTGCAGCTTTTGCATACATTGCAAAAGGAACATGGGATTCTTTCTCATATTCAGGTAACCTACACATGCGAGATTTTTACCGCGCTGCTTGCCATCAAAATTACACTTATCAAGGTTAACACCATTTGGAATCGTAACAACCTTTGTGCGATTTTCGATGTCCGGCACCTGTTTAAGTAGAGCATCTCTGACAAATGAGTTTCCAACCGTGATGAGTATATCGATATTTTCCCATTGGACCTGGCTTGGCCAGTTATTGTAAGCTTCGAAGCGGTGAAGTCTGATAATATTTTTGCAGACCTTCGGCAGTTTTGAAGCCATGACTGCAAGATTTGTGCACCACTCGAACCAAGAGATGTCACTCCATTTCATCACTTCATATATCTGGTCAATATTTTGTCCTTCGTGTAATCGCGTTACGTACCGATGTTTGGTGAATTCACAAATATCTGTCAGGAACTTTAAATCACCGGTTAGTCCGCAGAAGAAGGCTATCTTCGGCCTTTTGCTACGAATCACATCTATCATCGGTTTCAGAATTTCCTGGTTGGGGGAGATTTGAAGTGAGCGAAGTAGAGTTTCGATTGCGTCGGCTTTATTATCCTGGTTTAAAAATACATTGGCGGTTCTATTAAGCACATCCGCGTTTAATATACCCAATTGCTGCATCTGGTCAAAGAGCGTCACAACTTCGTCTGCTCTGCCGGCCGAGAGATACGCTTCCACTAAATTCCAGATTGTTTCCGCGGAATTGCCCTGGAGGTTCTTCGCTTTAACAAAAGACTCGATGGCTTCATTTGTGTTCCCAAGGCAGTAGAGAATCGCCCCTGCATCATTCAGTGCCTGTGCATCATCAGGTGCGGTGCGGAGATACTCCTGGATGTAGCTGATGGCCTGCTGATACTGACCAGCCTCAGCTAACTTCAGAGCTTTTTGATAATTGTTGAGATTCGTTTCCATTATGCCCCTTTAGCTTATCTGTAATTCTTAAACCGGTGGCCTGAGAGACAAAAATCAGAGAAGATAGGTGCAAATTTCGTGCCGTTTGCTTAAATCAATATATATTTTCGATTTTGCAGTTTTGTCCCGAAAGCCCGTATAAAAATCAAACATTTATGTCGTTCAAACATCCATTTCTCCCCGGAACAGGACTCTACCCCCGGTAGTTAATCGATGAAATCCAGCAGCGACATGGATAGAAGTTTTGCAGCCACTGATAAAGACATCTGGTATAGCACCTCATGACGAGATAAGTCTATAGCAACCTGGGTAATGTCTGCTTCCTGGAGGCGGGTTACTTCATCTTCAGCGTTATATTTCAGGTTTGTAAGAGTTTCCTTTAGGTTATCCAGAAAGCCAACTTTTGCTCCAAGGCAGGTTTGATTTTGAACCAAAAGATTCATTATTTCGTCCAATGGCTGCAAAGAGCTCATCTGAAGCTCATGCAGTTGGGCGTCTGAAAGCTCTCTCTCGTTTTTCAATATATCCCGGGTTGTTATAAGCATGTTGAATATATCGTAAGTCCCTGGTACGCGGACAAGTTCGACGCCGGTACTGCTCAATTCGGTAGTGTCAACATATAACACTTTTCCGGTTCTTGAGTCCGTTACAGCTTGGTTTGTATCCCCATCGGAGGGGACAGTTACATAGCTTGCCCCGTCATCGATAGACAATTTATAATTGGAGCCGTCGTGGATTACCGTCAGCCAAACATCACCCGTGACGCTCGATGTTCCAGCGCCGGCTTTGGCACCGGTGTCACCCATAAAAATCGGAGCACTTCGGCTATCGGAACGAAACACACTGTCACCTACGTAAAAAGCACCGACTTGAGCATTAGGCGCTACTTCTATATTTCTTTCCTCAAAACTTCCTTGATAGGTCACATGGGTAATTTCTCCATTAGTGCGTTCTACAACGTAAGGGGCAGACGTTGTATTGCTTCCTCCAAAAAGATACTGGTCCATATGCTTGGTGTTAGCCAATAGAACTATTTGTTCAAGTGCATCGTCTATTACTTCTGCTACACGTTGTTGTCCCGCTCGGTCATAGATTCCACTGGCAATTTGAGTTAGGCGAGTTTTAACTTCTGTCAAGATCGATACCATATTTCCAAAAATCGTAGATGAAAGCTCGAGGGTTGTAGTGATATTCGATAAATTGCCCATGTAATTTTCGAAGGATTTTTGTTGAGAGTTGAGCCCCAAGATCTGGTATGCAGCAGAAGGTTCATCGGAGGGCCGATTTATATAGGAACCGGTTGATGCCTGCTCCTGCAAGCGAGCCAGGGCTTCGGTGTGCAAACGCAACGCAAAGCTAATGTCATTATAGATGCTATTTAATGACCCACTCATTATAATCCCACAAAGAAATTTTAAAAGTTTGGCTGTTTATATTATTTCCATCATGGTCAAAATCGTAGATTGAACGGTACTTAAATATTTGGCCATAGCCTGAAACATCTGCTCAAAGATTAACATGTGTGCGGCTTCGTCGTTTATATTGACGCCGCTTATTTCATTTTGCTGGCTGGTAAGGTTGTGGACTATCGAGTCAATATTGTCCTGTTGGATTTGCTTAATAAAGATCTGTTGACCGATGTCCGTAACCAGCCGGCGATAAAACTGCCCCGGTGTCATTTCACTCAAACTACTTATGGATTCATCTTTTAGGCCTGCTAATCGCAGGGCATTATTGTTGTCCGTCATATCTGCCCCCAAAGAAGTTGCTATGCGACCGGGTTCAGCAGATATATCGGAACAAACTGCCATATCCATAGCGCTACTGCCGGAGAAAAAGGTATTAATTCCAACCGCGGCAAGCACACCTGTTGTATCACTGTTGGCACAGGCCTTAATTTGAAAACTGTCATCTGCGTTTAAGTGACCAACGCTTAAAGCTACTTTGATTCCATTGCCTATATCAAGTTTATCACCCGCTGCATAACCGGCACCAACATTCAAATTTGCAACAACTTCATTGATACCATTTCTTACTTCAAGCTGCAAATTGTTGATGCCCACCATGCCCGAGCCTATCACCGTGAAGGTAAAAGTCTGATTCTCGGTTCCCGTGTAAATGCCTGAAACGGATATGCTCGGCGGTGATGGGTCGCTAAAATTACTCATAGTCGGCTCGGGTAGAACACAGGGGAGAAAGTCAAATTCATAATCTGCCTCGGCCTGTATGCGCAGCCGCGAGTCGGCAACCGACGCTGTTAGACCGGTAATCGCTGAGATATCCGCAGCAATTGTGGTTAAGGAATCTGTTGAAACATCGATGTCAATTTCACGACGGGCTATTTGGCCCGTGCTTGTATTAATAACTCTTATAAATATTTTCCCGTCGGTTACAGGCGGGTCGAAATCATCCAAATCTTCGTTTAACATTCGCCAGCCACTAAGCTGTGTAAATGAGCCCTCGGAACCTACTGCTTGAACGTGATATTGATTTACCTGTTGAATAATTGCGGTTGCTAAACTATCGAGGTCGTTGTGAATCTCCGCTAAAATGCTGTTCTTCAATGTCAATAAACCCCCAAGCAGGCCACCCTGCACTTCAGCGTCATAATTATGCACCCCGGCAATCGAGATGCCCAGCATGCCTTGTTCACTCAAACCCACTTCCAATTCAGATGCGGTGGCACCCACCGCTCCAGGTAATCCAGCTATGCCGACGTCAACCACTCCATACTCTCGCTCTTGGGTCTCTACAGCAATTAATTCAGACAGTTTATTTATGAGCTGGTCCCTTTGGTCTCGCAAGTTATTGGCTTCTCCGCCAACTATTTCTATCCTTTCTATATTATTGTTAAACTCGGCAATATGATTCAACATTGCATTAATTTGTTCGATTGTGTTTTCAGCTTCTAATCTAACCTGCGTCTCCATGGTGGCAAGAAATTCACTTAATGTTCTGAATTGATTGGCCATAGTTTCGGAGGTGATTATAACCTGATTTTGCCAGATGGCTTCTGCAGGATGAGCTGAAAGGTCCTGCAATGCGTTAAAGAATTCATCAATAGCTGCACTCAAACCACTACCAGATGAAAGCTCTCCAAACGCAGTTTCAATTGAGCGTAGTGCGGTGAACTCACGTGAGACCTGGCCTAATGACGACTGTTGCCTTAGAATCTCCTTCTCCAGAAGGGAATCAATCATTCTTGTAACGCCGGTAACTTCAACACCCCCTCCAATCAGAACCGAGCCCTGTTGTGATGAGTATGCCGGACTCATCTCTACCTTCTGACGGTGATAGCCCTCAGTAGCTGCATTAGCTATATTGTTGCCAATTATATCAAGCGCTTTCTGAGCAGCATTAAGCCCGCTAAGTCCTATTGAGTAGCTTTCCATTTTTAATCCCTTTGCTTCGCACCAGCCAAGCTGAGCTGGGTCTCAACCGCTAAAGCAAACCAACTCGCTCGAGCCTAAGTTCAACTTCTTTGGAATCAAAATCGCAAGTTAACAAACACTGTGTCGGTCTGTCGTTTGGTCGCACCATTGCTGTTGTATGTAACCGTTCCAGATTTGCCAAGCCCCAAAATACTTTTCAAAAGCAGATTGTTGAATCTGCCACACTCTGATAAAAGCAGGGCGGTACTTATATGCTCTTTCCTGAGTTCCTTTACCAGTGCTTGTAGCTTTGTCTTCTTAATGGTTACTTGAGCCTTTTTTTCTTCTGGCAGATTAGCTTCGAGTTTAGATAGTGTCATCTGTTCGGAGTTGCAGTCAAAAATACTCGCCAGCTCTTTTCGTATTGAACGACGTTTTAACTGATGGTCTTGATAACTATTTGTTTCAGACTGAATGCGTTCAAGCAGTTTGCTTAAAGCAACATCGTCACGTTTAATAACCAAGCTGCGCAGCTCGTTTAAATAAGAGATGCTTTGCTGCATATGCTCGATGTCTTTGTCGAGAACCGTCAGCAGCTCATTAACTTTATTTTCTTTATCAACTTCTGCTGTCTTCATACGTTCTTATCCAGTAACTCCGCCTTTTGAGTTGCCTGCTCTTTGTTGTTTAAAAATTGGTATATATCCCTCCATAGTCCGAAGCCGCCATTGTTTGCAAGCTCTTGTGCCAGGTAAAAACAGAAGATTCCTTGAATTTGCGTACAAGGCCCATCTTTGTCAAAGCCCCAGTCCCCGATGGTATTTTTCATCTCGTCCAGCAATTTGTTGATTAAAAGCGATTCAAAATCTTTAGCTGTTTGTTCTTTTCTCTCTTCTGAGGAGCCGACGATGTTGTTTAACTGCTTTAGCGGCGTTGGCATGACGGTAGGTTCTGTTAATATCAATTCCGGACTATCCATAAAACACTTTTGTGTCCAATTTTGAGATTTAATTCAAAATAGAGCTCTTTACATTATCAACAGCTTTGCTTGAAGAGCACCGGCCTTTTTCAAGGCATTAAATATCGCTATCATGTCCCTCGGTGTTGCTCCTATTGCATTGAGAGTTTTAGCCAGCTCTGAAACGGTAACTGACCTGGCTACGGGAATCAGATATCCTTCTTTTTCCTCGACCCCTATTATCGTCTCCGGGACTTTTTCTGTTGTGCCGGCATCAGAGAAAGGAGCGATTGGCTGGGAAACGAGCTCGGTTTCTTTAATCTTCACAACAAGACTACCCTGAGAAATCGCCACTGCTGATATACCGACATTTTCTCCAACCACAATGGTACCGGTGCGCTCGTTAACAACTACTACCGCAGGGACATCAACCTTGACTTGCTGCTGGGTAATATCATCGATAAATTTAGCTATACCTGCGTGTGTAATTTCCTTGGGGATTTTGACCCTGACGGTACCGGCGTCAACTACTAAGGCACTGTCTGGATGCAGGTGGTTAATGACCTGGCATATTCGCGTTGCAGTTGAAAAATCGCTATTTCTAAGATTAAACGTGATAATCCCATCGCCGGAGATATATTCGACAAATGTAGCTGCTTCTTCTTTTTCGACAATAGCGCCATCAGGGATTCGCCCGACTGTCTGGTGGTTTTTGGTTATCGAGGCCTTGTCGCCTGTAGCAGCCCAGCCCCCAATCGATATTCCGCCCTGGGCTACGGCGTAGACTTGACTATCAAGGCCTTCTAATGGTGTCGGCAGAAGCATTCCGCCCTGAAGGCTTTTGGTATCTCCTATAGCAGAGACATCAACGTCAATTCGTGAACCCTCATGGTCAAAAGGTCCCAATTCTGTTGTGACCATAACCACCGCAATATTGCCGCCGGCCAAATCTGCGGGACCGAGAACTATGCCAGAACCTCTAAGTATACTTGTCAGCATCTGCCGAGACAAAATTGTGGTGTCTCCTGTGCCGGAAAGACCGATTACTAAACCGACACCTCTAATGGGATTGCTGCGAACTCCTTGAATATCAATAATATCCTTTATTCTCTCACCATGGACAGCATTAACAAGAACTGCAAAGGTTGTAAGGAGACAAATAAAAAGTACTTTTATGCTTTTTTGTGAGTTCATAAGCCATTACCATCAAAAAACTGTGATTTATTTACTCCACTAAAACGGGCAGAAAAGATCAAATATTCTGCCCAGCCAGCCCGGTTTATTAAATGGCGCGGCAATACCTGAATTTTTGGTTATGATACGAAAGTCTGCGACCTGTTCGCTCTTGACCGTATTATCGGACGCAATGTCACTTGGCCTGATTACTCCGCTTACCTTGATGGTTTGGATGTCGCCTGCAATGTTGCGGTTACGCGACCCCATAACAACAAGGTTGCCATTTGGCAAAACATCTACGACGACAACAGTTATTCGGTCAACGAAACTGCGTTCGTCTTTAAAATCAGCTTTACTTTTCAACTCATTAGTCGATTCGGCTGTCATAGTAAAACCCGGTATCCGGGGCAGAAGATTATAATTTGGTGTCACTATCCCAAGTTCGCCATTAAAAGTGGTTGACTTATCGATTTCCTTTTTCAGGTCTCTCTTTGCTTTGTTGTCGACCTTGCTGTCTTCGGAGATTTTAATAGTCAGAATATCGCCTATCTGGCGAGCTACATCGTCGGCGTATAACTCTTTCATATTTTTGTCCCTTTTGGCCCAGATAGAACCCGCATTCGAGCAATTGGTCGAACACAAAATTAAAAGTATTAGGACGAACATTAAAATTACTTTATTATCCATCGTTTATCCTTTCAGAGCACAGGTTCCACAGTTCCGTCTTCATCGACTCTGGCCAAAATTATTCGTTTTGAGTCTATGTTTCGCACTTTTATATAGTCACCAGCCCTGCCATCTTGTATTGCTTTTCCGGTTGCCGTCACTAAGAGACCGTAACTTTCGATGCGAATCAAAATATTTTGATTTCGCTTAATAATAATTTCAGTTTTGGCTGGAGACACCATATATGGCTGAAGAACGGTATTTGCCTTCAGCCGACGTTTGGCGGTGAGGCCATAGGGAAGCATCCACTGGTCAGGTTCCGGGTAATTTGAAACGGTGTTTTCTATTTTAATATTTTCAGGGCTGATAACCTCACCCGCTGGAATATCAACCAATGTAACCGCTTGGCGACAATTGTATTTTAAGCGAAATGATACTTCACTCACCTCTATTTGCTTGCCTTCTTGAAGTGTAGCAATCTGAACCTTGGCCAGATTTGCCGAGCAGCCTTTGGCCAAACGTGGGACAAATTTTACATCTTTGTCCGGTTTGGGTATGGTAAAATCCTTTGGTGTTTGTAGCAGGTCTAATTGGCAGACAGAACCGGCAGGTAGATTCTTTTTTAAAAATTCGCTTGCCAGTTCAATAAATTCGCTGCCTTTTATAACTTGTTCTTGTCGTTTTATTGTTATTTTTTCTGCGCCACTTAATTTCACTTGCGATGCTGGAATTCCGCTGCAAGTCAACCTGTTTAGAACTATAGGCCTGTCAATGATAATTTTTTGGCCCGGCATAGAAATCCGCCCCAAGGCAATTTCGCCTGCCTTAGCTGCAAGAGAACCTTCACCCCGAATTATGCTGACTTGGCCTAACTTTATAGTGCTACCTTTGATTGCAACTTCTCTCGGCAAATAAATCTGCAACGCTGAACTTTCCTTTAAGTCAGCATTCTTGGTATTCGCAAATACTTGGCAGAAAAAAATGCATGTTAAAAGTAAACAAACTAAGAATATCCTTATGCCCTTATATTCTGGAGCTCTTATGCTCTTATTTACGTTCATAACAATTCCTTATCTGACAATTTCGTTTGCAGTACGTAACATATCATCACCTGCCTTTATGGCACGTGAGTTTATCTCGTATGCTCGTTGGGCAGTTATAAGATTGACCAATTCGGTTACCATCTGGACATTGGATTTCTCTAAAAATCCGGATTGAATAGAGCCGAAGGCTTCTTCTCCCGCCGTGCCGGTTATTGGGGTGCCGCTTGCTATGGTTTCCGCATATAAATTATCTCCTTCATTGGAAAGTCCGGATGGATTTTGAAATCGAGCTAACTGGAGAGTACCTACAACTGACAACGTTCCGGCAGAGTCAGTGACGTTAACACCTCCGTCTTTTTCTATACTTACCGAGACCACATCGCTTGGAATAGTTATTGACGGCTCTAAGGTGTAACCGGTGGAGGTGACTAACTCGCCATTGGCGTTTATCTGCAGCGAGCCGTCACGGGTATAGTTCAAATCACCGTTTGGTAAAGTTACCTGGAAAAAGCCGTCACCCATAATAGCCACATCAAGAGGTCGGCTCGTATTCTGAAGCTCACCGGGAGTAAAAACCTTGATTGTGGATGCAGCGCGTACTCCGCTACCTATCTCCAGACCACCAGGGCTGTTTATACCCGAGGCAATTTCTGTGCCCGGCTCTTTCATCTTTATATAGAGCAAGTCATTAAAATTAATCTGGCTCCGTTTGAAACCGGTGGTGTTGATATTGGCGAGGTTGTTGGCAATCGTATCTACCATCATCTGTTGGGCTGTCATGCCCGTAGCGGCAGTGGAAAATGCTCTTAACATAATATTTTTCTCCTTTTATCTTAAAGGTTACTAACCCATAGCCACGTTCATAATACTGCTGGAGGTTTCCTTCTGGGCTTGTATGAACTTCATATTTGCTTCGTAGAGTCTGGTTACCATTATCATGCCAACCAGCTCATGAATAATCTTAACGTTAGATGCCTCCTGGTAGCCCTGTTTTACAGTAACATTTTCAGATGGAACCGGTGTTATGTCTTGCTCAGGCATTCGGTAACAATTCAGGCCAGCTGGTATGAGTTTGCTTTCGTCATCTTTGAAATCGACAAGTTTGAACGTTCCTATAACTGCGTTGCCGGCGGTGATGTTACCGTTGCTTGAAACATTAAGCTCCGCCATGTCAACATTGCTTGGTATTGTAATTGGACCTGCCTGGCCTGCTACAATTCTGCCTTCGGAATCTACTATCTGACCATTTTGGTTTATGTTAAATGCTCCGTTGCGGCTGTATAGCGGTCCCTCGGCTGTCTCTACTACAAAGAAACCTTTACCATATAGTGCAAAATCAAGCGGTCGGTCTGTCTCGACGATATTGCCCTGGGAAAAATCAAGTGCCGAATTCAATTCGATAGTGCCTGGAGAATATAACTGTTGTCCTGCTTTTTGGGCTTCAAGGGCTTTTGAAAATGCATTGCAAATACGCTTATATCCGGTGGTACTTACATTGGCAAGATTGTTCGTAATTATGTCAAATTCTTGCATTAACGCATCAACGCTTGAGCTAACTTGTGATATAATGTCTGACAATTTGGACTCCTTAAACTGCAGCTGTTTCTAAAGTATCTTCTTTTTTGCCCTGCCTGTCACCGGCGGGTAGTGGCATTTTTTGAGCCGAGCCCCCAGCTTTCAAAGAGGCTGTATTGGTAGCACGTATCAGCTCATTGACATCTGAGTCACTCAATCCGGTTAATTCAACTGCTATTGAAAAACCATTTTCTGTAGGTTTAACGTGCCTGATTTCGCCGATATCTTCTACTATTTTTAACTTTGTTTTATTTGAGGTTTGGTGAGGCGGTGTTACATCCTGCTGAATTTGCTCATCTAATCTAAAGGCCACCAGCACTCTGTCACCTGCCTTGACTTCCATCGGTATATCCATACGTAAACCGGGGCCAGCCAGCTCGGTAACAACCACAGGCACAAGATCCAACAGCCCCCAATGGCCCTGAGAGACTTCATCTAAAATTTGTTTTGAAGAGGAATTATCTTTAATGTCATCATTTTCTATAACAATTTCTTTTGAAAATGGAAAAGTGGCAATAAAGGCCTGTATATTTACGGGAACTCGTAAAAAACGCCGACGATTAATGAATCGAACGTCATTGTTGTGGTTTAAAACCAGAACATCACCTTCGCAACTGACTGCGGTAGTGTCGAACTCCCAAACCGAAGCTCCAAAATAATAACGTGCACGCCAGGATTCACCGGGAGAGATTTCCAAAGCTTTTTCTAATTTGACAGTAAGCTCAAAATCGTCGTTTTTTATGACGGTTGATTCAATTGTGGAGAGACTGCGGGTCTTACGGCGGGTAACATGCAGTTTTTTGCCTACCGGGATCTGTCTGCTACTCAATTTTCTTGCCTTGGTTGCGACACCTATTGAGGTGGGAGTTTGCCTCTTAAGGCCGAGCTTTTCTCGCAAGAGTGATAATTCGGTTTTTAACATCTCGCTTTTTTCGGTTTCTTGTTGCTGGACAAGACTTTCTTCCACCATTATACCGGCGCCGTTGTCAAAGGCGCCACCCATCGTAAAGATTGCTTCGCTTTGTTTCAATCCTGCTTTACTCGCAATATTCATTAGAATCTGAGACTCACGTCTGCTCAAGCCACTTTTTTTGGAACACTCATCGAACAAAATGTTGCTGTTGATTTGCTTCTGTCTTCTTTGACGTAAACTAACTATTGTCAGCAGCACGGTTAATGTGACTAAAATGACCACTGCGGCGATGATAAACCAGTGTCCAGACATAAAGTTCCCGTGGAACCGACCACCTGCAGCTCTCCACTTCTCTACTGGCGTAAGAGCTGGAATACAAATATTCAGCATTGTTGCGATGAAGGGAACTGTTGTCATTTTGGTTTTCTAAAGTAGTTTACCTTTGAAATTGAGACTCTCGAATCAGTTTCTATCTAATAAGATCGCTCAATTCTCGCAGTATTTCATTAGCGACTCTGATGGTTCTTGCATTTGCCTGGAAACCATTCTGGGCTTGTATCATATTTACAAACTCGGTAGCCACGTCGGCATTAGATTTTTCCAATGCTCCACCGTGTATAATGCCGGCACCAGCGGTCATACCCTGCGTAGCTATTGCTTCACCTGAGTTGGCTGAAGGAATAAAGTATCCATTGCCAACACTTTCGAGACCAGCGTTGTTTTGGAATAATGCAACTTGAAGAGTTGCAATATTTCTTTTAATACCGTTAGAGAAGGCACCAATGAGTATGCCTTCGTTATTAACCGAGACGGTCGATAGTCTGCCTGCTTCATATCCGTCCTGCTCTCTTGCTACAGCAGTGGAATTTCCGGCGAACTGGGTCAAGCCGTCTAATTTACCTATGGTTCCTAACTCTAACTGGATTGTTTGTTGATTCGTTGGGTCATGGGCAAATGCTATTATAAATTCAGGTGAATCCGGACCTCCCAAACCGGCAAAAGAGCCATCATAAGAATCAAAGGTTATATCTTCAATACGCCGATTTATCATAGTAATCTCATGAATCTCGCCTGTTACTGAGGTCAGCACCAAATCCCAGGTATTGGGGATATTTGTCCTGACAAACGCACCTGAAAGAACGTGTTTACCACCTAATGTGTCGTAAAGTGTAATATTGATATTCTTGACTTCTTCTCCCCCGACAGTCAGTATCTCGAAATATGCTGGTGTTGTAAGTGAGCCGTCGTCAGAGTATTCCAAAGCAATGTCCGACCTGCTATAATCTCCTGTATCATCGGTTATCCGGATTTGGCCATTGACTAAGGTAGCTGTAGCGCCGCTAAGAACATTATCATTTAAATGGTCTATAAAATTACCAAGCGTTGTATCGGAATTAACCGTAAATGATAGGCCGCTGCTAAATGGATCGCCATTCGGCTGACAGCCGGTAATATTAATTGTCCCTGATTGGCCAACGCTTAATTGCCCGTCAATCTCCCCACCGCCACTAAATTGGTCGAGTTGGTCAATTTCTGTAATCAGTGCTGCTGCGGTTCCACCACCATACGTATACGATAGATTCGATGCTATTACCTGCCTTCGAGGGGCAGAAAAAGCCGCATCAGCACTGAGATTTCCGGATACCACCATTTGTGATGTAGCTTTTGCCGGCATTGCCACATCATAAGGTGCGTGAATATTACCGTCACCAGGTACCTGAAAACCGTCGATTTCCCCTTCCGAGCCGATACGCTGAACTCGATAACCGGTTGCGGGGTCAACTAAAGTCGATTCTGCATCTACCGCAAATGTGCCTGCACGAGTGTAAATGTTCTGTTGACCATCGGTGAGAACAAAATATCCTTCTCCCTCAACCGCCAAATCCAAGGGGTTTCCTGTGTTTATGATATTACCCTGTATCGTGTTGGGGCTTATACCTGATATTCCGACGCCACTACCCATCTGCATAGGATTGGTACCGCCGATACCAGTAGTTGGCTGTGATGCCTTTTTTATGGTTTCGCTAAGCAGTTCTGAGAAAGTTATTCTGCTGGATTTGAATGCAGTGGTGTTAACATTGGCCAGGTTGTTACCCGCTACGTCTAACATTTTTTGATGAGCCTGAAGTCCGCTTACTCCGGCTGAAAGTGCAAAAGTCATTTTTATCTCTCCTTAATTCTTTATCTAATTTTATTAATTTACTGATATTATCTGTTCTAAACTGATATTATTGTCTCCTACCACCAGGTAGATTTCTCCATCGCCAAGATTCTTGATGACTTTCTCAACCACGCCTGTTACCGTATCGATTCCTGTTTCCGTTTGTACGAGGTATGAGACTTCCTTGCCTATCAACGAATCAGCATAGCTGTGTTGCACGGCAGTAAGGACTTGTGCGAAGTTCGAATTCATCGTTTCGAGCTGCTGCAATTGTGAGAACTGTGCCAATTGCAAGGCCATCTCATTATTATCCAGAGGTTCAAGGGGATTCTGGTATTGCAGTTGTGCTATCAAAAGTTTCATATAATCCATCTGGATGTTTGACGCTGTGCTGATTGTTGATACCGAACTCATAAGTCTTTTACCTTTTTCAATAATAATGTTGTCACTGCTGGTCTAGAAAAGAAGGGCAATTGGTGTGCCACATTGAGGATGTCGTTATTTTGATTTACGTAACTTCTTGTCGTAACAAATCTTAAAGAAACTAAAAATTTATTTGCTCTTCAAAGAAGGTCTTATCAAGAATTTTTTCAAAGGATAAATTTTCCTACGCTTCAGAAAATTTTGCCTACTTCGGACCGGCCTTAGTGTATGTATTGTTATATAAAGAACATCGTCGGCTTAATTTCATTAAAAAGTGTCATCAAAAAGTCCCATAAGAAATAACATTGTCTCGTTGGAAGTTCACTTCTTTATTCTGGTCCTGATGGAAATAGACCAGTACCTTAATGATTGCTTTGTGTTTAATCAAAAATGCGTCCCATAATAAGTATAGGACGTCCTATAAGGTTGTCACCTTATTAATAGTCATTTTGATGGAGAAGGGCCAGTGACATTATTGGCCCGTCCCATAAAAAATTAAAGTTGTTTTTAATGGTCTGTCGATTTAGTTATCTATCAATCCACAGAAACTGTAAGGTTGATTAACCTATGAAGCTGGAGTATTCATAATGCTTTAAAACAACAAAGTGGGGGATAACGCTTATGATTTTGTAGCAAGATGAATTTACGTAGAGTTGTTGCGGTAACTAAGGAAATACAAATCCAGCAATTAGTTCGAAGCGTTTGCCAGGAAGTATTTGTGGCTGACGACATAGTTGAAGCTGTGGAGATTGTTCAGGCTGTCAGCCCGGATTTAATCCTTTTCGACCATCACTTTACTCCAAGACATATCCGCGAAGTCCTCGAAACGACCTATAAAAATTCGATAAATATCCCAATTGTGGTTGTTGGCAATGACGAAAACAACACCTACCTCGCAGAAGAATTCAGACAGATAGGGGTATTTGACTACCTGCAGGGAAGAAAAGATTACAGCCGACTGGAACAAATCGCAAAACGGATAAAAGAACAATGCAGGGCCATCAATCATAACAAAGATATCAGCGATTTTTTCAGTGAAGAGCTTGCAGCTTCTGTTTCGATGGTCGGTAAAAGTTCTGCAATCCAGAATACTCTCAAAATGATTAAACTTGTCGCTGCCAGCAGATGTAATCCCATTTTGATAGTTGGCGAAACAGGCACAGGCAAAGAACTATCCGCTAAAGCGATACATAATTTAAGATGTCCGAATGAGCTCTTTGTGGCTGTAAACTGCGCTGCGCTGACGGCAAATCTGCTGGAAAGCGAGCTTTTTGGCCACGTCAAAGGCTCCTTCACAGGGGCTGACCGCGATAAAATAGGACTTTTAGAACTGGCTGGAAGCGGCACGGTGTTGCTTGATGAAATTTCTGAAATGCCTATGGACCTGCAGGCAAAGTTGTTGCGCGTCCTTCAAGAAAAGACTTTTCGAAAGGTAGGAGGCACCAAAACTATCACCTGCAATGCCACAATAATAGCCACCAGCAACCGAAATCTTCGGAAGGAAACTCAAAACAACCGCTTTCGTCGTGACCTTTACTATCGCCTGAATATCAGTCCTATAGTTATCGACCCTCTTAAAGCCCCAGCGAGAAGAGAGGATATCCCGCTTTTGGCCAATTATTTTCTGAGGACATCGGCTATCTGTCCGGAAAAACAAAATAAAATAACCTCGTTGACTAAGATGGCTATGGAATCTTTGGGGAAATACGACTGGCCTGGCAACGTCCGAGAACTGCGTAATGTTGTCGAAAGAGCGATACTGATAGAGACAACGGACAAAATTGGCCTGAAGAGTATTGTAATTGACCCCATGGAATATGAGCAGACTTCTAATAACCCCACAAATGGCTATATCAAGGATTTTTCATTGGCAAAGGCAGAACGAGAGCTAATTTGTCGGGCTCTGCGGGAGACCGGCTGGCAAAAAACTAAGGCAGCCGCGCTTCTCGGAATAACCAGAGCGACCCTGTATGCCAAGGTCGAGCAATACAATATTAAAAAAGGTTCATATATAGAAACAGAATTGCATGATGAAGCATTGGGTCCCCTTATGCCTCAGCCAACAGCTGTCTCGTAATCTTAATCCGCATTAAGCAATCCCACTGTGAGCCGATGTAAGAAAATCTGCCGGCTCGTATGGAATCCTGACATCATTTTGAAATAAGGTCAGTCTAATATTTGGACGACAAAGCGGTTTTTCGGTTAAAAAGCCCAATATTTTGTTGTCCATAACAGCTGCACCCAAGTTTGGCACGTTTATTGCTTTTTTATGACAATATGTTGTGAAATATGCTCTCGTTCTATCTCAATTAGTCACCGTTTATCAGGATTAAATCGAGAGTGAAATGAAAAGTTATGGCGAAAAAAAAGCCACAAACTGTTCTCGAAGAAGATTCTCTTGAGGCACCATCGGGCCAAAAATCCACGGACGAGGCTCGTAAGGGACTTTCAGAGCGTGAAGTATTTGCAGGGGACGAAGAGTTTTACGAGTTTATGGCCCGACAGGGACAAGTCCAGGTTACCACCGACCAGTCTGATAAGACAAGAAAATCATCAAAAGTTGGGTCTCTGCTTCAGCATTTTTCAATCCTTCAGAAAGTTCTTGCGCTTGGCATTATTGTAGCTGCAGTGATTCTTATGTATGCATTACTGAGGTCTTTCTCGAGGTCTACAGCCGATACCCAGATGATACCCGTTAAGCGACGAATAATTTCGCCTGAATCTCCAATTAATGAGGATTCGTCACATGTTAAGGCCCAGCAATTACAAGAACCACAATTTGCATCTTCTTCAGGACAGCCGCTATCTTTTTCAGGACAGCCGCTATCTTTGAAGGTTGCTCAAGACTTCTATCTGCAAAAAAATTACAGCATGGCTTATGAGACTTATAACCAGCTTCAGCAGGGTCTGCCGATGAGTGAAGAAAATAGCCTGCTGAGAGATTTCCTTCAACTCAAAATGGCTTTATGTATGAGAAAAACCGGCGATTCTGACCAGGCCAATCGTTTACTCAGGGTGGTTTCAGAAAGCCATTCACCCATTTTGAGGGTATTAGCCAATTATTATCTTGGTTTTATTGAGGTTCAAAAAGGGCAATACTTAAAGGCACGAACCAGAGCTTATCAGACGATTGCTTTAGTTAGCTTGGTGGATTTGGACAAAGATACAGCTTTATTGCTGCAGCGTGATTGTCATTTTCTTATTGCCGAATCTATTACCAGATATATTCTTTTGCTATGTGACATTGATAATGATATTCCAGACCAGTTGTGGAGCAGTCCGGAAGAAATCGATCTTTTCTCCGGTATCAACGAAATATCCGCTTTAATGAACCTTTTGAATTCCGGTTCGGAACAATTAAGCAAAGGACTGCTTTCTTCACAGATTCAAAAAATTGAGCATCCAGGTGCACCAACACGTTGGTCCGTAGTTTGTCATGGGTCATCTATTGAAGAACTGCTGGCCAGATTTGCTACAAATGCAAAACTTGATATTACATGGGTTCTTGGTAAAGGGGTGGAATCAGGAAGGGCAAAAGGTGCTATTCGTAATAGGCCGGTGAGTCTGTATCTTCCAGCGGCAACAACGCGGCAGTCCGCTGCGATATCTGCTGGTTGTGTCGGCCTGTTGGCCCGATTGGATGAGCGGGGGCTTGTAAGTATCTTTAATCCAGAGGAGTATAGCTCATTATCAGAGTTTATATCTTTACTTGCCCAAGAGGCTATTTCATTGTGGCAGGGTTTTTTACTTTCCTTTTACGACGACCAGCGCGTTCCTAATGCTCATTTTGCCCTGGGGCTTCTGCAGGCACAAATAGACCGGGTCACCGAGTCAATTGCGGAATATAAATTGGTAGCTAATCGCTATTCACAAACACATCTGGCGCCTTTTGCCCTTTTACACTCCAGCAAACTAAAAGCCAATCTTCGCGACCATCTTGGTGCACGACAGGACTTAACACAACTCGTTGAGCAATATCCAGATAATGAGCTTTCTGGCCGGGCATGTTTGTATCTCGCCGATGCCACTAAGAACGCCGGCCTTTTGAGTGAGGCCGCACGACTCTATAGCAAAGTTTACAATCTCGGTTTGCCTCGGCAGTCAAGGGCCACAGCTGCCTTCGGAGCAGCTAAGTGCTTCTATGAGATAGAAGATTATGAAGCTGCAGCCAAATGGTTCATTCAATATATTGTATTGGTTAAAGACCAAAAAAACAGGGAGCTGTATTTAGCCTATTTTCTCCTTGGCAAAATTAGCCTAACCTTAGGAAATTTACAGCAAGCCTGCAATGCCTTCCAATGCGCCCTGACAGGTCCTCTCTCCAAAGAACAATATGTAGAAACTATCTCTGCGTTGGTAGAAGCCCAGATAAAGCAGGAGCGCTTTATCGAAGCCCTTACATTGATAGATAGCATACAGCCCTGGCAATTCTCACAGAAAGAATCTATAGAGATATTGCTGACAAAAAGCAAAATTCTTCGCACGATGGGGCTGGTTGACAAAGCTATCTCGGTGCTTGGAGACAAAGCTGATTATATCCCTGACCTGCAGTTAAAGGCGAAGCTTTCCTTCGAATTAGCCAAATGTTATATCGCAAAAGATAATCTGGAGCTTGCCCGCAAAGACCTGACCAAGATTCTCGTCCTTATTGAACCGGGGCCTTTGGCACAGGAAGTCGCACTTGAGTTGGCTGATGTCTGTCTAAAACTCGGCGAAAACTCTCAAGCCATATACGTATGCTCACAGCTTTTGGATTCTGACCCCTCGGAACAGATAAGACAAAAGACCCTGAGCGTTCTTGCAATGGCCTATAAGCAGCAAAAAAAATACGACAAAGCAACTCTTATTCTTTTAGACAAGTGGAACGATGTTGAGCCTACAAGTGAATTACTAAAGTAAACACAGTAGAAATAAAAATATCGAATCAATAAAAATGAAAAGCAAAAAGCTAAAGCCAAACCCAGCAACAAATGTTCGACACCGGCTGTTCAATGAGCGAGGTTCGAAATATGAAAATCGAGTTACGCTTTGTATTATTCGCCTCTGCTGTTTTGTATTTATAGCTATTTGCTTGTTTACATTTCCTGTCGGTGCTAAAGGCAAAAACGAAAACCAACTATCTGAAGAAGGCACCGAGAAAGGAAGCGGGAAACTGAATGTAGCAACCTCTGCAACCTCAACCATGCCACAGACTGATAATCCTCTTATAAATCAACTACAGCAGGCCAGAATAAGTATTTCTCAAGACGAGAAGGACAGCAAAAGCAAAAGAGAACTTAAGCAAATGATCGAACAAGCCCGCTCTATTTTATTTAATTTGCGTAAACAACCTACAAAATCTATTACTGTTACCGAGCCGGAACCGGCAATTGAGCCAAACGAAGCATCATCCGATACAAAAACGCATGGGGAACCTGAGAAAATACCCATCCAGACAGAACCTGAAAATCTGATTAAACCCGTATACCAATATGAGCCGGTAAGTGAGCATACCCTGCAAATGCTCGAAAATCTAAAACAGAAGCCAGAACAGCTTAAAAATCCATTTGAGTTGGCAGAAGTTTTATTTCTTAGCGGCCATGCAGAAAAAGCAGGAATACTTTATCAGGAAGCTCTTCATCGTAAGGACCCGAAAGACCTCAACTCAGCACAGGAAAGAGCTTGGATTTTGTTCCAAATAGGCAACTGTCTGCGAAATGATGACCCGCAATCGGCAAAGAATACCTATAGACAGCTAATTGCAGAATATCCTGACTGTCTGTGGACCGACCTTGCTAAAGTCCAGGAGAAACTGATTGATTGGTACCTGAAGGATAAACCAGATATGTTAATTCGAGAGTGTGAACAATTGGCGGAGGGGATGTAGCTAATAAAAATGAAAAAGTTAAATGGAGTATTCTCAACGTGGATAACGCCGAGACAAAAAACATAAGCTCAGACCAGCAAAAAGAAGATACTGCGAATGTATTGATAGTCGGTAGCGACCCCAAGATGGCCCGACTTTTACTTGAGATTTTAGCTCGCAAGGGAATTCGTGGTCATCTGGCAGATAGTACAAAAGCCGCCTTCCACTACCTCGATAAAAACAGCTGTGACCTCATATTTACCAGCGACAGGATAAGTCCGTGTGCTGACCAGTCTTGCCAGATGCGGGATGGCTTCGAACTGCTTGACAGAATCAGAGCCAATTCACCAGAGCTTCCGGTGGTTATGATAGCAAAGGCCCAAAATGGGCAAACACAACAACACCAAACCATCGAGACAGCCGTCAGTGCCATTAAGCAAGGCTGTTGTGATTTTCTAATTGAGCCGCTCGACCGCAAAAAGGTAGAGAACATACTGGACAGCTTTCTGCCAAATCACCGTGTATCTACGATGGCCTCTGCCTGCGAAGGCCCAAACTGCCTGTATCGAATTGTAGGCAGAAGCTCAAAGATGATTCAAACTGTCGAACTGGCCAAGAGAATAGCACCAACTTCAGCGCCGATTTTGATAAGTGGTGAAAGTGGAACAGGCAAAGAGCTGATTTCTTTCTTAATTCATTACAACAGTAAAAGGGCCCAGGGGCCATTCATCAAAGTTAATTGCGCAGCATTAAGTGATTCCCTTCTTGAGAGTGAGTTATTTGGTCACGAGAAAGGTGCTTTCACCGGTGCCTATAATAAGCGCAAAGGCAGATTTGAAATGGCACATGGGGGGACACTGCTGCTGGATGAAATTACCGAAACACCCATAAAATTTCAGGCCACTCTGCTGCGGGTGCTTGAACATCAGGGCTTTGAGCGTGTCGGCGGAAACGAAAATGTTAGAGTCAATATTCGAATAATAAGCACCACTAATAAAGATTTATTACAGGAAGTTCGACAAGGCCGATTCCGCAAGGACCTTTACTATCGGCTAAGCGGAGTGAGATTAGTTATCTCACCTTTGAAGAAACGTGAGGAAGATATAACCGACCTTGTGTGGTATTTTGTTAACCTATATGCTCGTGAGGCGCAACGCCAAATCACAAAACTTGACCCTGCAATGATGGATATATTCGCCAACTACGATTGGCCAGGCAATGTCCGCCAATTGCGTAATGTTGTGCAAACATCCTTGATTTTAGGAGTTGGACAAACCCTATCCTTAGCTGACGTCTCATGGCTCTTTGATGAATTACAACCACTACCACAGGAAAAATTAAACATATCCGATGAGGTGTGTCAGCGCGAGCAAGCAAATACCCCTCGGACGGGCCTTGGTGGAATACCTCTCAAGCAAGTGGAACAAAGAGCGATTTTAGAAACTTTGCATCAGACAGCGGGCAATCAAACAAAAGCTGCAAAGGTATTAGGCATCAGTGACAGAACCTTGCGAGACAAGATACACCGATATCGGCAGGAAGGTTGCTTACAATTAACCTGATTAAAGTGTTCTTAATAGTGTAATGATGAGGCAAGAAAATGGCTGATACGGATGAGGTAAAAGAGCAAAAAGATTCAGAAGAAAAATCAGATGACAAGAAAACATCGAAAGGCGGCATTTTGTCGTGGATAATACCGGTTGTTGTGGTGGCGTTTTGTGCAGGTGCAGGTTTCGGCCTGGGTCGATTATTTGCCGGATATGTCAAAGATAAACCAGCCGCAACTTCTCAGCCTGGCACAGCAGGGCCTAATCAGGCGGAAGGTATAAAATCGGATGTGCCCGACTTAACCGGGAAAGACTCTCAAAAAAACTGGTATTATGATTTAGACCCTGTGGTCGCAAATCTTGATGAGCCCGGCGTGACACGATACATTAGGATTGCTTTAACACTACAGATAAACTCCGATGTAGATCAAAAGAAGGGTTCTGCTTTTCTTGACGAGAAAAAGCTGCTTTTAACAAACTGGATTACTATCTATCTTGCGGGTTTAAGTATCGAAGATACTCGAGGTGATAAAAATCTTAAGCGTCTTCAATCGCAAATGTGTGATGTCTTTAACGAGAAGCTTTTTCCTGATGCAAAACCCCAAATCCGAAGCGTTCTTTTTAGGGAAATCGCTATACAATGAGCGACATAAGTGCCAACAACTTAAACAGACAGAAGGTTCAGCAACTCCTCGCTGCCATTGGTTCCGGACCGGTAGAAGATAATACACAAGTACAAACCACCGAGTACAATTGGCATCAGCCTCATTACTTTAGTCTTAAGCAGATAAAAAAACTTGATGATTTAGCGAAAAAATTTACAACGGCTGTAGCTGAAAAATTCGCCTGTCTTTGTCAGAGCGACTTCAATGTGGCAACTGCTTCGATTACGCAGCACTATGCCGTGGAATCTCGTAACCAAACCTCGGATAGCAAGCAAGAATATTTTTTAATTTTTGGCAAAGACAAGACTCATCTGTGTGGGGCGGTTGGAATACCTTCCCAGACGGCGGTTATTTGGGCAAGACAATTGCTTGGTGATTCCGAAACCGAGGGCGATTCAGATAAGGATATGTCACAACTGGAAGTGTCGCTTTTGTCGGAAATCGGCTCTGGTATCGTTAAGGCTTTTTCCAGCTCTTACGAATCTTTCGATTTTCATCCAGTGGATGGTTTTGTTAAAGGACAATTGCCCCTATTACTTAAAGGCACAGAAGAACTATGCAGAATAGAATTTAATGTGAAGAAAGCCGACTCAGAAAAAGAATCCGCCGCATATCTTTTAATACTATGTAGCGAATTGGACACAGTGGCAGGAAAAACAGCATTTGTCGGCGGGCCGAATGCAATTTCCCCCGAAGAAGTTTCAAAAGCCATTTTGCGGCATATAGAGCAAATACAAGTTAATGTAACAGCCCAACTGGCTTCGACTCAACTTACCTTTAACCAGGTATTAAATCTCCAGGTTGGTGACATATTGTTACTTGATAAGCGGGTTGATGAGCCAATGGAATTGATGGTTGACGGCCGAAGAGTTTATTATGGCTTGCCTGCAAAATCAGGCGACCGATATGCTGTCGTATTTACAGAAGACATAAAATGACCCGTCCGTCTTGAGAAAAATGATTACAGAACTTTTGCAAAATTATGATAAGTCACAAAATGCTAATCCGGTTACAAAACAATTAAATAACTTTTCGTTCTGGGCACAGATAAAAATTAGTTTGAACTGATGCAAGGTTCCCTCACTTTGGCTCAGAATGTTGAAAGGAGCGTTGTATGGCAAAGACAGCTACAGCAGATAAAGAAAAACAAGACCAGTCGCCTAACGGTGCAAACGGCGCACAAAAAGATGATTCGAAAAAACAGGCACAATCTGTTGAATTCGCTGAGGTTGCCCAAGGAGAATCTACCGGTCCAGGTGGCAGCATCGATATTCTGCTGGATATGAACATACCGGTCACAGTCACTATTGGTCAGACAGAAATTCCGGTTCGAAGGCTATTACGGCTTGGGCCTGGCTCAGTCTTAAACCTTGATAAACCTATTGATGAGTCGGCAGACCTCTACCTGAAGGATACTAAGTTCGCCACTGGAAATATAGTTGAAGTGGATGGCTGGTTTGCTGTCAAAATAAATCAGATTTTGGGTGCAAAGCCGCAAAAAGCAGACGTAACATAAATTTAATTCTTAGAAAAATTTGTATTGTAGAAAATCTTTATGGCAGTTTCTGCACAAAATAGTTCGTCAAGATTATCAGAGACACATCTGCGAAGCAGAGCAGATGAGAACTTACTTAATAATCCTCTGACCTCATACAGCAATATCGTTTTGGCTGTGGGAATGGTGTTTATTCTGGCAACCCTGATAGTGCCTCTGCCCACAATTTTACTGGATATGCTCCTGGCCTGCAGTATATCTTTGGCTATAGCTGTTTTGATAGTTACTTTATCCTCAAAAGAGGCCCTTGAGCTATCTTCATTTCCTTCTCTGTTGCTTTTTGTAACGCTGTTCCGCCTCTCACTTAATGTGGCCTCAACCAGATTGATACTTCTACATGCCAATGCTGGGAAAATCATTCAGACATTTGGTGATTTTGTTGCCGGCGGCAGCTTTGTAGTCGGTCTGGTAATTTTCTTGATTCTCGTTGTTATACAGTTCATAGTAATAACAAAAGGCGCCGAACGAATAAGCGAAGTTTCTGCGCGGTTTACCCTTGATGCTATGCCTGGCAAGCAAATGGCAATCGACGCTGACCTTAACGCCGGAATTATTACCGAAGCCCAGGCCAACGAACGCAGAACAAAAATCGTCAAGGAAAGTGAATTCTATGGTGCTATGGATGGTGCCAGCAAATTCATCCGTGGCGACGCCAAGGCGGGACTTGTAATCACTGCAGTCAACATTATAGGCGGCATCGCTATGGGTTATACTCACGGTATGACAATTGCCGATGCCATAAGGACTTATTCTATCCTTTCCATTGGTGATGGACTTGTTAGCCAGATACCGTCGGTAATAATCTCCATAAGTGCGGGCTTTCTGGTAACCAAAATTTCCTCACAACACAGCGTTAGTCAGGACCTGTCCAGACAGTTTCTTAAGGAAAGCCAGCCCCTGAAGACAGCATCCCTCATCATAGCTGCAATGATTTTGGTACCCGGTCTGCCTAAGGTTCCCTTTCTGTTGCTGGCCGTTGGCACTTTTTTAATTGGACGAGTCGCGGCTCAATCTGAAAAAGACCTGCAAGGGCGTATTACTCATCCAAAAGAAAAAGCTGAGAAACAGCCGGTTGAAGAATCGTTGGATGTCGATAGGATTTCCGTGCAGGTCGGTGTGCGATTAATTGGTATGGTTGACCCTCGTAAGGACAGCACCATCTTCGATCGCATTGGGGCACTGCGAAGAAAATTTGCTCAAGAACTCGGTATCATTATCCCCTTGGTTCGCCTGCGAGATAATATCACTCTCGAACCGACTGCTTATGAAATTCGACTGTTTGACCATATAGTTGCAAAAGGACGCTTGGAGCCTGATATGTTTCTCGCTATGGATTCCGGCAACGTCCAATCTAAAGTCGAAGGTATAAAAACAACCGAACCTGTTTATGGCCTGCCGGCTTTATGGATTACTCCAGCTAATAAAGAGAAGGCCGAATTAAACGGATACACTGTTATAGACCCGGAGTCTGTCTTTATTACCCATTTATCCGAAACGCTGCGAAAACATGCTGATGAATTGTTGACCCGCGAAGACGTGCAGCTTCTTGTGGAGCGCCTTCGTAACACCCAACCGTCTTTGGTGGGAGAAGTTGTTGGCCTCGATAAAAATGTAACCGTTGGAATACTTCAACGTGTGCTTAAAAACCTCTTAAAGGACGGGATTCCGATTCGCGAATTAACTATTATACTTGAATCTTTGGGAGAAAACGCTGCAAAAACCAAGAATCCTGCTGGTTTAACGGAGATGGTTCGAAAGTCGTTGAGTAGAACAATTACCGAGCAGTTTCGAGATGAAAGAGGCAGGATTTCGGCCATAACCTTGGATCCCGCCCTTGAACATCAGATGGCCTCAACTTTAAGACAAGAACAGGAGACCATAACTCTTGCTCTGCCAACTGAAATTGCAATGGATATAAGCAGGAAAATCGCACAGGCCTGGAAAGCAGCAATGGATAAAGGTATTGACAAGGTAGTTTTACTGTGCGATTCGAGATTACGTGTGCCTCTGGCAGCAATGTTATCACGAATGGTGACACTGTTATCAGTAGTAGCTTACGATGAAATCCTGCTCGGGACCGAAATAGAACCAATAGAAGCTATATCCGTCTTGCAGGCTGACTCGACTGCGCTGGAAGGGGAAGAGGTTGTTGGGGCTTTATCTTGAGATATGTAATAAGAAATTTGAAATTTGGAAATCGAATATGCTATTCAATGTTCGGTCAATTGCAGTAAGCATCGCAGTGATATGCTTTTTCAGCTTGAGCTTTATCGGCTGGATTAGTGGTCTTTCTCCATTTATCTGTTGCAAAAGGGCATTGGCAGGTACAGTGCTTGCCTACATAGCAGGAATTTGGGCGGTTAAGGCAATAAACTCTATTTTGCTAAATGCGATGATTACAAACCATATGAACAAACAAAAGGAAAAAGAAATTGGCGGTAAAGGCTAAAAATAAGCCGGAACAACAGATTTCTGAAGATGCAAAAAAGCATCTAAACTCAGCTGCTATGCGCGCATATTCTGTTCAAAAAAAATCCGCTCAAGTCATCGCGGATGAGCAGATAGCACAGCTGCTTCCTATGGTTCATAAAATAGCTCATCAGGTGATAACGTATCTGAAGCCCCCGTTATCATTTGAGGATTTAGTTTCAGCTGGAACTGTTGGTTTGGTAAAAGCGGCCCGCGATTTTGACCCATCTCATCAGGCTGAATTTACGACTTATGCCTATATCAGGGTAAAAGGGGCCATTTTGGATGAGCTGAGAGGATGGTCTTTTGTGCCTGTGAATCTGAATAAACAGATTCGCAAGGCCCAGCAGCTCAGCCAGAAAATCATCGAGCAGACAGGTGCTGCTCCTACCGATGCCGAGTTAGCTGATAAGCTTGAAATAACTCTCGATGAACTATATCAAATATTCGAAAGTGCTCGTGCCCAGCATTTTGTCTCTATAGACGGCTCTTCAGATAATGCTCCTGCATTGGGAAGTTTTTTGGCGGCTGCTGGCACAACCACTCCTTCACAGCAGATTGAGCAGGATGAGCTTATAGATAATTTAAGTAAGGCAGTTAGGGAGTTGCCCCGGAGACAGCGGCAAATTATTCTGCTTTATTACCAGCAACATCTAACGATGAAGCAAATTGCTGATGTTTTTGAAATAACCGAGTCGCGTGTCAGCCAACTGCACGCAAGTGCCATATTTAACTTATCCATAAAATTGAGGCAGTGGAAAGATGGTAGATAATGATTCTATCATAATAAAACCGGTTGAAGGATTGCACAATATTGCCGGTTTGACTCCCGCCAAAGAGCGTGAGAATAGGAAACGCCGGCAGCAATTAAAACGGGCAAACGAACAAGGTTCCGATACCGAAGGTCAACCAAACGATACTACCGATGACCAGCAATTGCCCGTTGACCTAACTGAGAACGAAAATGAGCAATCTACTTCTGACGGAATTGATTATTGTGCTTGACCTGATTTTTAACCCAGAGAAGCAAATGAAAGGATGGGATAATAAATGCCAAAGTTAGCCGGACGAATCCTAAAGGCCGACGATATTAAACTTGAGGGCCAATTTCATCTTGATGTGGCGCAACAAGGACCAATACAGCAAAAAGAAAAAAGTGCAGTTTTATCTACACCACAGGTTCGTATTATGGAAAATAATTCTGAATTTGCTGTGATAGAAGTAACTTGCTGTTGTGGTTCAAAAACGTATTTAAGATGTGACTATGCTGCTGCCCAAACTTCCGAAGGCAACCAGACGTAAAATAATGCGTTTATAATTTTTGAATGAATGTATGACAAAACAAAGTAACGGAGAGAACAAAATGAACGATAAAAAAAACATATTTTTAGTAAATTCAACAATCTTAATGTTTTTTCTAACAGGCTGCTTACCCCCTCAAGAGTATACTGAAACCGCTATTTTAACCGACGTTACAGAGGAGTCTGCCTTAGTAGGAGACAAGGCGGTCGCGACAAGATTCCAAGAATCTGCCCCTAAAAATCCTACAGCAGTAGAATCTGCGATAGAATTGTCAGAAAAATATGCCAGACTTTCTGAAGAGTCGGCTGTATTACGGCAGAAAAATCAAAATCTTCTCACGGAAAGTCAACAACTCAAAGACCATCTCGCAAATTATGATGCCCAGCTGCGACAGACGCAGAAAGAACTAACTGAGGCCAACAACCTTTTGATTGATATGCGTATTGAATTAAATAACTGGAAAACTGATATCTTGGGCTTTCGAGAAGAGATGCGACAGGCCGACACAGAGCAACTGCGGGCACTAATCAACATATTAGAAATGCTCGGCGGCGAATTCAAAGTAGAACCAGCCAGGACTGAAAGAAACCCTCAAGCGTCGAAAATGAATGTAACGAACGCTGAAGGCGTAAGCTCAACCATTGTATCGCTGAACAAACCCGATAAGTAAGATAGAGTTTAAAGAATAAAAAACTCCAATTTCAGGTGAAGAAAAATGAGTAACTTGAAAACATTGTTATCATGTCCGTCAACTCATATTCCAACAACTGTCGCTTGTGATTCGAGCCACACTTTACGAGCAGTCTCCAATAGGTTACGCATCTCAGTGTTATTACCGCTAACGGCTCTGTTATTGGCATCAGGCTGTCAGCACTACGGGATCAGGCTCCCTATGTCTAAACCGGCGAGTCACCACTACTATCTAAATCCGAACAAAGACCTTTGCGACATTGGCAGGGTGGCTTTGGTTGAACTTGATAACGATTCCAGTTATCCCCAAATCTCTGCAGATATAACCGAAGCACTTTTCCGGGCATTACAAAAAAGGCAGGTTTTCGGTTTAACCACCGTCCGTCAAAGTGATTCTGCGTGGCGTAGTCTGCAGTTAAACCTGAATGACACATATACCCTTGAACAATTAATAGCAATCCGTAAGGCATTAAAGTGCAATGCCGTATTGACAGGGACTATTACCGAATTCAAACCTTATCCTCATATGGTCGTTGGTCTTCGGTTGAAGCTTGTGGACTTGAGGGATGGGCAGTTAATATGGGCTCTTGAACAAATATGGGATACGTCCGATAAAACAATAGAAAAAAGGATAAATAAATATTTTCAATCGCAGCTGAGTGACGGCCAAACACCTTTGAGTGAACAATTGGCAACCATTAGTTCATTAAGTTTTATCAAATTTGTAACTTATGAGGTAGCCGTAACAATATAACCAGGGTATCAAGCAAAAATGAACGGTCGTAAATTTGCGTAAGGAAGAAAGAATTTACAAACTAGCTTTTTCGTCTGAAATAAGGACAAACTTTAGAAAAAAAAGAAAATAAGAGAAAATATCCTAAAGTTTTTTGAAAGTCATACGAAAAGGATTTTGGATTAGAGATTTAAAGAAGTAATAAAATGATAGAAAAAATAGATATCAGTAAAATTCAAGAACCTTTGGAAAAAGCATCATCCAAGCAATCTGGCCCCACGAGCCCTGTTTCGAAGAATAACGAGGATGTTTCCGTCCAGGTTGATTATGCATCTCTTATTGAACAGGCAACGCAACCTATCCAGACAGACACCGAAGTTATCCAGAGGGTGCGAATGCTTCTAGAATCTGACCAGCTTGAAAGTGAGGAAAATATCCTGGAAGCAATAAAGAATATGGTAATGTTTGGTATATAAAAGCGCTAAAGAGAAAAATGTTATTTATGTTATAAGGCGGACCACGGAAGGTTCTACCAAAAGCCTTAATGGATTTTATTAACTCGGCGAGGAAATGCGTAAACTTAGCACCCCCAAAGTTACTCATCCTCGCCGTTTTTTTATATAATATGGGTTAAATATAAAACATATAACGGATTTGTTGAAAATGGAATTTCAAACCACAATTATTGGTAAATTCAAGAAGCTTTGGAAGTATTACCTTTTGCAGTCCTTATTGGCTGCCGTTGTCTTGTTGATACTTGTTCTCGTCTTGGGCGAGGAAAAGATGGTCGTAATCAGTGCAATGGGAGCTACCAGCTTTATCCTGTTTGCAATGCCTACATCCGTCTCTGCAAAAACAAGAAACGTCGTCGGTGGTCACTTGGTTGGCTTGGCATCCGGAACGATTTTTTATTTCACCAACCTACACTATTTTATTGAATATCCCTGCGCAGTTGGAATCGCTATCTTCCTTATGGTTGCTCTGGACGTTGAGCACCCTCCTGCTGCTGGCACCGCTTTGGCTGTCGTGATACATGAAGTCTCACCTGAAGTCTTCGTCGTCATAATGACAAGTGCGGTGGTTTTATCTCAATTCCGGTATTATCTAAGACACTATCTAAAAGATTTGGTATAGGAAACCTGCTGGCTTTGAATCTCTGCTTGTAAATCACAAGGCCGATTGTTAAGCATAACAATCGAGGAGCTGTCCAATTAGCCCTGCGTCAATGCACTTTTTCTCCATGTTTAATGAGTGCGAATAGGTAAACAAATTGCGTGTGTGGCTTATTTGAGGGTCGCTGGCGGCATTGTTATCGACCTTTTGGCGGTTATTATTTGGCTTGTTTATGTATGGTAAAATATCGCCCCTATTGATAAGAGGTTTGGAGCTAATAACTTTACATGATATTTTTTTTACCATTTCACCACATCCCCAACACATCTATATTAGCAAATTCAAACAGATAAATCAAGGAAAATCTCGCCGGCTGGTGCTGTTGATGAGGGGCTTTTTATGCTTCTAAATAGTTCCATTTGTGTAGAGTGATATTATAGGACAGGAACGAGGAAATTTGCGATGGATATTAATTAAGTCTGTAGCTAAAATACTTAGTGTGGGTTCTTGATTGGTCTATATTTCAAATTTAGTCCTTTGTATAGGAATTTATCGAATGCAAATTATCGCTCAATGCCCACAATGCGGTAGTCCTTGGCTGCTTGACCAAAGCGCAGTTGACCGAAGGATAAAATGCCAAAAGTGTAAAAAACTATTTAAAGTCCCAAAGCTGGAGGATGTCCCAAAGGCAATCAAGGTAATAAGACAGGCAAAAGGTACCATTTATGTGGATGAGAAGGGCAAAACATATGGTTAAAACTAATTGCCGTTTCGATTATCGTCCTTCGAAACTTAACTTACGAAAAATAAAATTCAAATTATGATTGCAGGCCCGTGAAGGTGAGTTAAGGCCCGGCAGGTAAGGATTTTTCCTTGTCGTTGCTATCAAGAGCTTTTGATTGTGACTTTTGTTTGACCGCTGGTTTGGCTGGTACGATACCCAGGGCCTTTTCAATCCCTGCCATTCTTGCGGATAATTCATCCAATTTACTATCAATGGAATCTAATCTTTTTACTACGACTTTGACATCCGCTCCGGTATCGAATAAATTCCTTTCAGTTAAATCCATATACCGTTCCATCAGCCGTTCATAAGCATCTATTGCCCGGGCTGCATCGGTTCTATATTCGGGTATGGTAACCTGTGGTTGAACTTCATAAGTTCTTTCAACACCCTGAATTGACGGGGAATACCATACCACAACTACGCATGCAACAATACCTACAACAACGGCCAATAAATTTTTGCTCACTTTCATCTATTGTCTCCTTTATCGCTTTTTTGCGGTTAAAGACAGCATTTTATTTATCGGCATAAATCAGTTTGAATATCAAAGATATGAAAAAAACCGTATTTTCAGTGGCAGCTTTTGGTCTTCAATCGTTTTTTTCGGCCATTTTAGTCTTAAAGCAATCTAACTATGTCGAAAAAAATTTTAAGCAATTGGAGAATCTATCGAGAATAATATGGTTGGATGTATCAGAGGTAAGTGCATCTACATAGGTCCGTTTGTTATACGAATAAAGCTTCGAAATATGCTTTTCAAATAAATTCAATAATTAGGTTCGGCAAATGATAACATCACTAACAGAATCCAAATCACAAGTCATAGAATTATCAGAGAGAGCATTTAAGACCTTTTGTGACGACATTTCCGGCATGTTAAATGTAGATATGAAATGTAGTCAGCAGGAGTGTGGAAATGAGACCGTAAAAGGTCTTGAGAAACAATTTGAGAACCTGGCGGCGGTTACTATTGTCAAAGCTGAGGGGATTTTGAACGGCACTTTTCAACTTGTATTCGACCGGCAAGGCCTATTTATTCTGGCTGGTGTTATTATTATGCAAGATGAGCAAATAATTCGGGAAAATATAAAATTTGGCTCACTCGAGAAGGCTAAAGATATTAGTAGTGAATTTGCTGAGGTGGGTATTGCATTGGTTGGGGCGTGGGACAGAGTTTTCCGAAAAGAGTTAAATGGCCATGGCTCCTTCACGTACATCAATACTTTTATTGGCAATCCTTGGGATAAATCTGAGGAAACAATAAGCTTGCCCGGCAATGAAGAATTTGCGTTAGTGACATATCAAGTGACATGTGGTTCCTACCCGCCTTTCAAATGCGGCGTTATTTTTCCAAAAGAGCTCATTACCGATGTATCAGTCACTACATCCGAGCAACCCGATTTTGCCGAGGCGAAAAAGGGCACTGAAGTTACTGAGGAAGCTACAGAGCAAGTAATCGAACCTGAAAAAACTAATGCCCCTGATAAGCCGGAGCTGCCGGAACAACAAAACAACGTTGCTATTGAGGAGAAAAATAGCGATACCAATGAGGAGGTGCAAAGTTTGGCTGATACGAGTGAAGACGAAAAGCATCCGGTTTCCGAGGAGATTCAAAAAATGACCGGGTCTCCTGCCGATTCTACAAGCGAGCCAACACCACCAGAAGAGCAACAGGAAATCAAGACTACCAATGCACCTTTAACAATATATGCAAAAGATATTATGCAGAAAGAGGTGCTCTGGAGCGCTCCAGACGATAACGTTCAGCAGACTCTTACAAAGATTAAACAACATGGCACTGGCTATGTGATGGTAGGACAGGATAAAATACCGCAGGGTATTGTAACAAAGTCCGACCTGACGGCGGCATCGAGTCCCTACCTGCGACCAGAATTTGCCCAATGGCGCAGGCCATCGGATGATGCCTCGCTTAAAATCAGAATCAAATGGATAATGAGCGGTTCCGTCAACACCATAAGCACGGAAATGCCCATCGCAGAAATAATGGAGAATATGTGTCAATCTGGCAAACGTGCCTTGCCTGTTGTGGACCAGCAGGGCAAGGTCCAGGGTTTGGTAACAGTATTCGATGTATTTAAGGGATTGTTAAAACATTTCTCTCACGGGGATAAGACTACCTATCCTGAAGTTGAACAGAAAGAATAACCGCTGCGTTGTTTTCTATTCGGTGTATCTACTTAACGAATCCGAGTTTGTCCGGAATCCACATAGATATTTGCGGCACGAAGGTACAGATTAAAAGCGTAATTATCATAGCGACAAAAAACGGCAGAATATGACGAATGACTTTGGTTACTGTTGTTCCGGCTATGCCGCAGCCGAGGAAAAGAGCTGTCCCGACCGGTGGAGTGCACAGGCCGATACATAAATTCATTATAATGATGATGCCGAAATGCAGGGGGTGCATCCCAAGTTTTTCCACGATGGGCAGAAAAATTGGAGTGAATATCAAAACAGCAGGTGTCATATCCATAAATGTTCCGACCACCAGCAGGATAGCATTAATCATCAGCAAAAGAAGAATTTTATTACTTGTGGTGTTCAGCAAGGTTGCACTGATATCCTGAGGGACGTTTTCTGATGCCAGAACCCATGACATTGCCATACTTGTTCCTATGAGCAAAAAGACTACCGATGTGGTCACGCCGCATTGAAGAAGAATCTTCGGCAGGTCTTTGATTTTGACCTCCCGATATACAATCACAGCCAGGATTAAGGAGTAGAGAACAGCAACTGCTGAGGCCTCTGTTGGAGTGAACCATCCCTTAAGAATTCCGCCGATTACGATAATCACGAGAAACAAGGGCGGGATCGCCCGAAAGAAGCGAACAATTCCTTCTTTGATGGGGAAAGTTTCTCCTTTGCCATAATTGTTTATGACAGATATACATCCGCTGACAAAAATCAGTCCCAAACCCACCAGAAGGCCGGGTAAAAATCCTGCCATAAATATAGCAGCTATCGAGACAAAACCGCCCGTAGCCAGCGAATAGACAATCATAACGTTACTTGGTGGAATCAACAGACCTGTTGTTGCTGCAGTGATAGTTACCGCGGCATTAAAGTCCCTGTGATAGCCCATTTTATTCATCAGCGGAATCATAAATCCTCCCACCGCAGATACCGCTGCTGTTGCCGAACCTGATATTGCACCGAAGAGCATGCAGGTAATGACATTTACGAAAGACAAACCCCCACGAAATCGTCCAACCAGCACATTGGCAAAATCAATCAGGCGGCGAGCGATACCTCCATGGCCCATCAGCAGGCCTGACAGAATAAAAAATGGTATCGCCAACAAGGCGAAACTATCGATTCCGGTAGCTATCTTGTGTGCCACGGCCACGAATGTCGGCAGGTCCCCCATAGCTAAAAATGCCAGGACCGTTGAGATACCCATGCAAAACGCTACCGGCACGTTTAACAGAAGAAGTATTACAAAACTAACAACAAGGACTAATATGGGTAATTCCACTATAATACCCTTTCACATCTTAAATTTGACATAGTCACTGCTTTATATTGGCGCTAATTAGTCAATCCCCTCTTCCACGTGGGTAACCTGCTGTTGTGAAACAGGGCCACCCTTGAATAATTGTGCCAATCTTTCAACCAGCCCTATAACGGAATATAACACGAGAAAAAAGCCGCTGATTGGTACCGCAAGATACACGTATCCGACCTTAATCCCTAAAGCCGGTGACAGCTGTTGTAGCTTCAAGGTGCTGACGACGAGGTCAATTCCGCCGAGGACCATAACAGACAATGAAAAGAGGGATACGCAAAGAAAGACAAAGACCTCTGTATAAAGCCGTTTCTTCGGCGACAGCTTGCCCACAAAGTAATCAATGCCCAGATGCGCACCGCGATTAAGCGCAACAGCAGCCCCGAGAAGCGAAACCCAGATTAGCATAAATACCGCCAGCTCTTCCGACCAGGTGCTGGGATTTTTCAAAATAAAGCGCGTAAAGACCTGCCATAACACATCCACCACCAGCACCGCTACAACTACCATAACAAGCACTTCGAGAGAACGGTCTAATACCTTTTTTATCAACCTGAACACTGCTACTTTACCTCCTGTATCTGTTTAATTAATTCACCAATATAGGTTCCTTCAAACTCATCCCATACACTCCTGACTGATTCTCGGAAAGGTTCCTTGTCTGGGTGGATGACTGTAACCCCTGATTTCTGAACTTTTTTCATATCATTTTCTTCGGCTTCGGCCCAAATCTTGCGCTGATATTCAACAGACTCGTCCACCGCCTCCTGTAATATCTGCTGAAATTCAGGTTTCAGACTATTCCAGACTCTCGTGCTGATTACCAGCATATCTGGCACCATTGTGTGTTCGTCCAGTATATAATACTTGCATACCTCGTAATGTCGCGATGTGCGAAACGACGGCGGGTTGTTTTCTGCGGCGTCAACGACGCCCTGGTCCAGTGCAGTATATAATTCTCCCCACGGAATTGGCGTAGGAGAGCCACCCATAGCTCCGACCAATTTCATCGACATTATGCTGTTTTGCACACGTATCTTCATCCCTTTAAGGTCATCGGGAGAATGAATTTCCTTTTTGGCGTAGAAGCTCCTTGCCCCCGCGTCATAGTAACACAGGCCGCGTAACCACTTTGACTCGCCGGCTAATAACAGCTCCTTGCCTATAGGTCCTTTCATTACCTTCCAGAAATGTTCGGGGTCTCTGAACAGATAGGGAATACCGAAAACCTTCATTTGCGGCACAAATCCTTCCATTGGTGCTGAGGAAGTCTTTGTCATCGCCAGGTAACCCAGCTGGAGTGATTCTATGCATTCCTTTTCATTGCCCAACTGTTCGTTCGGAAAAATTTCGACCTTCATGCGGCCGGATGACTTTTCTTTGACTTTCTCGGCCATATACACCATCCCCTTATGTACCGGATGAGTTATGTCAAGACTGTGGGCTAACTTAAGTACTACTTCCGGCTCGGCTTTTTCCTTTTCGCGTTTTTTGCAACCGCAGGAAATTGCCGAAGCCAGGCACAAAGCCAACCACAAAAGTATAACTGTGTTCTTCATTACATATCACCTTTGTATTTTTGGGGCGGGATTGCTTTCTTAAAAGCAATCTGAATCTGTATTTAAAACAGGTTGCGGTTTTAATCAGAGCGTCTTAAGGAGTAACCAGAACAGTCCTACAATACCGGCTGTAAGGGCTGTGCTGGCAAGGAAGCCCCAGGTATCTTCTTTTGTCCACTTACAGAATTCCCAGTTTGATTTCGGGAACAGTTTTGTGTGGTCGAACCTGGTCGGGTTGTCATAACTTTTCTGCAGCTCGGCTTTGTCTTTTTCGCGGTCGGCAGTAACCTTTGTTTTCATCTTGACATAGAAACGGGCTATATTTTCTTCCAGTCCTTTGTCTTTAGTGAACATGCTTATCGGGATCAGGATGATAAACGGCAAAAACGCATCAATAAGATATCGTATCATCAGCAGCGTGGAAGGCTTCATATCCTGAAGGTTCAGACCAATCATTTTGGCGATAACAAGTTCGGAGTTTATTCTCCCGATACCCGCCATCGGTGAATTTGCATCGTCAGGATTGCTCCTTGCCACCTTATCGAAGTAAATGGCGGCAGGCGGAACTATAAGTTCTTTTTGAATTTTTTGACCTATTTCATCGGCGCGTCCCATATCGACATCGTCCTGGGTGGCCGGCGAATTGCGTACGACTATTCTTTCTTTTGTTTGCTGAGTGAGCAATTTCGATTGCTTGACCGCTTTGAACATTGGCAATGTTCCCGGCAGAATCCCGAACAGCAGTGCACAGACGATTACCTGTGTATATACAGACTTGAGAGTCAGACGTTTCCAGAAAAGCAGCAGTAATATCGGTGCACCGAAGATAATATTCAATGAAGGCAGCATCTTAAGTATATTGATTATACCGGTGCTTTTCACCGCAACATAGACGGAAAGCAGCAGGATTCCGGCGATTGAAACACGCGATGCATTAACGTAATGTCTTTCAGATTTGTTTTGGGCAAATGGTTTGTATAAATGGCGAACGAACAGTGCTGACAGATATACGGATACACCTGCCAGGGTCGACATATTCGCCGCAAGGATACCTGAAATCATAATGCCCACCAGACCGACGCCGAGCAAATTGTCGCTCATCACTCCCCATGCCATATCGGGGTCTGATATCTCGTCGGAAAAAAGTGCAAAGGCGAGCAGGCCGCACATTGCCCACATAATTGTCAGGACTCTTTTGGTGTAATTACCGCCGATACAGCCTGTTCTCGCGGTCAACTCATCTTTGGCCGAGCCGTAATTGGACATATTACCCTGATGGCCGGTAATGCCGATAACATAGTTGGCCAGCAGATATGCGGCGATTGAGGCCAGAGAGAATTCATCCAGACCGGAGCCGA
>CAYTTK010000005.1:0-12824 GCA_964440735.1 uncultured Pirellulales bacterium
CAAGCGAAGCTTGAATTCTAAAAGGCCACGTCCGTAAGGGCGTGGTGGTTTACTTTCATTCTTATTTAAATTTTCAAATTTTCATCATTATCTAAGGTTTTTATTTTCTGTATATAAGCAAAATAGCTCTATTCTTATTTATTGTATAATTCCTACAAGTTGTAGGTAATTCTTAATTGTTTCCCCCTTAGATTCACAGGATATTTTTTGTTGTTTCTACCAGTCATCAAATTTCCCAGATTAAGTAAAAAACATCTTTTTTTGCTGAAAATAAGGATTTTTTACAATCACATTTATGCTATATTCATAAAGCTTTGAAAATAAGAGAGTTATCAATGATATAAAATAATAGGTAATTCTTGAGCATATTAATTATCTTTCCTATTTTAACTCAAGTTTTTTATTTATGAAAACCGATACTAATATAATTGTTAATTATATTGCCTATAATAACATTTAAGAAATTATACAAATGTTATATGTTATATTGGGCATTATATACAATATGGAAAATACAAATGGAGATTAAATTATGATACGAGAAGATGTTTTGAAACAATACTTGTCAGCTCTGCTAATAGGCGATAGGAAAGCATGTCGGTCCGTAATAGAGGAGGCCCTACAAACTGGTGTTCCAGCTAACTCTGTATATATCCATATCATTTGGCCAATTATGATTGAAATTGAGAAATTGCTTCGTTCGGACAAAATTACACCAACTCAGGAGCATTTAGCTACCCGGATTAACCGAACAATAGTTGACCAGCTTCAAAATAAGCTGCCCCACCGCCCGAGTAGGGATAAAAAAGTAGTAGTATGTTGCGCACAAGAAGAATTGCAGGAGCTCGGTGCTCAAATGATGACAGACCTTTTTGAAAGCGATGGATGGGAAGTAAGATTTTTAGGCGGTGGACTAACCAATGACGACATTCTTGCCTATATAAATGAATATGCACCTGATATTCTTCTAATCTATGGCACCGCTCCAAAACAAGCACCGGATATCAGGCGACTTATAGATACAATAAAAGCAATAAATGCCTGGCCTTATTTACGTATAATGGTTTCTGGTGGACTTTTTAACAGAGCGGAAGGACTCTGGGAAGAAATCGGAGCTGATTTATTCGCTGCAACAGCACATAAGGCACTCCAGGTGGCATCAGCAGAAACTCCAATCACTCGTTTTGACCGAAGAACAATAAACCGAAGAAAGAAAAAACAACAGGCAATTACTCAGGGCATGCCTATTGAGGAGATTTCAAACAGTGTTTAGCGGATATAAATAATAATATTTAAAAAATTCGGTTTTTATTCATTGTTCTCCTTACTGGGTCGCTAAAAAGGCACACAATGTATGATTATTACAATATTTCATAAAACTAAAAAGGGCTTTGGTAGGAAAAGCCACAGCCTTTTAAATTGCGGATTGACTTTAGATTAATTATATGCTCTGCGCCTTCTTAGCAGAAATAAGCTAACTAAACCAATTTGTGTGAAATCTTAAATAAGTACCAAGTGAGGAATGTCAAACCACGCGTGTAACGGGGCTGATTAAATATTATCGTTTGTCTTTTTGTAGTTTGTATTCAACGGAGTCGGTGAGGGCTTGCCAAGAGGCCTCGATAATATTTTCGGAGCAGCCGACCGTCCCCCAAATGTCGGTTTTGTCTCTCGACTCAATTATAACGCGCACACGTGCTGCAGTGCCGGCTCTGGCATTAACGACACGCACCTTATAATCAATCAGATGAACTTCCCTGATATTAGGATAAAAATTCTCCAGCGACTTTCGCAAGGCAGCATCAAGTGCGTTAACGGGACCATCGCCTTCGCCCACGACATGCTCTGCCTTATCACCAACCTTTAATTTAACCGTTGCCTCGGTAACAAGCTCACCGGTTGCACGTTTCTCAACGGTTACGTAATAT
This sequence comes from uncultured Pirellulales bacterium, assembly GCA_964440735.1. Lineage (GTDB taxonomy): Bacteria > Planctomycetota > Phycisphaerae > Sedimentisphaerales > Anaerobacaceae > CAZBWE01. The sequence continues at coordinate 1,929 of CAYTTK010000005.1, forward strand.
TTAATCAGCTCGAAAGAAGGTTTAAATACGCCCATCGTCTTTTTGACCAGCAGGTCGAAGCTGGCATTAGCTGCTTCAAACTGGTAGCCCTGGTTTTCGAGTTCCTGAACACGTGCAAGAATTTGTTTAGCCAGTTTCTTATCTTCGGCTATTTTTGCTTTTTCCAGCTCAGCAAGGACATTGGATTTTCCGCTAAGTTCGGAGATGAGAAACCGGCGTTCATTACCGACAAGCTCAGGGGCGATGTGCTCATAGGTGCGTTTACTTTTTCGCAAAGCATCGACGTGAAGACCTGCCTTATGGGCGAAGGCACTTTCACCTACATAAGGCATATTCGTTACCGGTGTCAGGTTGCCTATCTCAAAGATAAAACGCGATACCTCAGTTAATGTCTTTATTTTTTTCGGACTAAGGACATCAAAACCCATCTTGAATGAAAGGTTAGGTATGACCGTGCATAAGTTGGCGTTGCCACATCGTTCGCCGAGGCCGTTAACTGTTCCCTGGATGTGTCGAGCACCCGCTCGAACCGCAGCAAGGCAATTGGCTGTGGCACAGTCGGTGTCATTATGGGTGTGAATACCAATAGCCATTGGGCCGAACTTCTCAAAAATTGTTCTTGTAATCTTGTAAACATCATCTGGTATAGAGCCACCGTTAGTATCGCAGAGCACTAACACATCTGCACCTGCTTCAGCAGCAGCAGAAAGAACCTTCGTTGCATATTTCGGGTTGTTCTTGTATCCATCGTAAAAATGCTCAGCATCGAAAATAGTCTCTATGCCGTGTTTTTTTAGAAACTCGATTGATTCAAAGCATATGGTCAGGTTATCATCCAGTGAGCAGCCCAGCACATCTGTTACATGCATATCCCAGGTTTTGCCAACCACCGTTGCTGTTGATGTCATGCAGGAAAGTATTGCATTAAGCGAGACGTCATCGGAAACCTTTGCATCAGCTCGTCGCGTGCTGCCGAATGCTACGATTTTAGAATTTTTCAGACTTAGTTTCTTTACTTCGGAAAAGAACTGCATTTCTTTGGGGTTGGAAGCGGCATAGCCGCCTTCGATGTAGTCAAGGCCAAGCTCGTCAAGGCATTTGGCAATTGATAGTTTATCTTCCAGTGAAAAGCTAACGCCTTCGGCCTGCATGCCATCGCGAAGGGTCGTATCGTAAAGCTTTATCTTTTCCATAACTTATCTCATAATTTTGTAATATGTATCGTATTTTTTAGTTTATAATACATTGTTAGGTTTAGCTTTAACTTATTTTCGTTATTAGTAATATTACTGTTGTAAGTCGGAGTGTAAAGGGAAAATTGTCGTTTTGTGAGTTATCTCCATTTCGGATTGGGCATGTAAGCTAATTATTGCATAGAAAACGGCAAATTTTTTTTGTAAAGTTATTGTAATTATATTACTAATTACATATAATTAATGGTTTATATAAATATTTATAAATGATGTAGTGTATAAACATAATTTATATGATTCTGACAAAAATATTACAGCCAACCTGCATTAAAGTTCCGCTGGAAGGCAAAGACAAGAAATCTATAATAACAGAGCTGGTAGATTTGCTCGACACCAACAGATTATTGTTGGATAGAGATGCTGCTTTAGAATCCGTATTGCTGCGTGAGCAAACCCGAAGCACCGGCATCGGCTCCGGAATTGCTATACCTCACGGCAAATGCAAGGCTGTCAAGGAGCTTGTTATGGCAGTCGGAATTGTGCCGGAGGGAATTGATTTTGAAAGCGTAGACGGAAAACCAGTAACGATTGTCATCCTTCTTGTCTCTCCGGCTGACCAGACCGGCCCGCATATCCAAGCGCTGGCTCGAATAAGCAAATTGATGCTGGATGAATCATTCAAACAGGGACTTGAAAAAGCCACCTCTGCTGAGGAGGTTTACGAACTTCTGAATACCAAGGAGAACGAATAGTAGCTTATCGCTAATAGCTCTTTGTTGTTCGCTGTTTGCCATTTGCGGTTAGCGTTTTGCGGCTACTTTAGGTGTTTCCCATAGAATCAGGCCGAGGTCGTAGGGATTAACTAAGTCAGCGTGTCTGGGCAAGACCCTTACAGCCACGCCGTGCTTACCTGTCTTTGTGCAGGGCATCGTGCCGGAGAACCAATGTTCGCCATCCTGCCCTGAAGTTTCTTTGTAATCCATTCTTATAGATGAGCCTTCTTTAATGTTACCCCATGTATCTATAGGGCCGTGGTAAAGCTCAACTGAAACATCATCAGGATTGAACTTGCCGAGCTTAATCAATGCTCTAACACTCAATTGTGAACCAACTTTAAGCTGAGGTTTTTTAGGATTAAGCTGTTCATTGTCATCTCCATTTTTGATTTCCATGGTGATATCTTTGATGACAAGGTCTGGCCAGGATTTTCTAATGTCTGATTTCCACTGTGCAAAGGCCTTTGCCCTGGACATAGAATCGTCGTTTAAATATTGCCATCTGGCTGCAGCCGGATTATAAAACCTACGTGTGTACTCAGCGACCATTCTGTGCGTATTGAACCGTGGTGCTATCCACCTGATGGAATTCTTTACTCTGCGTATCCAGGCCCGTGGTAAATTGTCGGCTGAACGAGTGTAAAACAGCGGGACAACCTCGTTTTCAAGCATGTTGTAAATTGCTTGTGACTCGACCATATCCTGGTAATCTTTATCCCCATAGCTTTCGCCCGCTCCGATAACCCAGCCCCTGTCGGGTGCATAACCTTCGCACCACCACCCGTCTAAAGTGCTCATATTCAACGCGCCATTAACCGCAGCTTTCATACCGCTTGTGCTGCTGGCTTCCATTGGTCTGCGTGGGTTACTAAGCCAGATATCAACGCCACGGACCAGAACCCTTGCCGTATCCATATCGTAGTCTTCCAGAAAAACTATTCGGCGTCTGACATTGCTTTGACTGGCAAAATGAATAATCTGACGTACAATCTCTTTTCCCTCAGTATCCTTTGGGTGAGCTTTACCGGCAAAGATAATCTGGATAGGCCGATTCGAATTGTTAAGCAGCTTTATAAGGCGCTGTGGGTCCTTAAGCAACAAATTGCCTCTTTTGTAACTGGCGAATCTTCTGGCAAAACCTATGGTTAAAGCCTCGGGGTCGAGAGCCTCTTCAGCTTGGTTCAACTCCGCATGGTAAGTGCCTCTTCGTTGCATTTGGGCCTTAAGACGATTTCGGGCAAAAACAATCAATTGCTCTTTGCATCTTTGATGCGTCCGCCAGATTTCTTCATCGGGGATTTGGTCGATTTTTTCCCAGACCGATTTGTCAATGGTTTCATCAGACCAGTTTGGACCCAAATATCGCTCATATAATGAGTTCATCTCATCGGATAACCAATTTTTGATGTGTATGCCGTTTGTAATTGATATTATCGGTATTTCTCTAAGAGGAGTACCGGGCCACAGAACTCCCCACATCTCACGAGATATTTGTCCATGAAGTTTGCTTACGCCGTTTATGTAACAGCTAAGCCTTATTGCCAGAACCGGCATTTTAAACGGCTCGTTATCGTCATCTGGAAGTATTCTTCCTAATGATAAGAACCTTTTCCTATTTATACCGAGATGAGGAAAGTAACTGCCAAAGTATTTGTCCATCAGTTCGACAGGAAATTCGTCCAGGCCGGCTTTTACAGATGTGTGCATCGTGAAAACATTACCTGTCCTTGTAGCTTCCATGGCCTCATCGAAGGTCATATTTTTGGCGCTTCGTAATTCCCGAATTCGATCCAGAGCCATAAAAGCAGCATGTCCTTCATTCATATGGCATATAGTGGGTTTAATACCCATAGCTGCCAATGCCTTCAAACCACCTATGCCTAACATAATCTCCTGGCGAATTCGCAACTCACGGTCACCACCATATAAACTGCTGGTAATCATACGGTCTGCCGAAGAATTAGTTGGTATGTTTGTATCCAGCAGATATATTTTCACCCTTCCAATCGAAGCACACCATATCAGAGCCGATACACATCTGTTCGGATATTCAACGCTGATGGTCAGGGGTCGGCCGCTGTCTTTGCGCACCAGCTCAATCGGCATATTGCAGAAATCATTTTCGAGGTAAGCTTCCTGTTGCCAACCGTCTATATTCAGGTACTGGCGGAAGTAGCCTTTCTGATACAAAAGGCCAACCCCAACTAATGGCACACCGAGGTCCGAAGCGCTTTTTAGGTGGTCGCCTGCCAGAATCCCTAAGCCACCAGCATAAATAGGCAAGCATTCGTGAATCCCAAACTCGGCACAAAAATATGCGATAACCTGTTTTGGAGATTGTGGGCACACATCATCAAACCATGTTGTTCTATCAAGATACAACTTGAGCTTTTCCACAGTTCGCTGTAACTCACATAAAAAGCCCTGATTTTTGGCTAAGGACTCTAATTTTGACTGTGAAATATTGCTTAAAAATTCAACTGGATTGTGGCCGGAGGCGGTCCATAAATTATTGTCAATGCGTTTGAACAACTCCACAATATCAGGATTCCACGACCAGAACATATTTCTTGCAATGAGTTCAAGGTCCTTTAGAGAATCGGGCAGAGCTGGTAGAATGGTGAAGCTTAGAATGTTTGGCATTTTTTTTGCTTCTCCTGGAAGTAAGTCCTTTTATAACAGATACTAACGATTTAAGCACAAAAAACACTATCAGCTTGTATTTAATCGACAAATCTATACTTTGCCTTAACGGGAAAAACATAGAGGGATTATGTTTAGCAGGGTTTTATGGTCCTATATTATCGTTTTTTAGCCGTATATTTGATTTAATCCATATAGGTATTACAGTTATTCAAATTTAAGATGCTTCAATGGGTAGTTTTTGAATATTTCAAAAAAATATTGAATTATATTGATTTTTTACTTGCTTTATTTAATGTAATGTTTAATATAATTAATATGTGTAGATATTATATTAAATATGTTTTTAATAAAGTAAGTATTGATATTGTCAATAAAAAGAAAGGAACTGATTAAAATGGCAAGAAAAATGGTTGGTATAGCAGGTATTGGATTGTGGTTGGGATTAATCATATTGGTGATAGGACTTCAAACAAAAGCCAATGGTAGTGAGCATATGTTTGAGAACCTTCCTGAAGGCTGGAATGTTGAAAGGTCTTTCACGGCCTCGAAAGAGCAGACAATAGCTTTTAGCCAAAAGCTTGGCGGCAAAATCAATAAACTCACTAACACGATTCTTTCATTCAAAGGTCAGCGGCTACAGGTAAACCTTATATACTGTTCTACAAAAACAGATAAAGAAAATATCTATCTCGCTGTGCTCGAAGGACATAATGGCATTGCCGATTTTGCGTTGAAGGACGACAATTTAGTTGTGGAATTTACCAAGTGCAGCGATGTTGAGCTGGCAAGACAAACTCGCCGGGCATTGGGGCTTGAGCTTGCTCGGCTGGACAGTGTTGCTAAAAGGATTATCAGGAAGATACCCGCAGACTGGCAAATTGATGATTCTTTTATAGCTTCTCCTGAACAGACCATTGCTATTGGGAAAAAACTTGGTGTACGTATTAAAGGATTATCGAATACTATTTTTTTAGTACAGGCAAAGCAGTTTAAAGTGAATGTTATCGAGTGCATGACACCGCAGGATACCGAGAAAATTCAAGAGAATATTCTCAAAACGAAAAAAGACCCTGATTTTTGCCTTAAGTTTGGAGATTTAGTTGTGGAATTTGTAGGCGATGATGTCGAGCTTGCAAAGAAAGCTGTTTATGCACTGGGGATTAAACCTATGCCTATTGAAACTCAGGCAAAGGATTTGGTTAACTTGCTGGCAAGCGGTGATTATAAAAAAGCGGTGGAGAATTTCGATGACACTATGAAAAAGGAGCTGCTGGCAGACAAACTTAAAGAAGTATGGAATTCGTTAATTGTTCAGAGTGGAGCTTTTGTAGAGCAGAGAGGTACTCGAATGGAGAAGATAATAGGTTACGATGTCGTGTTTGTAACCTGCAAATTTGAAAAGGCGGTTCTTGACGCCAAGGTAGTCTTTAATGATAAACAGCAGATAGCGGGCTTATTTTTCGTTCCACCTCAGTTTCCTGCTGACAAATAACAGAGTGTGAAATCCGGGAATTGCGTTACTATGAGGATCAAAAAAGTTATTTTATTTATTTGCTTGACCTTCTTTGCTAACGGGCTTATGGCAGCTCTATTTTTTGCTTTCGGAGGCAGGTGGGGCAGCCCTGCTTCGATTGCGTTCGCCGCCACTTATATGTTTGTCCCAATGGTTATGGCCATTGTTGTCCAGAAATTTATCTATAAAGAACCTCTGAAAGAGCCCTTAGGAATCTCGTTTAAGCTGAATTGGTGGTTTTTAATAGCGTGGTTACTGCCGCCGGTTATCGTTTTTGCTTGCCTCTGGGTAAGTTTGCTTTTGCCAGGCACTGAATACTCACCATCAATGGAAGGACTGTTTGAGAGGTTTGAATCTCTACTTACCCCAGAACAACTACGACAGATGGAAAACCAAGCCAATGTCTTGCCTGTCCCTCCAATTTGGGCTGGCTTGCTGCTCGGGCTTATCGCAGGTGTTACCATAAATGCCGTTGCCGGCTTCGGAGAAGAACTGGGATGGAGGGGATTTCTCCAAAGAGAATTTGCCTACATGGGCTTCCGAAAGTCATCGGCGATTATCGGTGTTATCTGGGGAGTCTGGCACGCTCCGGTTGTCCTCTTGGGACACAATTATCCTCAACACCGCTTGCTTGGGGTGGTGATGATGACACTTTTTGCTCTGCTGCTGGCGCCAATTTTCAGCTACATTCGACTTAAAGCAAATTCTGTCATTGCTGCTGCTATCATGCACGGAACTCTTAATGCCACCGCCGGACTATCTATCGTGTTCGTCAAAGGAGGAAATGACCTGACTGTAGGCATTGTAGGATTAGCCGGCTTTATTGTGTTTGCTTGTGTAAATATTGCTCTGATAGTGTATGACCGCTTTCTTACTAAAAAGCCTATTATGATAGGATGAATTTATGAAAGTATTGCCTGCAATATGTCCGTCGTGCAATAGTCAACTAAACGTAAAAAGTCTTATCTGTGAGCAGTGCCAAACCGAAATCCAGGGCGAATATGTGCTGCCGATACTTACGAGAATGTCACCGGAGGACCAGTTGTTTATACTTGACTTTATCAAATCAAGTGGTTCACTGAAGGAAATGGCCCGTCTGTTGCGACTGAGCTACCCGACGGTTCGTAATCGTCTCGATGAGATTATTGAACGCCTCAAAGAAGCTGAGAAAAGTGAAGAAAATAATGGAAAGGAAAAGCCGTGAAGGGCGTTAGCGATAGTAGTAGAACCACGTCCGACAGACGTCTTATTCAATGGCTGTTTAATCCTTTTAGATTCGTGGCTGGCTATAAGGCCCTATTATTGGGTTTAACGACTATATTGATAAGCGCATTTTTCGGGTTTCTTGGTAATCTTCATTTCGACGGCGTTTTGGATGTGCATACAGGACTTAAAGCCCCGATATGGTGTTTCGTTGCCGAAGGTATCATAAATTGGTTATCTTTGGCGATACCACTTTTTTTCTTTGGTTTGGTTGTGTCGCATTCGGCCGTGCGTGTGATAGACGTTTTTGGAACTCAGGCATTGGCACGCTGGCCATACTTAATCACCTCTGTTGTGATGCTCCCCGAGGCCAATCGAAGATTTGGCACTTATTTAATGGCCAGATTCACTTTGGCGACTGGCGGAGCATTTGATTATACAGATATGTGCATATTTATTTTTGCAGCTATTGTTGCTGTTCTTATGATTATATGGATGGTCGCATTGATGTATCAAGCTTATACGGTATCCTGTAATATGAAGGGATTGAAAGCAATAATCACTTTCGTTGTGAGTATAATAGGTGCTGAAGTGCTATCCAAGTCTTTGATATTACTGTTGTTGCGGTAAAAGCCCCACAATCGGTAAAATCCACGCAATCCTTAAAATCCACAGCCGCTAAAAATTTGTGAAAAAAATTCTGAAAAAAAGGCCTGTACAAACAGGCCTTTTATGAATTGCGTAGCTTTCCTCCACAGGGCCGTAAGAAAGCGTTCGAAGAGAACCCATTACTTCCAGGTGGGTAATCGTTGCTCGTGTCCGAAAGTCCTATCGAGTAGGCATTTCCGATCCAGCAAGACCTGATTTCCCTTAGTATGGGTATCGGTTCTTTCAACACAATCTTCCTTACGAGCGCCGCAGGGGTTAGCCCGCAATATTATTTATACTAAAACCCGAAGTAAAAGTCAAGAAAATAACGATTAATAAAACAATTATTGAAAATATTTTGCTTTGACTATACTAATTATTTTCGGCTTTTCAGCAGTTTTTTATAAAGCTGAATTCTTAAGTTTTAAGCATTAAAAGTCCGAGTGCTGCTTATCAGAAGCGCCGTCCACCGCCTCCGCCTCGTCTTCCTCCGCCTCCGCCGCGGCCACCACGACCACCACGACCTTCGGTGCGAGGGCGGGCCTCATTAATGTTCATAGCCCTTCCCTTTAAGTCTTGACCGTTCAGGCCGGTAATTGCAGCCTGTGCTTCATCCTTAGAGGGCATTTCTACAAATCCGAATCCTCTTGATTCACCGGTGAACTTGTCCTTTATGATATTGATGGATTCGACTTGGCCGAAATCCCCAAAAGCTTGACGTAAGTCCTCGTCGGTAACATCACGTGACAAATTGCCTACATAGATATTCATTTTTTTTCCTTTTCTAATCCTTAAATTGACCTTAAAAATTTATGCCGGTATTTCGGCCACAAAATTGTAGGTTATCCATTAAAACGTCAACATATAAGGGTAATTTACATATTTTTCCCATAATGTCAAATATTTTTTAATTTTTTTATATTAACCTTCTGACGTATATTTTTTGCAAGAGCACCTATTATCTACCATCAAGGGGGGAGTTATACGGTTCGCAATTTGGCTCCGACTGACTTATTGAGATTTTCTTTGATGTCAGCTTCAAGACGGTCAACGCTTTGATGGGTCAGTGTGCCGTCCTCGTCTCTAAACCGTAGTGAAAGCGTAACGCTCTTTTTGCCGGGCGGGATGCCTTCACCATGGTATATGTCGATAAATTGAATGTCCTCCATTTCAGCAGTTTTCTTTTTATTTACAGATTCTAAAATATCAGCCCACGTAATAATCTCATCAACAATTATCGAAAGGTCTCGCTCTATCGACGGAAATCTCGGTATTGGTTTGACTTTCATTGCGACTGTATGTATGGATAAGAGCTGCTCAAAGTCCATTTCTGCTACGACAGGTGAGAGATTTTTGAAATCAAATCTTTCTTTCACCGCCTGAGAAACAATTCCCGCGGTGCCGATTACCTCGCCATTTATCACAATTTGGGCTCCAGTTTGTGCCCAGAAAAGCTCTGCGGGAGTAAAAACTGTTTTGGCGTCTCTATCAATAGTTTTTATTAGTCCTTCAATCACACCCCGAACATCCCTGAAATCACTGTCACATACCAGAGCCAGTTTAGTCTTTTCATCTGGTAGAGAACCAGCTTTGCCGGTCGGAACAAAAGTATCTGCAATCTCAAATACTTTGCACGGCAGATTTTTGGCATTGATGTTTGTTTTCAGAACTCCAAGTAAAGAGCCGATAAGCATCTGGCGAAGCAGATTCGCACTTTTCCTGGAGGCATCTCTTACCTCCAGATTCTTCCTCTTATCATTTTGGTCTGTAAAAATTGTAGCATTGGATTTATCAACAAAACCCACAGTAATCGCCTCATAAAAACCGCAGCTGTTGAGATATGTTCTTATCGAATTAGCTAATATCTGGTGTTTATCGATAGGCAAAACCTCGATTCTAATCTTTTGTTCTGTCGGTATTTTGTCATAGCCGTAAACACGAGCGACTTCCTCGATTAAATCAACTTCGCGGTAGATGTCACTTCGCCACGAAGGCACTGTGCAAACTATAAGATTGTCTTTTCTTTGTGGTTTAAAGCTCAAGGCCGAGAGAATTCTTACTGTTTCCCCGGCAGTTATTTCAATACCAAGCAGATTGTTAAGACGCGAAAGGCGGAGAGTTACTTCCCTCTTCGCTGCTTTTTTAGGATAAATATCGACTACACCTTTTGCTACTTTACCGCCAGCTACCTGGTTTATCAATTGTGCAGTGCGCCTGGATGCACAGTCTATCATTTCAATATCCACAGTTCGCTCAAATCGAAAGGCCGCTTCTGATGGCAAAGATAGCCTCCGAGATGTCGACCGGACGCTGATAGGGTCGAAGTAAGCATCTTCCAGAAGGATTGTAGTCGTCTTTTCACTTACCTCGGTATCAATGCCACCCATAACGCCAGCGATAGCCACAGGACCTTGGGCATCTGCTATAATTAGCATATCAGTATTGAGATCGCAGGTTGTGCCATCAATACTGATAATGCGTTCGCCGGCGATGGCCCTTCTCACTATTATTTTGCCCTGTTTAATTTTGGCGTAATCGAAGGCATGAGGTGGCTGGCCTGTCTCCATCAGAGCATAATTTGTTGCGTCAACAACATTATTAACACTGCGAAGGCCGACTGCTTCAATGCGTTTTTTGAGCCAAGCAGAAGATGGTCCGACTTTTACACCCTCAATTACCCTGGCAGTGTAGCGGCCACACAAATCCGGCTCAGCGATTTCAACACTGGCAAATTCGGTAACGTCTTTGTCCGATTTATCCAGATTAACTACCGGCATCTTTAACTCTTTGCCCGTAACAGCAGCTAATTCACGGGCGATACCAATATAACTGAGGCAGTCGCCGCGATTGCTGGTTACCTCGACATCGATTATGGTATCGCCGGTGAGCTTCTCTATTCCTTCGCAGGGAAGACCTA
>CAYTTK010000005.1:12924-43105 GCA_964440735.1 uncultured Pirellulales bacterium
ACATCGATTATGGTATCGCCGGTGAGCTTCTCTATTCCTTCGCAGGGAAGACCTAAATCGCTTAAAATCTCCGCGATTTGCTCTGCGGAATGACTTATTTCAATATAATCACTAAGCCAATTTAGCGAAATTTTCATAGTAATATCACTGTCAGATAAATAAAACGATATTAATAATTTTACAATAAATTACCTTTTTGCAGCGGAAGTGTCAATGATTTTGCACTGTAGTTTTGAGCTTTTCTGTTGTTTGGGCGGGAAATATATCGGTATAAATTCAATAAAGTTGTTTAATTTGGAGAATTGCTTGAAATGCTCCGCTCAGTAAATGTAGTTAAATATCCTGTTTCTAATTTTATACTTTATTATTTTCTATGTACGTTGCCTTTTCAGCAAAAACAGTCCAGCCATGCCAAACAGCATAAAAGTAGTCGGTTCAGGGACACCGGTTATCTCAAGATTATCAAAGGCAAACTTTTTGTTGCCGTTACGGTCAAGGTCATAAAAACGAAACTCAACAATTGATTGATTTTCAATATTTGCTATCGAAGAAAGGTCGTAGCTGAAGCTATGATAAGTCTCGTCACCTACAATGGACTCGTTATTTAATATCTCTACCCAATCGCCGATACCACCAACCTTATAATCCAAGTCAAATGAATCTGTCTCCGGTTCCCAGGCTTTATAATCCCATCTGATTGTTAAATCAGACCATCCGGTTGTGTTTATGGTTAAAGTCCATGTAGCATCTGGGCCATCGACCTTTATATCGTTCCAGGCAGATGCTTGTCCGTCGGAGTGGAGGTTTCCGGCAGCATCTGTATATGCGGTTCCGTCTTTACCGTTATCATCTATTTCACCGCCAGAAAGGACAATCGTTGGCACGCCAGTTACGTTCGAGATGGTTACATCTTCGGTATAGCCGGTTGAGTCAGGTCCGAAATCCCAGATTGCCATCAGCCCAGCTATAGATGGAACATTCTGAAATGCGAAAAGGAAAATTGTAGTAACAATTAGTTTCTTCGTCATCAAACCCCGCTTCCCGTTCTTAATACTATATAAATCGCACCAGAAAGCTCCTCCTCGGATTCCTTGGTGGTATCTAAAGCCAGAAACCCTTAATTATAAACATTATAATGGATATTGAGCGTTCTATCAAGATAAATTTCTTCTATTTTTTCTATTCTGTTATGATATGAGTGAGATAAGCTGGGAACGAAGGTTACAAACGACAAAAGTTGACAAAAATTTAATCTTTTATATTTTTGGATTTTCTTTATAATATGGCAGGTTGGCCGCATTTGATAATTCAAGGAGAGCTGTTATGGCAAAATGCAGTATAACGACCGTGATGGTTGTTAGCTTAATCGCGACCCTATTTCTAACCGGCTGTGTGGAGCGTCATCTTACAATCGATACTAAGCCACAGGGGGCGTTGGTTGTTTTGAATGATGAGGAGATAGGCGAATCGCCGGTTACGGTCTCGTTTGAATGGTATGGCGATTATAACGTAAGGATAAGCAAGGAGGGCTACGAAACCCTAAAGACACACCGTAAATTGAAAGCCCCGTGGTATGATAAGTTTCCATACGATTTCTTGGCTATGCTGAGTTCCAAAAGGACTGTTGATTCCTACCAATGGTCATTCACGCTCGAAGAGAAAAAACAAATCAGCCGAGAAGAACTAATCAAAAACGCTGAGGAACTGAAGAAAAAACTTTAGCCTATGAATGTGAATTGCTTTGCGGGCTTAAAGTTGCGCTTGGGGGCTTGATATGTACAAAATGATAGTGTGGTTGATTATCTTGGTAGTATATTTATTTTGTGGTGTTATTATTTTTTTTAACAGAAATCTTCCTAAAATTCAGGAGTTCATTTTTGTTGCTGTCTCTGGTATGTTGGTAGTAGTTTTGGGTATTGTGTTTTATCCTGAAAACACGTTAGACAAAAATATTTCACAGGTATTATTTATATCCCTTAAAGAAAAGAAACCGCTCTTCCCAACTACTCCTATTTTAATACAGTATTATTTCCCACAAGGGATTGTATGGGGAGATTGCATGGCGAAAGATCCAAATAAGACGAAAAAACTATTATTGCGCATCCCCGATGATTTCGGTTCACTAATAGATCTACAAACTATTTCTTTATTACGTTATCTTTCGATGGCTTATGGCAATAACTGGAATACTCAGAGGGCAAAGGTGTACTTTCTGCCCATGTCAGGTTTTCCTTCCATAGGCCAACAAGGACGCTCATTAGCGACAGTAGGTAGAGACAAAATAATCTTTGTAGGAAAAAACTTGCCAGATGAGATCAAGGAAAATGCCTTTTATAAAGGTTTAGGAGAAGATTTTCACCTTTCTTTGCCCAGAGGAACAAAAATAAGATATAGAACTGCTGACGATGAGAAGAATTTTTGTCAAATTCAGTTTTACAAACGATTTGCTTTCGACATTAGAATAAAGGTTTATTTCCGTTCTTACTCTGCTGGGCTTGGTGAGGTTTCTCCTTACATAGGGCTTTCTCCTGTAAAAAATCAATGGAATGTCAATTCGGAAGAAAGAGATAACTATGGGACAGTAGTCGTAGATATAGCTTGCGAAGCAACCTTTTATAAACTAAGGGTTGGAGATCCTGCAATAATTCGATATAAAAAATGGGCAAACGCCCTTTTTGATGATTTATATAATTCTTTCGATTGGTCTGTATGTAATTCTAAGATGAGGGAATATAACGAAATGCTGGCCGCTCAAAAGATTGTCGGCGATATTAAAAAAGGCTTTGAGCAAGAATGAGAGGAATCACATAGAAACGCCCAATTATAGCGAAAAATGTCTAAGGCTCTGAAACTGAGGACAGCGGGTATAACACTGCGTAAAACGTGAGACTAAAGAAGATTATCGCGGTACCAATCAATGGCTTTTTGCAGGCCTTGTTTGAACTGGATTTTTGGTTTGAAACCGATTAGTTTTTTGGCAAGGGAGATATCAGCCAGGGAATGTTTTACATCGCCGGGGCGAGGAGGGTCATATTTCGGCTCAATATCCTTACCAAGCAGTTCGTTAATTATGGCAATAGTCTCATTTACAGTTACGGCCTGGCCACAGGCGATGTTTATAACCTCGCCAGCGGTATGCTTGGCTCTCGCAGCCAATAAATTTGCCTCCACAACATTATCAACGTATGTAAAATCCCGGCTTTGCAGGCCGTCGCCGTAAACTGTAGGTGGTATATCTTTCAAAATAGCCGTTACGAAAGCAGGTATGGCGGCAGCGTATTGGCTGGTCGGGTCCTGATGTGGGCCGAAAACATTGAAATAACGCAGCGAAATCGTCTCCAGCCCAAAAACCTTATAAAATACAGAGCAATAGTACTCCCCGACGAGTTTGCCCACTGCGTAAGGCGAGAGGGGCCGTGGTAGCATCGTTTCGACCTTTGGCAGTGTTGGGGTATCGCCATAAGCAGAGGAGCTTGACGCATATACGAAGCGTTTTACACCAGCATCGCGAGCGGCCAGAAGAAGCGTGAAAGTGGCATCGACACAGTGCTTATGCGTAGCGGCTGGGTCGTCAACGCTGCGCGGCACCGAGGGCAAAGCTCCCTGGTGCAGGACGACATCGATATCCTTCATTGCCGAACGGGCTACCTGGTTGTCTCCCATATCGGCTTCTATAAACTCGATTTTGTCTATAATACCGGCCAGATTGCTTTTTTTGCCGGTGAGTAGATTATCAACAATCCTTACAAAACAGCCGTCTGAAATGAGTTTGTTGCAGATATTTGAGCCAATGAAACCAGCTCCGCCAGTGATTAAAAATCTCTCCATAAAGCCATCCTTTGCAAAGAAACCTTATATATATAATAAATAACCCCATTTTGCAATATATTGCGAAATGGGGTTCTAATTTCCATGTGTGCTATTATGTGCTGTTAATCTTAGACGGCAGCATGTTGCAATTTCTGATATTCCTGGAAAGACCTGAATTGTTCATCGAAGTATCCGCCCTTTATTGCCCTTGCGGCAAAGATTACGCAGCCGACTATTGTAGCACCTAATTCTCTCAGTTCGCGAATGGTTCTCTGGGCTGTTCCTCTTCTTGTAGCTGCGGCATTGAATACCAAAATTGTTGCATCGGCAAGTCCTGATAACACCTTTGCATCGCTAACCAGTAGTGCTGGCGGACTATCAATTATAATATAATCGTAATTTTTACTTTGCTGTTTAAGCAATTCTTCCATCCGTGCACTACCGAGTAACTCTGCCGGGTCAGAGGGCATCGGGCCGCAATCGATTATATCAAGGCCCTCGGTTCCGCTGGGCCTTATAGTATCCTGGTGTCCGCACTGGTTCATCAGGACGCTACTCAGTCCAAAATCAAAACTCCCGGCTTCCAGGTCGTCCAAGCTTGACTCGACCTTCGGAAATAATTTTTGTAGACTCGGCCGCCTGAAATTAGCATCTATTAGCAGCACCTTCTTATTTTCAGCTACTAAGGTAGAAGCAAGATTAACTGCTACAGAAGTTTTACCGTCCCCTGCCGAACCGCTGCTGACAAGGAGAACTTTAGACTCAGCGGGAACAGACAGTTTCAAGTGTGTCCGAAGCTGCCTGTAGGATTCGCTTGTAAGGGAATAGGGTGCCTGACGAACAACGCGACAAGGGTCAATGCCGCGAATTTGGTCATCTTCGGCTGCATCAGGAACCATGCATAATAGTGGAATATGCAGGAATCTGTTTACATCTCTCTGGGTACGCACAAGGTCATTAAGTACCTCAATGAGGAAAGAAAGCCCTAC
Source organism: uncultured Pirellulales bacterium (assembly GCA_964440735.1). GTDB lineage: Bacteria > Planctomycetota > Phycisphaerae > Sedimentisphaerales > Anaerobacaceae > CAZBWE01. The sequence continues at coordinate 17,724 of CAYTTK010000005.1, forward strand.
GCCAAGTAAAAAGCCCAATATTGTCCCAACGGGGAAATGTGCCCACCACTGTCGAGAAATGACCATTTCCAGCGGCTCCGGAGCATACCCTACACGCTGGACCTTAGGTGTCTTTGGGTCGTCGTGCATTATTTTTAGTTTCTCAATCTGCTCCTTGATTGAGTCAATCATCTCTGTCCTCTCCTCTCTTATTGTTAAACGCTGACTATACTGTGCACGTGCCAGATCGAGATCTCTCTTTTTTGCAGCTGCCTCTTCTCTCAAACGCTCCAATTCTGACATTCTTTCCTGCAAGACAACTAAACTGTCGTTTGCCATTTCGAGATTTGCTCGACGAGTCTGTTCTGCTATTTCTGCTTTTCTGATTCGCCTTTTTTCTCTGGTTTGGTTTATCGTCTCTTGCAGTTGGCGCACAGACTTGTGATTTTCACCAAACTTTGTAAGTCTGCCGGATAGTTCCGCATCTTGAAGTGCAATCTGCTGAGCAAGTAGAATCATGACAGGGTCTGTTTCTATCGCATTTTCAATCTGTTCGGTAATAGGACCTGTCGCTAGTTTCTCAAGATTTTGTATAGTGGCTTGGGTCTGCTTGATACCCAGAGTGAGTTCATTTTCCTGTAGTGACAAATTATTTAATTCTATCTCAATTACGTGCTGGAAATAACGCCCTGTAGGCATTTCAAGGTCGGTTAAATCCCAAGCTGTACGAACTTCACCCAAGGCCTTTTCGGCTGTGTCCAAATCTCTTTGAACTCGTCTTCTTTGGTCCTCCAGCCTTGCCAATTTCTCGGCAACCTCTGCTCTTTTTGAACCACCTTGCGTGTCAACAAACAGGTCAATCATTTCGTTAACTATAAGTGCTGCTTCTTTGCTATCTTGTGCAGTCATCGATACCTCAACATACTCTGCGTCTCTGTGGGCTTGAGCACCAAGAAAACTGTTCAAATACTTGATACGCTTTGCATCAGTGCCTCTACGCCTATACCACTCGGTTTGTTTGACTCTGTTTCTGCCAAGCAAGTCCTGCAAAGTATTCTGCTGTTTTATAAGGTTAGCCATTGACAGACGGTGGCCATATTGAATATCCTTTTGAACCTGAGGCGCAACGATGGTCATGGGGTCTGTTTCCACAGGTGGCAAGACTAGAATATAGGTTTTGGCGATGTATTTTGGGAAGAATTTCTTTAAGGTATACCATGTCGTGCCTCCAGCTACCAGGCCCAACACCGTCAGAGTGACTATAAGTAATATATGCCGTCGTAATATTCTAAATGCTTCTCTTGGCGTCATTGTGGTAGCAACTAAGGGCCTTGGCCCAGCCGGGCTTACTGTTCTATTTATGGCCATTGGTCTTTCTTCTACCATTTTATTCTCCAATCAGAATTTATACATAAAGCAAAAATTTCTTATTTTGCATATGTCTTATATTATTCGCAAAATATGTCATAGTCATAAATAACACATCACTTTGAAAGACGTTCAATGGCAGACTTCATCCGCTTACTTGCCTCAGTCGATAATTTATCTGCTCCTATTTCCAATGCTTGTTTATAGGCAGCAAGGGCCTGCTCTTTTGCACCAATTTCTTCTTTTACCATACCTATATGCTCATATACCTCTGGTGGAGCGAGGATTTCATCCTGCTCATACTGTTGCAAAGCAGTAGTCAAAATCTCATCGGCTTGAGAAAATTTACCGTTTTTATACAACGTATAACCATAAGTATCCAAGAAACCGGCTTTATTTGGGCTTACCTCAACCGCCTTTTCGGCGTACACAAGAGCGTCAGAAAGTCTCTCATTATTTTTGGCAAGCATATACGCTAAATTATTCAGAACACTGCTATTATTCGGCATTTTATCTAATAAACTTTCGTAAACTGCGATAGCTTGTGTAAGATAATTATTATCGGAAGTTTTATCGTAGGCTATGGTTAAAATTTCCGCTTTATTAACCGTATAATTTACCCCCTGTATTGTATCTGACCCAGCTATTTCAATGCATTTATCAACGTAATTTATTGCCTTGCCATATTCTGCGTTGATTTTACTCAGGTTAAACATAGTCCAGTTAGCAGCGAGTGAATCAGGGGTGGTTTCAATCTTTTGCTTGCAATATGTGGTAACTTCTTCAGGTCCGAGCAGTAAAAACATTCTTAGCAGAATGTCAGAGGCAAGCGTTTCGTTTGTTCCCGCTGCATCAACGGCTTTTCGGCAATATTCTGTAGTTATTTTTTTATCTCCGAGTTTTAGCTTTGCCTCAGCCATTCGCACGTATGCTATAGGAGCAAGAAATCCATCAACATATTTTCTGCCCTCTTCAAGAGCCTTGTCTAATTTCTCGGGTTTCCAATCGCTATCTTTTGAATTTGGGTTCCCAGCGGCTAATATAAGTGATTGCAGGTATCCGTCAAATGCCATTGCGAATTGCTCATCCGGCGCCTTGCTTTTTGCATCTGTTTCAGAATACTCTTGACGTTTCAATAGATATGTTTTTTTAAACAATTGCTCGGCTTTGTTGAAATTGCCATCAGCTACGGCAAATGCCCCTGCTCGATTACACCACGATGCATTATTTGGAAATTTTTCTATGGTTTCATCATATAATCTTCTTAGTGCCTCTTTTCTGCCGAGCCTCATGTAGGTTTGCTCAAGCAAGATTCTGCCCCCCATAGGGGCGTCTGGTCTGTCAATCATATTTTTGAGCTCGGTTATAGCATCATCTTCTCGGCCCATCTTCAGATAAGCCTTCGCCAGACTGATTCGTGTGTCAGGTTGATCTGACAATAGTTTGCTTCTTTTGAGGTCGGTGATTGCCCGTTCGTAATTTGCCATAAAGAGATTTATCTCACCTCTCAATCGCCAAGAAATTTCATCGTCCTGATTAGTCTCAAGAATTCGATTTGTCAGCTCCAATGCTCTTTCAAGTTTTCCCTGCCTCATTGCCAGCCATGCTTCAAGCAACATTGCCCTGGGTTCGTCCGGATATTTTTCTTTAAAGCTTTGCAAATTGAGCTCAGCTTCCTTGACAAGACCAACTCTTAGAAAAGTCTGAATCTGAAAAAGATGATTTTCAATGTTGTCTTGAATTGCTAAAAGTTCTTCGGAATATTTCTTTGCTGCTTCTTTATCAAGGGTATTTGATGCAATGAGTAAAAGGCCTTTAATCACATTAATATCTTTTTTATTGCTTTCATACAGCTGCTCCAAAATCTTTTTGGCCTGCTCAAATTGACTTTGCTGGAGATAATGGCTCCAGAGCAATCCTTGGTCTCCGGAGTCCTGTAACAATTGTTTAGCTTTATCATCTTGCCCTATTGCAGTGAGGTAATTTGCGTAGCTATTGAGCATTTCTTTGTCTTGCGGATTTATTTCTTTGGCCTGTTCGAAAGATGAAGCAGCTATTGTAAACAATGCCTTTTTGCGTTCAGCATTTGTTTCTTCGGTAGCTATTTTGGTTGCAAGTTGTCCGAGCCTCGTGGCGTTGTATATGCTTGGTTTGAATTTTTGTAAATTTTGTCGAATTGCCAGAGCTCTTAATGGCTTCGATTGGCTTATATAGCTGGCATAGAAGTCAAGTAATTGGGAATCATTTGAGTTTAATGAAAGTGCTGTGTCCAAGACAGTTCTTGTTTCAAGCGTTTGTTCGGGCGTGACATTATCGCCAAGCTTTTTATCTCGATTGTATAAAGAAATCGCCAATACTTTTGCGATAGTGCCATCCAGTGGATTTAAATAAGCCGCCTTACGAATATCATTGATATGTGCATGTTCATTTCCGAGAGCAGCGTTGACGCTGCTTCTAAGCATATAAACGCGCGAAAATACCGGCCTTTGCTTCAAAGATTCATTAAGTTTTGTCAGTGCATCCTTGAAATTGCCTTTAGCCATATCAAGACGAGCCGTAAAAACCAAGCCTTGGCAGTTGTCTAAATTTTCACGTTGAGCCATCCCTACAACTTGTTCAGCCTGTTCCCAGTCTTTCATACCAAGTAATATCTCCAAAAGCTGGTCTGCAGCGTAGGTTCGTATATTTATCTCTTTTAATTGCTCAGGGGGTGATACAGCAGAGACATTTTTCTTTGGAGGTTTTATCTTAAGAATCTTTTGGAATTCTGCAGCTGCCTTATCCTTCTGATTATTATTCATATAAAACACTGCAAGGCGAATAGCTCGTTGCATCGGGTCATTTACATTCGTTAGAACCTGCTCTTCTATTTCGTATTGTCTTTGCTGTGGAACTTTTTCTGGCTCTGGCTCAGCAAGTATCTGTTTGTAAACCAGAGCCGTTGTATCATCCGGAGAATATTGTAGAAATTGATTAACTAAATCCTTGGCCTCATTGATTTGGCCTTGTTCAATGTAAAGTCTGCAGATACGAGTAAAATAGTCACGTTCAACTAAGTCAGGCTCAATTGTCAGTAATTTTTTCACCAATTCTGCTGCAAGCTGGTTATAGTTATTCAATTCTTTTGTCATCAACTTTTCAGAAATTTCCGGCTCGTTCGTGTCTTTTTCCTCACCGGGCGAAGAAATAAGGCTCTGGTTTTCTTGAACTTTCTTTTGTACCATGGACCTTAAGATTTGCTCAGTTCTGCCTTGAACCAGTGCCAGCTTAAGTTTAATTGTATTCGGGTCGTCCGGCTTCATCTTGGCCAATTCTTCTTCAGCCTCGTCAAACTGATTTGCACCAATATAAGCTGTTATGCGAAGTGTTTGGTTTCTCTCATTAGGCCCAAGGATTTCCTCAAAGGCATTAATGTTTGATATGGCCGCTGTCCACAACTTCCGCTTCAAAAGAACGTCAATGTAATCCAAACGCGCTTCCGGTTTAATCATGGTAATGTTAGCATTGAGCGCGCTTATGAGAAATTCCGTAACTGCTCCAATTTCAGGAGTGTTCTGAAAAACATTTGCAAGTGTATATGAAAGCTGCGCATCTGATTGAGCAGATGCTTTAAGTTGCTCATAAGCTGCATATAGCTTCCTAATGGCGACGTCTTTGTTTCCCTTCGCAAGCTCGAGCATTCCTTGCCATTTAATAATTCGCGGGTCCTCACCACTGCCAAAAATCTGCTCGATTTCATACACTGCTTGCTCAGCATTTTTTAGCAAGGCAGCGGTTTCCGAGTCTGTTCTCACCTCGCAGGGATTAATTATCTGCTCGGTATAGCAATTTGCAAGAAAGCCATATAATGAGACTTTATTTATTTTATTTGCCCAGTTGCGTGGGCCGCTTTTTTCCTGTGCATTTGGTAAAGTAAGTGCATTCTTTGCTATTTCTATCGCTTTGTAAAGCTCGGCCTTTTGCCCATAATGGGTAAACATGCGATAGTGCAAGTTGGCTGCATGGATTGCGTAACTCACATTGTCTTTGTCTAATCTGATTGCTTCTTCAGCTGCCTTAGTGGCTTTTTCGAGGTTCTCAGGGCCTAAGCGGGGGTCTGAATAAAATAGGGATATTGCCGAAAATACCCTGGAGTCGGAGGGGAACTTGTCAACGAGTGCCAGATATTCTGGCTCAAACTCTTGAATCTGCTCCCTGCTGGTGCTCTGAACAGATGCGAGTTTTAACAGTAGAAAATTAGTGTTTGCTTTTGCGTTGTCAGGTGCGACATTAACAGCTTGCTCTAAAATTTCTTTAGCTTTTTCTATAGCTCTATCTTTTTCTTCAAAATTACCTTTCTTAGCAAGGTTCTCCCCTTTTTGGATAGCTGCATGCGCCAAATACCAGTAGGCATCGACATTATTTTTATCAAACTCTAATACTTTTTCGAAATCATCTACTGCTTGTTCAATCAATTTATCAGGGTCAAGTACTGCTCCTCGCCTTACCTGTTCAAGATTACTCCGACCTCTAATCAGATACAAATATGGGCCTAACTGCTGTTCGCTGATTCTTACTTCCGGCATTCCGGTTGTTTTCCACTTGCTTGGGTTTGTCATAAGCAGGTTTGCACTCGTTGCCATTTCTATAAACTCTGATGCCTGCTTACACAACTCTTGCCAGACTTGATACACACCGCTATCAGCCATTATATAAAAATACTTCAGCCGACCGTATCGAGCCTTCATGTTCTCCGGGTCCGTCATTAGTATTTGGTTCCAGCAGCCAAGTACAAAGCGCCATTGGTCTTCTTCGGTATACATGTCCATTTGAATATACAGGTCCACAAGTTTGTAAAGGACATCTATTTTGAGTAAATCGTCCTTTATCCGAACACGTGCCCTATGATAATTATGTTCGGCCTTTTTGTATTCTTCTAGTTTGTTCTCTACATCAGTAGCCTCAATGGCTGCGTTTAATGCAGCATCAGCGTCTTTGATAAACTTTTCCGGATCTCGGCTCTTATACAGAATTGCCAGGATTAAAATCACCCCCAGAATGGCAATAACAGCCGAGCTAACAAGCGCAACCTTTTTATTCAATCTCTTTTTAGCCATAATTTTTCCCTTCCGCCGGTCTGCTGAGACCGGAGCTTGCGATTAATACAATCGATTTATTCGTCACTTTCCACCTTTTGCTCACTGGGCCAATGTTCCTTTTCCAAAATAGGCAAAATTACGCTTAAAAGCTTTTGGCCCGCTGTAATTGCCTCTTCTTCATCCAGATAGGTTTTTTCACCCGAAATCGTCAAAAAATTCCACTCAACTTTGGAAAAATACGAATGCTTACTAAAAATGTTCTTATTAAGAGAGAATCGAACCTTGTCTCTGTCATTGTTGTAATCTCCGTTGACACTAAAAAAATAAAACGTTGAGAATTTTGTTGTGTCCATATGCCAGTTACTGAAACTCGCGCCTTGTGTGCCTTCAAAGACAACATGTTTTCCCGGAATACTACGTTCAAAATCGTTTTTGTTTATTTTGAACGTTATGTTATTAGATGCCCGAGTTTGATAGCCAGTTCCTGCATAGCATTTTTCAGGCACATGTGGTACCCGATCCGGAAGGTCATAATACGTAATAAACAACAGGCATTTCCGGATAGCACTGTTAGTACCTACTTCAACATCTTCTAATATCCATTGAATATAATCCTTCGTTCCAAGTTCTTTAATGATTTGCTCGTCTTCAATTTTGAATTTGGATACTGCTTTGTAGGGAGCTAATTCCCCTTCATCCAAAAGGTCTAAAGACTTTTTTAGTGGCCAGGGCTCCTTCTTCAAATATATCCCTAAGCTTTTTATTGCTATCGACATACTACCCCCAGCCACTGCCAATACTGCTACACATATCAAAAAAGCTGGTTGCAGATAAACTCGTATATCGTGTCTCGTATTCTGCATCACGCATTACGCTTGCTAACAATAATATTCTCAGTGACTGCCTGCTTTTCTTCCACAAATAAACTCGACATAAACCACGCCAGTAAACCGTATAAGCTAAACGCTAACGGCAGCATTGCCAGTCCGAGCATATCGTGATAAATGCCCTGAGTATATTTTGGGTGCAGCAACACATAAATGAATCCGGTGACGGTAATCCTTACAAAGTTACAGAATATAGCTATAGGTATTGTGCTAACTAATAAAATAATTCGCTGCCACAAAGGTCTGTAGTGCAGATAAGCCATAGCGACACCCAGAGCTAAAAAAGCCAGTATTAGTCGCATTCCACTGCAGGCTTCAGCAACATCAAGCGAAGGTTCTAACCGCTGGCCATTATAAAGTATATCTATTACCACACCTCTGGCTGTAGCCTCCAACCCCGGTACTAAATTCAACACTGCGGTTGCCACTGAGGCACCGAGCTTTCGCATCGGCATGGTTAGATCGTAAAATTTCGCCGGCAATGGCACAGCAAATACCAGAAAAAAGACCGGCAGCCAGGTGTATTTAACCAGATACCAGCCACCTAAAAATAATACGACTGTGCCAAGAACTGCTACGGCGGAAATGGAACGAAAATATGCATATCCTGATGGGCTGACGATGTTAAAAAAATAGAAAAAAATCAAGCAAATCAGAAAGAATAATCCAAGATAATTCGGCTTAGTTTTAAGGTTTAAAATCTCCTCTTTTTTCTGGTTAACAAAGTATAAACTGAAAAGGGGGATTAGAAAGCCATGCGACCAACTGCTGTCTGTGAGCCATCTGTTGACAATAGTTGTAATCTCATCACGAAAGAGGAAATAGAATAACCCCGCTATTATCAAAATCTTGATATGACTATGTAGGCCAAGTTCACGCCACGCTTGCTTTCGCAGAGGCGCACTTATAACCTCTCTTTCTGCAGCAGTAGAAGAAGCAATATTGTCTACCATACATACTAGGAACTAAAGGCTCAAAATATAAGGTAAAATTGTGTAATTCACAGTTTTACGCTTTTTTATTTACGGTTCTTTTAGAACCACCTGCTTAGACCCTTATAACCATAATCTATATCAGCAAAGTTACGGTCATAAACAAATCCAAACCCATAGGTAGCCCTAAACGCATTTCGCAAGACAGCACGCCAAGTGGAGGTTGCATGTGTTCCGACATTGATTAAATCGTTCGGCTTGATAAAGAAGTCTGGCTGTTCGCCGCTGGCAATTTTATCCAAATCAACCATCACAATCTCCTCTTTATCCTTGCTGATTCTTCTTATTACTTCGCAACGCTTCGGCCAGGCCAAGGGTCCAAGACCACCTGCAGCTGCTATAGCCATCTTCAGTGTCAGCGGCCGGCCGGTAAGGGGAATATATCCCTGAGCGTTAACATTACCCATTATACAAAATTCTCCTACAATGTCAACAGGTACAAATATACTATCACCCGGTTTTATCACAATATTATATCGTGGGTCACCAGCAAGTAGCTTATCAATTGGGATTTTTATGACGCGCATTTGTTTTTCCTTAGCTTGTTCATAACGCGGCATTACCATCACCCTGGTCGGAACAGTTGGTTTTGGTTCAAACTCAATTATTGGCTCTATTGGTTCCGGCTCGAGCGGTGGGCCGACTTGAACTGGAATCCATTTTCCATCCTGAAAGATCCATTCTATACGTCCAGCTTCGCCCTTATCAATTCGCTCTTGTAGTGTCTCTGCGATATCGGGTCTGATAGTTGAATCAAGTTCTTTTTTTAGTCTCTCCTCTGGTTCGGTAAATGATTTTAGTCTTTCTTCTATATCTATGGGTTCCTCTGCCATATCAGTGGTAGGCTCGGAAAATGACCTTAATACTTCTTCTACATCTATTGGTTTTTCTATCCTCGGTTCTGCGAGTGATTTTGTTACGTCTTGAACATCAGCTCTTTCATAAACTCTGTTTTGATGGTTACGCTCTGATAATGTTTTAAGTATATCCTTTATGCTTACAGATTCTTGTGTCCCCTCTGGACCAGCGAGCTGAGGGGTTGGTTGCGGTGCTTTTTCTATATCTTCCCAGCTCTGCTTAAAACTGGGTGACGTTTCAAATCCTTTTTGCCACCCTGCTTGAGCATATTCCTTAACTGTTGCCAGCTCTGTTGAAGCTATTACAACCTTACTCTCGGGCCATTTATAATGACGATGTGCCAGCGGTGTTATCACTTCTCTCAATTCTGGTTGCGGCTCGAAGAGCATCTCAGGCTCTTCTAAGCCAGGAAACTCCGGTTGAATCATCTTTATTTCAGGGAATTCTGGCTCAATAACTCCAAGCTCAAGTGGTACAGTCGTCATACTGGTTGTTTTGCCGACTTTACGCGAAACATAAATATAGCTTACATTAAATTGTCGTGGCCCACCTGCTGTTGCGAGAGCATCAGTCAACCTGAAATCATATCTTGGAATAACATACCTGCTCGGAGCTGCCACACCATCACCTAATATTGAAAACGTGTGCTGTTGCGAGTTTAACAAAGTTACAGTAACATATGGATCTTTTAATATGTTAGGCGAAAGTATTTGCTTTATCTCCTCTTCAAGTTGCGTTTCTGTTAATCCCGCTGCTTGAACTACACCGACTTCAGGTATGGATATCTTTCCAGTCTCGGTAACAGTATAATTGTTTGTATGGAGAACTCTCTCCTGAAATAGTTCATAGATGTTTATTGCTACTGTGTCAGCGGGCATAAGTCTATAATCACTTTCAATTGCCATTGAATCTGCTGGTTTTGGTTCTTCTGCTCCTTCCCAGGCAACCGGTGCTTCTTCTGCTACACCTAACGAATTCAATATAACATTTACCGCTGGTGTAGGACGGAACCTACCGATTTGTGTCGGGTCAAAAAACTTGTTGCCACAGCCTGGTAAAAATGTCAAAAGTAAAAAGTAAAAGGTACAAAATGAAATATAAAGATTTTTTCTCTTTGCAATATTTCTTTTGCCTTTATTTGGAGTCTGTATCCTTTTCATAGCGCTAAAATCCCAATAAATAACATCGATCTTTTAAGAGTGTTAAAGCCCTGAATTTTTACTTTAAATAAATCTTTTCACTCGATGAAATTTATCGGTTCAATACCTGCTCTGCTTAACTTTTTTTAGCCGCTATAAAGGCAATATGATAAAGAAATTAAATGCCACTATTGATACAAGCCCAAAAAAGCAAATTTGCTTTTTTTATTAGCTTATCTAATAAGTATAGTAAGCTCAAATCTTAGTTTTATTATCTGCCGTATCTATAAGCGTAAAAAGGACTTATGAAAATAAGTAATTTTATCCAAGTGCCTGCCGGACAGCTCCTCTTTTTTAAGATAAAACCATTGTTTTATGTATACTGTTTTGATGAAGACTTTGTTCGCAGATAAGGTTTGTTTTAAGCCCTATAATTGCTGCAATAACAGTATAGATAAAAACCAGATATGTTTAAAAATTTCTTAAAAAACGATGAAAACCAGTTTTGCTTGTAACGGTTGTGATTTGCTTAATGAGTATATAAGATTAACAAATGGAATGTTATGTTATGTTTATTTTGCGGTTTTCTTTTCGCCCAGAATAGCGTATAGAAGAATTGTTAAAAGCACAACTGCTGCTATGTGACCGAATAATGATGCCCCCATATGATGCACATGTGTTCTCACAGATATGCCGAGATGTGGAAAAATTGTGTCAAGTAATAATCCTCCAGTGAGGGCACAAACCATAACTGTAAAAAGATAAGATATTGCTGTGCGCCATCCTAAAACCTTCCAGATTATTGTAAAACCGGCAGCATTTGTAGCAGGTCCTGTAACAAGAAATACAAGTGCAGCACCCGGGGTTAATCCTTTCAGGATTAATGCTGCCGCTACTGGCACCGAGGCTGTTGCACAGACATATATAGGTATACCCAAAAACATCATCACAATCATGGCGAAAAGGCCGGTACCCAACAGCTTTTCAGCAAGAAAATCATCCGGAACGATTACCGAAATAGTTGCGGCAATCACCAACCCGACTAACATTGCTTTGCCTATGTCACGTGGAAGTGTAATAAAACCGTATTTTAATACTCTAAAGATTTTTCTTTTTTTATCCGTGCTTTCGCAACACTCATCTGTGCATTTTGATGGCTGCTGGTTTTTATTTTCAGAATCTTGACCTAACAAATTAACGACGCTTCCGCCAACAACGCCGGTTACAAAAGCCAAAACTGGCCTAAATATAGCAAAGACAGGGCCAAGAATACTTAAAGTCACAAGGATACTATCAACGCCAGTTTGAGGTGTTGATAGTAGAAATGATATTGTTGAACCTTTGCTAGCTCCATGTTTATGTAATGACATTGATACCGGAATAACACCGCACGAACACAGAGGCAATGGAATACCGAAAAGCGATGCCTTCAACACAGACCATATCCCCCTGCCACCCAGATGTCTTTCCACAAAGTTCTGTGATATTAGTATCGATAGAATTCCTGCTATGAAAAAACCAAACAACAAATAGGGTGACATTTCAGCTATAGTACCCCAGAAATCAAGAAATACTTGATTCAAATATTGAGTTATGATACCGATTTGCATTGCTTGTAAACCTAACTTGCAAACAAAACTTTGAAAAGGATTTCAAAAATAAACAGGCTCTTTTAACAACGGCCATCATTATTTTTTACGTTTTATTTGTTTGACAGGTTCTACTTGAAATTGATTTCAGCCAGAAGCTGTTTAGAAACCCCGCGCGCATCTGTTCTAAAAACCTCTATTTTAGTAGGAACACCGATGCCTTTCTTATCAAACTCGGTGTAGTCATATCCCCGAACTGCTAAGAACTTATTTTCGCCGCTGTTAGCGAATAAAATTGTATCAACCAAAGAATTTTCTTTGTTTTGGTAGAAAATCACCTCGGACCAATATGGTTTTACAGGTTCGGAGATATCAACTGTATCGCTGTGACGAATCGTCCTCTGAATGGGTTGATACCAGAATCCCTCTTGTTTGACTAAGCTTTGCAATTTGGCAAAGGCAGCTTTTTCATCTAAGAAACGTATCGGAGCTGTTACTATAGTCAGAATTGTTTCTGCGAAATCACGATAAAATCCTGCGACCGGGAATATGTCATTTTGTTTGACTCCTTCCAGCACAGTAAATTGACCTTCTGATAGTTGCCAGACGAACTTGTCCAGCGGCTCCTGAGCAGTAATACGAATGGAATTTGTCCATGGTTGAATCACGTAGTGATGCTCTGTCAGGTAGAAACTGTCATCCGGCTGGTAAAATGTGACCACGCAGTCAAACTCAAGTTTTTTTACTTTCGCCCAGGCTTGCTTGCCACCGGTCGATTTAATAGCACCGGATGCATAATCCGGAATAACAAAATTAGGGTCAAGCACACGCTCGTAAAGTGGCACCGGCACAACTTCTTTATGTTGTTTTTCACAGCCAGCCACAACATAGATTGTCACGAGAAACAAAAAGATTGCTTTTGAAACCTGATTAATCATTTTGACTTTTCTGCGGTTTGATTTTCGCGTCTTGTATCTGGCTCGACAATTCCTCTTGTTTTTGCCCACACGTTAATTTTGAAAGTTGCTCCATTAAAGCATACTTCTGGAGCGCATCGGTTTTGGCAAGTTTGAGTAATTCAGCCGCCGCCTCTGGTTTGGATTGTTTTAGTGTTCTATAGCGATTCTCGCTGTAGACATATTCTTCGAAATCAAATGTTGGCGGCCTCGAATCAAGCTGCAATGGATTTTTGCCCTGCTCTTTCAGTTGTGGGTTGAATCTGTACAAAGGCCAGTAGCCACTATTGACCGCCTGTTTTTGATGCTCGTAACCTGCGACCAGATTATAGCCGTGAGCGATGCAATGGGCATATGCAATTATAAGCGAAGGCCCGGGATACGCTTCTGCCTCGACAAAGGCCTTTACTGTCTGATTGGGATTTGCACCCATAGCAACTTTAGCTGCATAGATGTTGCCATACGTCATAGCCAAGAGGCCAAGGTCTTTTTTAGGAGCAGGCTTACCTGCTGCCGCAAATTTTGCCACCGCTGCTCTCGGGGTGGATTTTGACATCTGTCCGCCGGTATTGGAATATACTTCCGTGTCTAAAACGAGCATATTAACATCTGTCCCGCTGGCCAGCACGTGGTCCAGGCCGCCATATCCAATATCGTAGGCCCATCCATCACCACCAAGGGCCCAGACGGATTTTCGAACAAGATAATCTGCAATATCCAGCAATTGCTTGCATTCCGGACAGTTGCTTTTCTTGCACTGCTCTTTGAGTTTATCCACTCGCCCCCGCTGCTGCTCAATAGCATCTTGATGCGGCTCATTTGCCAGTGCAGCAGTTCTGATTTCTTCTGCCAGTTTTGCATCGATACAGCCCTTGTCTATAACCTTCCCTAATAACCAAAGAGAACGTTCTTTAAATTTGTTAACTGTTAGCCGCATACCCATTGCAAACTCAGCACTATCCTCGAATAAGCTGTTACTCCAGGTTGGCCCCCTGCCGTCTTCTCTTTTCGTATAGGGTGTTGTTGGCAGATTGCCGCCGTAGATAGATGAGCAGCCGGTCGCATTTCCAATGTAAGCCCTGTCTCCAAATAATTGTGTCAGCAGTTTTACGTATGGCGTTTCACCGCAGCCGGCACAGGCACCGGAATACTCAAATAAAGGCTGAATTAGCTGACTGCCCTTTACAGTGTCGGGTTTGAAAAGCTTTGGGTCTGTATTTGTAATTGAAAGGAAATATTTATAATTCTCGCGTTCCTGTTCTCTCAGCGGCTCCTGCAGTGCCATATTGATTGCCTTTCGGCCTGTTGGCTTTTTGTTTTCATCTTTTTCTTCAGCCGGACATCTTGCGACGCAGGCCCCACAGCCGGTGCAGTCTTCCGGTGCTACCTGCACGGTAAATTTCATGCCAGCGTAATCCTTACCTTTTGCATCTGCACTTTTGAACATTTTTGGGGCATCTTTGAGGTGTTTTTCACCGTATGCCTTTATTCTTATAGCGGCATGCGGGCAAACCAAAGAGCAGGTCCCGCATTGAATACATATATCCGGCTCCCAATGGGGAATATTTACGGCAATATTGCGTTTTTCATATTGGGTTGTTCCGCTTGGAAATTTACCGTCAGTCGGCAGCTTGCTCACGGGTACTTTGTCCCCGCGAAATGCTATAAGCTCTCCGGTAACCTCTTTGACAAAATCCGGAGCATCATCAGGCACAGGTGGGTGCATCTTTATCTTGCTGGTTACTTTGTCAGGGACTTTAACTTTGTAAACTTTCTCAAGGGCACTATCGACAGCCGCATTATTCATTTGGACTATTTTTTCACCTTTTTTGCCGTAGGTATATTTGATTGCATCCTTGATAGCTTTAACAGCGGTATCGATCGGAATGATATTGGCTATCTTGAAAAATGCGGTCTGCATAATCACGTTGATTCTCGGCCCCAGGCCAAGCTCCTGAGCAAGTGAAATCGCATCGATGACATAGAACTCCAGCTTCTTGTCAATTATTTGCTTCTGGACTTCCTGCGGCAAAGTATCCCAGACTTCGTCTTTGTTGTGCATACTGGTTAGCAAAAAGGTGGCTCCCTCGCGCGCTATCGAGAGCATATCGTACTTTTCTAAAAAGCTCGGATTATGACACGCAATAAAATCAGCCTTGGTTATCAGATAAGGCCGTCGAACAACTTGCTTTCCGAATCTCAAGTGCGATGTTGTCATGGCCCCGGCTTTTCTCGAATCATATACAAAATAGCCCTGGGCGTAATTGTCGGTTAACTCGCCGATGATTTTTATTGAGTTTCTGTTTGCCCCTACTGTTCCATCTGCGCCGAGGCCATAAAACATTCCGCGAAAAAGCCCCCTGCTGGGGATATCGAAGGATTCGTCAACTTCCAAGCTGGTATTTGTTACGTCGTCGATGATACCTACGGTAAAGCCATTTTTGGGTTTTTTAGAATCGAGGTTATCAAATACCGCCTTTACCATTGCAGGGGTAAAGTCTTTTGACCCCAGTCCGTATCGGCCTCCGACAATCAGCGGATATTCTTCAAACGGACTTTTGCCCAAGCCCATCGCTTCACCAACAGCGGTGCGAACATCCAGGTATAACGGCTCGCCGAGTGAACCCGGTTCTTTTGTTCTATCAAGAACCGCGATTTTCTTAACAGATTTTGGCAAGGCGGCAATAAAGTGCTCTCTACTGAAAGGCCTGTAAAGTCGCACCTTTAGAACGCCAACTTTTTCCCCTTTGGATACCAGATACTCCACTGTCTCATGGGCTGTATCTGCGCCCGAACCCATAATAATGATGACTTTTTCGGCATCATCGGCACCGACATAATCAAACAGATGATAACTGCGCCCAACGAGCTTTGCGAACTTGTCCATCGTTTCCTGAACAATCTGCGGTGTAGCTAAATAGTATTTATTTACTGTCTCTCTGCCCTGGAAATAAATATCAGGATTCTGTGCGGTGCCGGAAATCTGAGGCCTGTCCGGCGTCAGCGCCCTGGCTTTATGCTTGGCTACAAGTTTATCATCAATCATTGTACGCATATCATCAAGTGTCAGCTCTTCGATTTTTTGAACCTCGTGACTTGTTCTAAAACCGTCGAAGAAATGCAAAAATGGCACCTGAGAGGCCAGGGTGGCCTGCTGAGCAATAAGCGCAAAATCCATAACTTCCTGAATACTGCAGGAGCAAAGCATACCAAAACCGGTCTCGCGGCAGGCCATCACGTCGGAATGGTCGCCGAATATCGATAATGCCTGACAGGCCAGTGAGCGAGCCGATATATGGAAGACGGTTGGCAATAGCTCTCCGGCTATCTTATACATATTGGGAATCATCAACAAAAGTCCCTGCGAGGCCGTGAAAGTCGTCGTTAAAGCTCCGGTTGCCAATGCTCCGTGAACAGCCGCGGCTGCTCCGGCTTCTGATTGCATCTCTGTAACCGAGGGAAGCGTTCCCCAGATATTTGGCAGGCCTTTTGCCGTCCTTTCATCAGCAATTTCTCCCATAGATGAGCTGGGAGTAATTGGATATATTGCAATTACTTCGTTCGTTGCGTGAGCTACATAAGACGCAACAGCATTACCGTCTATTGTAACCATTTTACGTTTCATAGCTTATTGACCTTCCATAAATCAAAAACTTTATGTTTTGCAGGAACAACCACTATGGTTGCCTCAGGGGACTTAATGCACTCCCCACATTGCGAAACACCCTTTATACAACTTTTTACGAAAATAAGCAACATAAAATTTATCGGCTTTGTGGGAACATAGTGGCTGGTTTTGTTATTGTCAAACGAGTAAATATATGCTGGTTTGGTAGATTATTTTACCTATTTACAGCAATACATTAACAGAAAGTTCTTGTATTTTCCGAAAAAAGTAGATAGTATGTTTAGGGCAGAAGTAACAAGTGCACAAAAGCTTGTGAAGGTGGATATCTTCCAGGGAGGTCAAATCATGAAAAGTAAGTGTATTTTTTGTAATTTAGCGTTCTTAATAGTTATTTTGTCGGTTTTTTTAGCATTAGCTACAGTTGCTGGCGCACAGGAGAAAATATTCCATAAGGCGGTATCCAAACCGATGCAGTGGTACAAACCTGACGAGCTAATCGTTAAATTCAAGGCAGGGATTTCGGAACAGGCCATAGAAGAGGTAAACTTGCGGCATGGAGTACACCAAATATCCAGAAATAGATGGATTGGATTTAGAAGGTTAAAAGCGGCAAAAAGAAAGAATATATTTGACCTGGCTGCAGCTTATTCGAAAAACCCAAATGTGGAGTACGCCAGACCTAATTATGTTTGTAGGGCATTTTTTGTCCCCAATGACCAGTTTTATTCTTACCAATGGCACTTTCCCCTGATTGGTATGGAGCAGGCCTGGGGTTTAGAAACCGGAGACCCCAGCATAGTGGTTGCAGTCGTGGATACAGGGGTTGCATACGAAGATTACACCGAAAGAATTCGCAGGTGGAGAAGACATTATTACAAAGCTCCGGACTTAGCCCAGACTTCTTTTGTCCCCGGGTATGATTTTATTAACAACGATGAACACCCTAACGATGACGAAGGCCACGGGACTCACATTACCGGCACCATTGCTCAGAGCACAAATAATAATTTGGGTTGCTCCGGAATTGCTTTTAATTGTTCCATAATGCCGGTTAAAGTTTTGGGTAGCTCTGGCTCAGGAACAGTGGATTCATTAGCTAACGGTATTACTTTTGCCGCTGATAACGGCGCAAAGGTTATCAATATGAGCCTGGGATTCTCACTGGACATTGCGCCGGAGGATATACCGGCTGTTACAGAAGCAGTCCAATACGCTTATAATAGAGGGTGCGTTTTAGTGGCCTCATCGGGAAATGATGAAGTGGATATAGTTAGTCTCCCAGCGGCTTATCCGGAGGTTATAGCCGTTGGTGCGGTCCATTCTGGCGATGAAAGAGCAGATTATTCGCAATACGGAACGGAGCTTGAGTTAGTAGCTCCTGGAGGGGATACCGAAGATAGAAATGGAGATGGGTATATGGATGGCGTTTTGCAACAAACCTTTGGCAATAGCACAGGTGATTGGGGATATTGGTTTTATACAGGCACCTCCTGCGCTGCCCCACACGTAAGCGGCGTGGCAGCTCTATTAATATCCAAAGGTGTGGCGACCACTCCAGAAGACGTACGTCAGGCGTTACAGGATACGGCTGTAGATAAAGGCCCTGCTGGCTGGGACGAAGAGTATGGCTGGGGACGTGTGGATGCCTTTGCTACTCTTCAATGGACATCGGGACCGGTTGATAATCCACCTGCTGTCAACATAACTGCACCTGCAGATGGTGATACGGTTTCTGGAATTGTTACTATAACTGCTGATGCCACCGACGACATTGGAGTCGCCCAGGTTGATTTCTACTATGATTCGAATTTGATTGGAACAGATACAGCGTCTCCTTACAGTGTTAATTGGGATACTACAACTGTAGATGATAGCGCATACACAATAACCGCTTCTGCTGTTGACACGGCTTCTCAGATTGCCAGTGATTCAATCAGTATCATAGTTGATAATACAAACGATTCTCCGGTAGCTGATGCTGGACCTGACCAGACCGCCTCTGATGCCGATGGCAGCGATTCAGAAACCATTACCTTAGATGGCTCCGGTTCTTATGACCCGGATGGTGATATATCTTCCTATGAGTGGAGTGAAGATGGTTCATCCATAGGGACGGGCAAAGTTATCAGTTATGACTTTGCAGTAGGAACACACAATGTGACCTTAACCGTTACCGACAATGAGGGCGCGACTGGAACAGACACCGTAATAGTGAATATCGTACCTAATCAGTCACCCACAGCTAATGCCAGTTCTGACAAAGAGGCTCTGGTAGGCCAATCGGTTAATTTCGATGGCTTCGGCTCTTCAGACCCTGATGGCAGCATCGTTAGCTATAGTTGGGATTTTGATGCCTCAAATGGTGTTTCAGAGGATGCAGTTGGTATGACTGCTTCTCATACTTACTCAACCGCAGGGACATATACCGTTACTCTAACAGTAACCGACAATGGAAATGCTACAAATCAGGATACAGCTACTGTAACAGTTAGCGAAGAGCTTGCCGAGATAGAAGTATTTTCTGATAGCTTCGAAACCGGCCTGGGCAACTGGACACAGGATTCTCAAAATGACTGGTTCCGCTCGTCGCAAAGAGCGACAGATGGCAGCCGTTCTGTCGAAGTTGATGGTAGGGCTAACGATGCCCAGTTAATCTCTAACAATATAGATTTGCAGGGAAAGACAAATGCCACTATTAACTTCTTCTGGTTTATCGAGAGGGGTCTGGATAGCAGGGAACACATTGCCTTTGACGTATCTACTGATGGAGGTAGCAGTTGGATTGAAAAGGCGCGTTTAAGAGGAAATGTGGACCCGGAAAACACGTGGCATAATGTTAGTATTGGTCTGAACGGCATAAGCGGCCTTAAGATTAGATTCAGGGCAAAGATGTCACATTATAATGAAGATGCAAATGTTGATATGATTAGGGCGGTCGCCTATTAATGCCAGATTTTGAACGGTAATTAGACCATGCTAAAAATGGCCTTGTGCTACTCTGCGAAGTAGCGACACGCTCTCCGCAGTAGCTTTGCTACGGAGGGTGGAAGCTCCTTCGCCACGAAGCACGAAAGAGGAATAATCTCGAATCACAAACCACGAGGCATTAGCCATGAATTATTCTGTGTACCAGTCGGCTTTAAGGTTTATTTTTTCCATAAAGCCTTTTAAATCATTAACGTCGATTGCTCCATCGGTATTGATATCACCGAGTAGATAACTTTCATTCGGTTTATTAATGGCCAGTATATTGTTGAGCATAATTCCAATATCGGATTCATTAACAATACCATCGGCGTTCAGGTCATACCAAAAAATACTGTCATCTTTCTGCTTAGTGCTCACATTCCAGGCCAGGCCGTAGCGCTGATTGGCGGTCGTTTCATCTGGTTTGTTAACATCGCTATATGAAACAATAATTTCGTAATTGATACGGTTAGCATCTGCAGCGGCATAAATGTGTTCAACATTGTCAACTATGCTGTCGCTGTAATCGAGCAGATAATCGTTGTCAGGGTTATTTGGGTCTACGGCCCAGAACTCAAGCCGAAGATTGGCATCCTTTTCAGGCACCGGACCGAAAGGATAAGCACTGTTGTAATGCCTGTTCCAGACAACGGTAGCAGAAATAATTCTATTCGTTGGTTTTGATAGGGTTATTTTGTAGATATTTTGTGGATTTTCGCTTTTATCCAGGAGGTTTAAATCCCAGCCGGTGGTCGGAACAACGCCGGGTTTACCTTGACCAGCGATTAAATGTCTATAGGCGCCGACGGTGTTTAACATACCTGCTCCCTGAATATAATCCAGCGGGGCAAGATGGTCGTCATCGGTCGAAAGCCGGCCTTTATGCCAGAAAGGCAGCTTCATTGCTGAATTTAGCAAAATAGCTTTAACTACACAGTTTCCACCCTCTGGTGAAATAGAGAGGCTGAAGTTTGGGTCCTGCTTGGCTTTTTGAACAAGCAGACCGATTGCCCCAGCTACAGTTGGTGTTGAGAAACTCGACCAATCGCCGGTTGGTTCATAGCGATTGTGCTCGTTTGTATCAGCTGCCAGCAGGTTGCCGGGAGCAACGATGTCAGGCTTGCATCGTCCATCTGCGGTTGGCCCGAAACTTGAATGCTCCGGATAGGCCAGAGCAAAACGGGCTAGATTAGTAGCAAGATTTTTGGTATCTACCGAAGCAAGCACTCCGACGCCGATAGCATTTGCCCCTGCGCCGGGATAAAGGATGGGGTCTTTTGCATTTAAGCCGTTACCTATACCAGCCACGATGATTTGACCGTGGTGTTCTGCCAATGATTCAATGCCCCTTGTCCACCAGTCTTCAAATTGGCTGCCAAAGCCGGCAACTATAATATCAACATCCGGCGGTGTGTATGAGAGCAAATTATCAATCAGGAAATGCCAGAATTCATAGACATCGGCTCGTGCATCAGGTGCCGCACCCTGAAAATAAAATTGACCCAATTGTGGGTTAAATGCGTTGGGGTCTTTTCCAAGCAATATAGAGCAAATGGCTGTCGAGTGAGATGAGATGCCTGCTGGCAGTTCGGCATGGTCGTGAAAGTCAAATCGTCCGACCTCAAAACAGTTATGCTTTATATTAGGGCGGTAGTCATTTTGCGGCTCGCCGTTGATATAAGTGATGCTTCGACAGATGATGGCAAATTTTACACCGGAACCAGTTAAACCAGGTTCTATCTGTCTTAGGGCATAAATTCCAGCTTGATTTAGGCCCTGCGGCTGCACCTGCAGACCTTCAGCTGCAGCGCTTGTAAACGCTAACAAAGCCGCCATAAAAGCCGTTAGGAACAAGTTGATTATCTTTTTATCAGGTTGCTCCATCCTATACTCCGAGGTTCGGAGCGAAAACCAAAGACTCAAAGTCGCACCGAACTCCTAACTATATAATAGCAAAAAAACGCTCGACTATCAAGAAGATTATCTGTCTGCTTTTTGTTAAAAACAGCTTTTTTTAGTATTCAAAACGGCTTCGTAGAAATCCTGATTTAGAAGCTGGACTTAACCTGGTTTAACCGTTATTCTAACGAAAATACTTCGGCGGTATTTGGTTATAGGTTTACATAAGAATCATCATTCAGGATGGTCCAGTAACCGTAAAATATTAAAAGCTTTTTTACCACAAGATTATCGGCTCATAATGACAAGGGGTAAAATCTATGACTCAAATCAATAATAAAAAACTAAAAACTATGATTTATTGGCTTCTTGTACTCTCACTGCTAATCACCGTCT
This sequence comes from uncultured Pirellulales bacterium, assembly GCA_964440735.1. GTDB lineage: Bacteria > Planctomycetota > Phycisphaerae > Sedimentisphaerales > Anaerobacaceae > CAZBWE01. The sequence continues at coordinate 39,460 of CAYTTK010000005.1, forward strand.
CATGCAGCATTTCTACCAAATCGGGCCATAGTGAGAAGGAGAACTATATTTTAGAATCAACGGCACTGAGGATAATACTAACCAAAAATCCCTATTCTTATACCATTATTGAGAAATCAAGCGGCCAGACATTGCTTTGTCAGCAAAAAACAACATTTAAGCTGGACGGCAACAGCTACTCTGCCAAGAGCGCTTATAACATAACATCCTCCGGCTCCATTCTGGAGGCAGACCTCGTTCTTGCCGGTACGACAGCGACGGGGCACGTGAAGTTCTCGCTTGAGAATCCTAAAGTTGTGAAGGTGCTTTTGACATGCAACGATGGCACTGCCACAAATATCAAGGAGGAATTTATTGACCATGGCGAGCATTACTATGGCATCTGGGAAAGGCCTCAAGGCGGACATATCGATAATCGTAGAGCCGATGAGGATTTGATTGGTTTTCCGGGAGAACCGGATGACAATGCCCGGGCGCCTTTTTATGTGACCAGCGGAAAATACGGTATCTATGTCGATACCGTAGCTCTTGGTCATTATTTGATAGCCAAAAACGGCAGGACCAGCTTTGATTTTGACGAGGGGCGATTAGCATATTACGTAATTTATGGGCCATCGTATGGCGAAATTCTAAAAAGTTATAATCAACTGGCGGGTCCCCCGTGGATGCCACCGGACTGGGCATTCGATTCAATCTGGTGGAGAGATGAAGAGTATTTCGATATGGGGCACTACGATTTGGTGGCAGAACGAACAATCGATAGTGCGCAGGATAATGTAGAGGCCACAGCCAATCATTTACAATACTACCAGATTCCCGCATCGACTATATGGATTGACAGGCCTTTTACTCCTGGAGAATGGGGATGGGGTGAAAGGGAATTTGACTCATCAAGCAAAGGATTTCCGGATGCACAGGGGATGGTCAATTACCTCAATGAAAAAGGATACGAATTAATAATCTGGATTGCGAATCGATGCGAAAACACGCTGAAGAACGAAGGTGACGCTCACGGCTACTTCTTCCCCGGTTGTAATGAAAAGCCGGCTGCAGATATGCGCAATCCGAATGCATATAACTGGTTTAAGAATTATCTCGATATTTTTACAGCTATGGGAATCAAGGGCTATAAAATCGACAGGGGCCATCAGGGCGAACATCCAATCTGGGTAGAGAACGAGAATGTGTATTTATTCAATAAAATGGCGGCTGAGAGTCAAATGGACCGGTATGGAAGCGATTATTTGATACACGCACGGAATTGCTTCGATAAATCACGAAAATACGTGGGTATTTGGAACGGAGATATACCAGGCAATTACGAAGGCTTAGCACGCTCGATTAAAAACGGTCTTAGATGTGGTGCTATCAACTTTCCCTATTTCGGAACAGATACCGGTGGTTTTTACATTCATCCTGATAAGGAAATATTTGCACGCTGGTTCCAGTTCAGCACATTTTGCACAATGATGGAGGTTCACATTGACCCAAATCGAACCGTATGGTATGACGATGATTACCCACATAACAAAGAACCGAATCTGATTGATATTGCACGCAAGCAGTGCCAGGACCACCATGATTTGATTCCCTACACTAAATCGTGCATGTACATTGCACACCAGACTGGTATGCCGGTGATGCGGCAGCTAAATTTTGCCTATCCCGGCGACAGCAAACTTTACGATATGTGGGACGAATATCTCTATGGGCCGGAGGTTCTCGTTGCACCCGTAATTACCCAAGGAGCAACTGATCGTAATGTTTATCTGCCGGCCGGCAAATGGCTGGATTATAACGACAAAAATACTGTATATGCAGGACCGCTCACCGTAACTACAGATGCTCCAATCGACGTGATTCCTCTGTTTGCTCGAGCCGGGGCTATTATACCCCGTGGTGATATCCTTAAATCCAATAATAACTGGACTGAAAACTGGTTCCCGTATCTAAGGATAGAGTTCTTTCCCTGTAATAACAAGAGTAATACGTTCAATTACTATACCGGCGACCAGGTTCAGCCGATTAGCTGCTCAATGTCAGGCGATGGTCTGGTAAACATACGATTCGGTGACTTAGGGTATGATGGAACTTTGGAAGTATATTGCCGGAAATTCGATACTGTTAAAATGAATGGAACTGCTTTATTGGAGGGTAGCGATTTTACTCACGATTCGTGCCAGAGACTTCTCAAAATACCATTTAGCGGCCCGGCAACAATAGAAATATCAGGTGTTACAAGTATATTTGAAGCTCATTAAATTACAAGGACAGCAACCACTGTCAGAAGCGACATTTTGATATTAAAAGAAGCTTGTCAAAAGAAATCTTGCCTTTACTGGGCACAATTGCTATACTAATATCGATTTCGTAGCTTATCACTATGAGAGGTTTGCTGCAAATATGAAAGTAATTCTAAATCCCAAGCAAATTGAAGGAATCCTCAACAAGCTGACAAGCAGTATTGTATCAGAAATCCCGCCCGAGTTTGACATCGCTGTAATCGGTATTCGCAGTAGAGGGGAAGTTCTTGCCCATAGGTTATCAAGCCAACTATCGAAGAAATTAAGTAAAGACGTTCCCTGTGGGACCCTGGACATTACGCTTTACCGCGACGACCTCAACTCGCCTCAGGGTACTAAGCAACCGCGTGTTCGAACCACGGAAATCGGCTTTGATGTAGATGATAAAATTATTATCCTGGTGGATGATGTTCTATACACAGGTCGCTCGGCACGTGCAGCGATGGATGCCCTTATAGACTTAGGCAGACCCAAGGCGGTAAAATTAGCGGTCCTTGTTGATAGAGCTGGCAGAGAATTTCCGATACAAGCCGACTATACCGGATACAAAGCTGACGCTGCACCGGAGCAATTAGTGCAGGTCTTTCTCACTGAGTCAGATGGCAAAGAAGAGGTCGTCATCGAATAACGAGTTAAGATATACAATGCTATGGCGTTGAAAAGAAAAAATAAGCAGTTCAAGTGGTATCACAAACACTTACTCGGGCTGCGAGAATTAAGCGCCGAGGAGATTACATATATTCTTGACACAGCCAGGGGTTTTGAGCAGATAAGCACCCGTTCGGTAAAAAAAGCACCGCCTTTACGCGGCAAGGTCGTAGTAAACTTATTCTTCGAGGACAGCACACGTACACGCAACAGCTTTACCCTTGCGGCGAACAGATTGAGTGCAGACGTCATAGAATTCACCCAAAAAACCAGCTCCGTCAGCAAGGGAGAGACACTCTTGGATACGGCCAGAAATCTGGAGGCGATGGGGATTGATATTGTTGTAATTCGCCACAGTGCCGGCGGTGCAGCGAAGTTACTGAGCAGGAATATCAACGCCTGTGTGGTCAATGCCGGTGATGGATTCTGTGAGCACCCCACGCAAGGGCTTCTGGATGCCTATACTATTCGCAAAATCAAAGGAACCCTCGATGGCCTGAAGATAGCGATTGTCGGCGATATTGCACATTCGCGCGTTGCCCGCAGCGATATGTGGGCGATGACGAAACTCGGCGCCGAAGTGATATTTGTCGGTCCACCCACGCTTATACCGGCACAGGTAAGCAAACTGCCGGTCAGTGTAAGCTATTCGCTCGACGAGGTTATCGAAAAGGTTGATGTGATAAATATGCTTC
>CAYTTK010000006.1:0-5382 GCA_964440735.1 uncultured Pirellulales bacterium
CGCAGGGCAGGCAAAGTCAGACAAGCTGACTTATATTTAAGCTGACTGGATTCTAACCGCGGATGGACACGGAGATAGGGAGTTAAAAGTTCAATCTTCCTTCGCTGAAGCTTCGGAGGACAAGAATGTAATCCGCTATCGTTAAAACTATGGCGGGACAAGAGTGTAGAGTTGTGGTATCGCTGCGCGATGGTGTTTTAATTTTTAGCCACGAAGGCACAAAGACACAAAGGAATTAGCCACGGATTAACACGGATTTACACCGATTTCTAAGGAAAATTTAAGAATTTTCAGGCCTTTCCAAGATTGGCAAAGACTCTGATTTTTTCAGTTGAACGCATTACTTCATATAATAGAACATGATTAAAATGTCCAACCCTGCTCTTCAATAAAATCAGGAAGTTTTATACACCGAATATTATATAATCTGCATAAATCAGGTATCTTTGGTCTTCCTTGGTCTCCATGCGGGCTTTCATGTGAAATCACAGTTCGTGACTTTAACTTAGCCAAGGCGACAACTACGGGGTCAGCCTTTAAATCTTTGGCAATAAATTTTAGTCCTCTTTCCTTCATTATCTGTGATAGATCATTTAATACATAAGTTAACTCGGATTGTATCTCCTCATCCAATTCGTGAAATAAAACATCACGATCCTTTGCCCAAGATACTAAATCTTCAGGATGTTTAATCTCTTGCCTTACTTCTTCAGAAGATATTAATCCACCAGATTCGATTATTTCATCAATTCGGTTCCAAAATGTTATGAACGATGCTGGACGATACATTTCAAGCCAAGCATCAAAAATTGCAGAAGTATCTATACAATAATAATCAGACATAAATTAGAACACCGCGTTTTCTATATCTACAAGGCGATGAGGGCCTGCATCCAACATCTCTGAAGCTTCAAAAGTTGTAAGATAATTGTTCCTTAACGCTCTAAAAACAAGACGGGGAAATAGTTTTCCATTTTTAATTATTACACGAGTCCACATTGGAATCCTTATATCTGTGTCACGCCGATCTTCACTCCCTGGGAACATATCATTCCTATCTTCTCGCCAACGCTGATAATAATCTCGAGTCGTACGATTAAACGTAAGCAATCGTCGCAGTATAACTTCCCAACTAACCCAAAACGTTTGCGCAAGCTCACTAAGTTCTTGATCGCTCCAAACAGGGTCGCTACCATGATTTCTAACTACTTCATGATCCAGCAAATTATCTTTAGGTACCAAAACAGAACCAGCAACTCGATTGCAAAATACTTCTGTGCGATCTATCTCCGACCTCGCAGTAAATGGGTTATGCAAATCACACAGACCCCCATCATGCAACAAAATATGAGCAAATTCATGTATTAATGTAAAGCACCTAGCAGTAGGATGATCTTTTCCGTTAACAACAATTACTGGAAATGGTTGTTCGGATATAGAAAAGCCCCTTGCTTCTTGAGGGAGTACAATAAGATTAAGTTTTACCCCTGTTTGAAATATGAGTACGCCTAGTCTTTCAAGTGCGCTACGCCAAAAATTGAAAGCTTCTCTTTTGGTCTTCCATTTATACTGAATAGCAGTAGTAATCTTCAGAATATTTCGTATCTTTTCCGCCACATGCTCAGCGTTATCCCTGAGACCAATACTGTATCCAATAACTTTTGTTTCTTCTCCTAAATCAGTTGCTATTTCTAGAGCCTCTACCCTTCTTTCCAAGGCAAGCCGAATTTCAAACCTAAGAGCTGGTGATATTTCCTCTTGAAGCATGTCGGGAATTTTACGAAAATCCTTTATTCTTTCGGGTTCTTCAGGAAGTTCAGAGAGAAAGAAAAATCCAATTGGACGCATGTATGCCTTGGCTAGTTTTCTGAGCTGTTTTACTCTTGGATATGAAAGCCCATCTTCCCAGTCCTGAAGTTGTTTGGATTTAACTCCAACTCTTTTGGCAGCATTGTCAACGTCCAAACCTGACGTTTCTCTCGACCACTGTAAGATGCTATTGTTAATTTTTGCGAAAGGAGATATACCCATTGCAATTCCACATACTGTACCAAACCGCATTAGAAACTTTTCTATTCTTCTATGACATTATACCATTTTTTGTCAAAAACAGCAAGTTATAATTTGCAATAATCGAAATCAGTGGTAATCCTTGTTAATCCGTGTCTAATGAAAACATGGGTTATTTCTTGACGGGCACAGAGGCAATATCTATAATGCGGGCAAAGCAATTTGCGATTTGCGCTTGTCGATTTAAGATTGCTTCGGCCTACGGCCTCGCAATGACGGAAGGAAGGAAATATTAACGTGAAACAATGGCGTTTTGAGGTTTTTAATAAGCCGGGCTTTGCCGACGTTCGCGGTAAAAGCGTTTTGGAAGATATCAGAGAGTTAGGTATTAGCTCCGTTGAAGCAGTTCAGTCGGCTACAGTCTTTCTGATTGTGGCAGGCTTCGATAAGGATTTGGCCAAGCGTGTTGCGCAAGAGCTTTTGTCTGACCCGGTTTGCGAAGAATATTATATAGGCAGAAGTGGACCTCCGGCTGGACTTGCAAAGGCAACGCTAATCGAGGTGCATCTAAAAAGCGGAGTTACCGACCCGGTTGCAGAATCGGTAATGGCGGCGCTGGCCGATATGGGCGTTATTGCCAACAACGTTCGGACCGCCCGAAAGTATGTTCTGCTGGGCGATATTACAACAAAGCAAACAGATACAATTGCAAAGAAAATTCTGGCAAATGACTGCATTGAAGATTGTGTTATCGGCAACGAAGCTGAACCCCCAAGCCCACACCTCAAACCATACGAGCTGAAGATAGTGCACTGGCCAATATGTGAGCTTGACGACGATGGATTAGTAGCTCTAAGTAAAGAAAAAGACCTGTTTTTAAATCTGGTCGAGATGCAAACTATCCAAAAATACTACAAGCAGCTTGGCAGAGAACCCACAGATGTTGAACTGGAAACACTGGCCCAGACCTGGAGTGAGCACTGCGTCCACAAAACGCTCAAAAGCTCTGTGGATATGTCAATTAATGGTGGGCAGACACACTTTGATAATCTGCTAAAAGAAACCGTTTTCAAAGCTACCAAACAACTCAACAAAAAATGGTGTATATCCGTCTTTGCCGACAATGCCGGGGTAGTGGAATTTGACGAGGATACGGCGATATGTTTCAAGGTTGAAACCCATAATCGTCCCTCGGCTCTCGACCCTTATGGCGGTTCAGCTACGGGTATCGGCGGAGTAATTCGCGACCCGATGGGAACCGGCCTGGGTGCACGACCTATTGCCAACACAGATATATTCTGTTTCGGGCCGCCAGACAAAAAGCTGCAGGATATCCCTAAAGGAGTTCTGCATCCAAGAAGGATTATGAAGGGCGTGGTGGCTGGTGTACGCGATTACGGCAACAGAATGGGAATACCAACAGTAAACGGCGCAATTTACTTCGATGATAGATATCTTGCTAATCCGTTGGTGTATTGTGGTAATATCGGCTTTATTGATAAAAATAAATGCTTTAAGAACCCACAAAGCGACAATCTGATTATTGTAGTTGGCGGGCGAACAGGCAGAGATGGAATACACGGAGCAACCTTTTCAAGCGGCGAAATAACTCACGAGTACGAAACAATCTTTTCCCACGCTGTTCAGATAGGCAATCCAATAATGGAAAAGAAAATGTTAGACGTATTGGTTCAGGCAAATGAAGCCGGCTTATATGAGGCAATCACCGATTGCGGAGCCGGCGGATTAAGCAGCGCAGTGGGAGAAATGGGCAAAGAGCTCGGTGTAGAAGTCAATCTGGAAAAAGCCCCGCTGAAATATGCCGGTTTAAACTATTCCGAAATCTGGATTAGCGAAGCACAAGAAAGAATGGTCATAGCGGTCAAGCCGGAAAATCTGAAAGCAATAAAGCAGATTTTTGATTCTGAAAATGTCGAGTCAACAGTAATAGGTAAATTCACAAACGATAAAAAGCTGCGACTGCGATACAACGGCCAATTAGTAGGCGAACTCGATATGGATTTCCTGCACGATGGTGTCCCCAAATACTCCCGTAAGGCGGTCTGGAAAACTCCGGAACTTGCTGAGCCAAGCATAGCTGAAAAGGATAATTATAATGATGAACTTTTACGGATTCTTTCATCTTATAATGTTGCCAGCAAGGAATGGGTAATTCGTCAATACGACCACGAGGTTCAGGGTGGTTCCGTTATTAAGCCTTTGACGGGCATAAACAACGATGGTCCGAGCGACGCAGCAGTGGTAAAACCCAAGTTTAATTCGGATAAAGGTCTCGCTATAAGCTGCGGAATGAATCCGCTTTATGGTGACATAGACCCTTATTGGATGGCTCTGGTCGGTATCGACGAGGCGATTAGAAACTTGATATGTGTGGGTGGACGATTTGATAGAATCGCACTTCTGGACAATTTCTGCTGGGGTAACTGCACAAAGCCAGAGACTTTCGGCCCATTAGTTCGAGCAGCCCAAGCCTGCTATGATGGTGCAATGGCTTTTGAGACACCGTTTATCTCCGGCAAGGATTCGCTTAATAATGAATTCTCCTGTGAAGACGGAAGGCAAATCTCCATACCATCGACACTCTTGATAAGTGCGATATCAATAGTCGATGACGTCAATAAATGCGTAACGATGGATGCAAAGAAGGCGGGCAATTTACTATTTGTGGTAGGTGAAACCAAAAACGAATTGGGTGGCTCACATTATTACAGAATTAACAGCCAGCTTGGAGCTAACGTTCCGAAGGTCGACCTTGAAACAGCTCCGAGGATTGCTGAAAAAATATCCACTGCGATAGCCAAGGGTCTTATAGCCAGTTGTCACGACTGCTCGGAGGGAGGGCTGGCTGTAGCACTGGCGGAGATGGCTTTTGCAGGCAGACTCGGTATAGAAGCGGATTTGCGAGGTCTACCAAAAAGCAGAGATTGCTCGCGAGTGGATACACAACTATTTAGCGAATCAAACTCCCGATACATCTTGGAAGTTGAGCCGGAAAACTACGATGCATTTGTGAAGCTGATGTTGAATCAGCCCTTTGGGCAAATTGGAAAAGTTACAGAAGAAAAAATGCTTATCATAAAATCAGAAGACGGCAGGAAAATTATCGAGGCCGATATCGATCCATTAAAACAGGCGTGGCAAAAACCGCTCGATTGGTAGGAACAAGAGACAAATATGACACAGGTGAACCCCGTTAGAAGTTCTGTTAGTAACGGGATAGCCGCTATATATGTTTAATGGGGTGAAAAACGGGATGATAACATGACTAAGGGAAAAGTTTCTAACGGGGTGAACGCGATAGTTTTACGAGCAGCGGGGATAAATTGCGATATGGAGACCGAGTATGCACTT
>CAYTTK010000006.1:5392-42796 GCA_964440735.1 uncultured Pirellulales bacterium
ATAAAACGGCAAACACATAAATTAAAAACAGAGGGAATAAATGACTGAGATAAAGTCAATAGTTCTTCGTGCGGCAGGTATAAACTGCGATGTGGAAACAGAGTACGCACTCGAGATGGCCGGGGCTAAAGCAGAGCGAATACACGTTAACCAGCTTATTGCCGACAAAGGTTCGCTGGACAAGTATCAGATATTAGTTATTCCCGGAGGTTTCAGCTACGGCGACGATGTAGCTGCAGGCAAAATCCTGGCAAATCAAATCATACATCATCTTTACGAACCGATACAAAAATTTATCGATGACGGCAAATTGGTGCTTGGAATCTGCAACGGTTTTCAGGTGCTGGTCAAGGCGGGGATTCTGCCGGGTAATTCAAGCGGTCGCCAGCAGGAAGTTACGATAACTTATAATGACAGCGGCAAATTTGAGGATAGATGGGTGTATCTTTCCCCGCAAACCGACAAGTGCATTTCCATCGAGCCGGGCAGACAAATCTATCTGCCGGTTGCACACGCCGAGGGCAAAGTTGTAACTCGAGACGAGAAAACACTTAAAAAATTGAAAGATGAGAAACAAATTGCATTTAAGTATGTAGATGAAAATGGCAAAGAAGGTGAGTATCCGGTTAATCCAAATGGCTCGGTTGATTCAATAGCAGGACTTACAGACTCGACCGGCAGGGTAATGGGGCTTATGCCGCATCCGGAAAGACATGTTCGGCCGACCCAGCACCCACACTGGACAAGACGAGGGACAAGAAACGACGGACGACAGATTCAAGATGCTGACGGAATGACAATCTTTAATAACGCAGTAAAGTTCGTTCAAGAAAACCTTTAATAATGCCGCTAACTTACACACTTTTTTGGGAAGATTAAAACTTATCTTGTATATTTTGCGGATGATACTCCAGCGCAAGGTTAAAATGTCGGAGTCATTCTGAATTTTCTTGCAATATTTATATCTGTAATGTAAAGTATCTGTTGAATCAGGGCCCGTAGCTCAGCGGTAGAGCAGTGGACTCATAATCCATTGGTCCAAGGTTCGAATCCTTGCGGGCCCAGTGAAAAACGTTGTATTTCAGTCCTTTGTTGAAAAAAACTTGTTATTCTCACAAGAAATTAATCCCGATTTGAAGCAAATTATCCAGCGCTGGTTGAACCTTTCCATTGAAGCTCACAAAGCGATTGTTAGAATAGTGTAGCTATGTCAGCAAAACACAGGCGTTCGATAATCGACGAAAAAATAAAAGCGTCATAACAACGGTGCAGTTTCGTATGCAGGACAAGATAAAAAAGCCATATTGGGAGCATTTTCCGCATCAGGCCGATATAGGCATACGCGGTCTGGGCTCAACAAAGAAACAGGCCTTTGAACAGGCAGCTTTAGCATTAACTGCAGTCATTACAAACATCGATAAAGTTGAACCCAAACAAAAGGTGAAAATAACCTGCCAAGCCCCTGACGATGAACTTTTACTGCTCGACTGGCTTAATGGCTTGCTTTATGAAATGGACATATATAAAATGCTGTTTAGCCGTTTTGACATTCATATAGACCAAAACAGATTAAGTGCCACTGCCTGGGGTCAAAAGATGGACATCTCAAGGCACCACCCTGCTGTGGAAGTTAAGGCCGCTACTTATTCAGGTTTAAGTGTTCAACAAGATGATAATGGAACCTGGATAGCACAATGTATTGTGGATGTGTGATTCACTTAAAGACTTATGCCACTAATGGAGAACAGTACGAATCCACAGGAGTATAAGATAAGATGGAACTAAAAAATCTCAAAAGACAATCAGACTATCAATGGCTCATCGAGCCGGCTGGTAAAATGCGCGCCCCTGTTATAATTTACGCTGACGAAACACTTATCAAAGAAATGGATAATAAGGTTCGAGAGCAGGCCGTTAATGTGGCTGGTTTGCCCGGTATCGTTAAGGCCTGCTATGTGATGCCCGATGCGCATTGGGGCTATGGCTTTCCGATAGGAGGGGTGGCAGCGTTCGACCCAAACGAAGACGGTGTGGTTTCGGCTGGCGGTGTCGGCTTTGATATATCATGCGGCGTGCGCACACTGCTGACCGATTTGACCATCAATGACATAGAACCTATAAAAAATAAACTCGCCGACCTGCTTGCTCAAAAAATACCAGCAGGGGTAGGCAGCACAGGAAAACTACTGCTTAATCAAAGCGAAATGGACGACATGCTGGTCGGGGGTGCACGTTGGGCTGTCGAGCGTGGATACGGAACTTCTGAAGAACTCGCACACATTGAAGAGCAAGGTCGTGCTGCCGGCGCCAATCCACAATACGTATCGAACGAGGCCAAAAAACGCCAGCGGAACGAAGTCGGCACCCTCGGCTCAGGCAATCACTATCTTGAGGTTCAGCACATCACCGAAATTTTCGACGATAAAATCGCCCGGACTTTTGGCTTACAAAAAGGTCAAATTACAATCAGCATACATTGTGGCTCCCGCGGATTGGGCCATCAAATTGCAACAGAATTCCAGAAAAAAATGGTAACCACCGCAAAAGAGCAGGGCACAGAACTGGCCGACCGTGAGCTGGCCTATGCGCCTATCAACTCTCCGGTAGGTAAGCAATATCTCGGCGCAATGAGAGCAGCAATCAATTGCGCCCTCGCAAACAGACAGGTTCTTACCGAACTGGTTAGAAAGGTCTTGTCTGGTTTATTTCCCAAAGCCGAAATTAAACTGCTCTATGACGTATCGCACAACACTTGTAAGGAAGAAACGCACATTGTTAACGGTAAACAAAAGCGGCTTTTTGTCCATCGCAAAGGAGCAACACGTTCATTCGGGCCGGGTGAACCGACACTGGCTTCGGAATTTCGTGACACCGGTCAACCGGTTCTAATCGGAGGCACTATGGGGACTGCTTCTTATATATTAGCTGGCACTATTGAAAGTATGTCTTTATCATTCGGCTCCTCCTGTCACGGTGCCGGCCGTAGTATGAGTCGAACCCAAGCAACTCGACAGTGGCACGGCAGAGACGTGGTCAAGAACCTGGCACTACAGGGTATCCAAGTTCGCAGTCCATCTTTCCGAGGCATAGCGGAAGAGGCACCAGGTGCATATAAAGATGTAAGCTCCGTTGTAGAAGTAGCACATAATGCAAATCTATCCCGCAAAATAGCCAAGCTAATGCCCCTAATCTGTATCAAAGGATAAAACGAGGATTAACAGGTAAGATGAAAAGCACCAACTGCTTTTTTGCCTTTTTGAAGTAGCTCATTAAAGAGCTGCCATGCCTGACCGGTGTTTTCCGCGATAAGCTCTATGCCTTTTTCTTGAAGTGCCTCTACAGTTGAGTCAGGTATCTGCATGACCCCTGAAATACCTTTGCCCACAATTAACACTTCCGGCTTAAAATCAAAAACATCATCAAGGTCTTCTATAGCCAGGGTATGGCCTTGCTTACGCCACCAGTTTGACTTGACTCTGTCCGGAAAGACAATCAAATCCGTCTGGTATTCGATGCCACCGACTACCATAACCCCGAAGCTATATGAATCAATCCGCATAGCTCGATGTGCCCTAAACAATCATCCTGTTTAGAACACGCATATACCAGCCAGGCACCCGCCTGAATACTCGGAACCAGCAGTAACAAGCTCCCCGGTGATTGCGCCCCTCGCTTTCTCGCTATAACTAAAAGATAGCACCTGCTCAGGTTTGGAGCCATATCTATAAACAGTAATCCCCTTACATTTCAACCTGAAAGCTTCCAAATAAATATCTCTAACATCCTCAACAGTTGCATCACCGGGCAAATTTATGGTTTTTGAAACAGCATTATCCGTGTATTTCTGAAACGCTGCCTGAATCTGAAGATGCTCAGCCGGCTTTATATCAAACGCCGTAACAAACACCTTCTTTACATCCTTCGGAATCTCTTTTATTTTTTGCAAAGAGCCCTGCTTGGCAATCTCTGAAAGAATCCCCATCCTGTAAATTTTTCTTTTATTGGCAACCTCCTCAAATAATGGATTGACTTCAAAAAGCTTTGAACCCGATAAGACATTCCGCACAAAGCTTATGGCAAATAAAGGCTCAATGCCACTGGAACATCCTGCTATGATGCTTATAGTACCTGTCGGTGCTATTGTATTTACCGTGGCATTACGCAGCCGCAACTTATCCCTTGTGTAAATCGACCTGGCGAAATTAGGAAAAACACCTCTGTTCCTGGCAAGTGCAACTGACGCATCGAGGGATTCTTTGTGTATAAAACGCATAAGTTTCTTGGCAAAATTAACCGCCTGTTGAGAATCATAAGCAATTCCAAGCTTTATGAGCATATCTGCAAAGCCCATCACACCAAGACCAATTTTTCTATTCGCCAGCGTAATCTGTCTTATCTGCTCCAACGGGAAATTGTTCACCTCAATCACATCATCCAGAAATCTGACTCCCCACCGAACCGAGTCCTTTAGTTTTTTCCAATCCACCGAATTATTTTTTACCATCTTAGCAAGATTTATCGAAGCTAAGTTACAGCTCTCATAGGGTAACAATGGCAGCTCTCCGCAGGGATTGGTCGCCTCAATCTGCCCTATCTCAGGCGTAGGATTCCGCCTGTTTATCTCATCGAGAAATACCAACCCGGGGTCACCAGTCCGCCAGGCAGCGTTGACTATCAGGTCGAATAAAGCCCTTGCTTTTACATTTCTGACCTTTTGTTTAGTTCGTGGATTAATCAAGGCAAAGTCTCTATTTTCTTTGACTGCCCGCATAAATCTATCAGTAGCACCTACCGACAGATTAAAATTGCTGAATTTTCCCACCTGTGTCTTCGCCTCAATAAAATCAATGATGTCGGGGTGGTCACAGCGCAAGATACCCATATTCGCCCCCCTTCTCCTACCACCCTGGACGATAACGCCCGTCGCCTGGTCAAATATGCTCATAAACGACACAGGCCCGGATGCCTGACCTTTAGTCGTTCCAACGATATCCGATTTCGGCCTTAGATTCGAAAAGCTAAACCCCGTCCCTCCACCGGTCTGATGAATCTTAGCCATATTGCTAAGGGCACCAAATATCCCTTCCATAGAATCTTCTATGGGCAAACAGAAGCAAGCCGAAAGCTGGCCAAGCGAAGTCCCCGCATTCATCAAAGTCGGAGAGTTCGGCATAAACTCCAAATTCCGCATCATCTGATAAAACTTTTCTTCAATATCCTCCGTGCTATAACGGGATTTGAAATTATCCTCAGCCTCGGCGACATTATGCGCAACCCTTCTGAAAAGCTCGCTCGGTGTTTCAATGATATTTTGGCTATCATCCTTGAGAAGATACCTTCGTTTTAAGACCTCCATCGTATTGACCGGCAGTTTCAAATCATCGGTCAATCCCAGAGCAGACTTGGCAAATCGAATCTGACTTCGCTTTTCTCTATGAAGAATGTAACTCTTTGCTACATGACTGTAGCCCTCGCTCATCAAAACAGTTTCAATAGTGTCCTGGATTGCCTCAACGCCGGGGGCGCCTTTTTGACGTTCGAGCTGTATTTTTTTAATCACCTCTTCGGTCACCCTGTTAGAGATGCTCACAGCTTCAGCTCTATCCTGCAAAACCTCAAAAGCAGCCCTTTCAATTGCATACTGAATTTTTGCTTTGTTAAATTTAACAAGTGAGCCATCTCGTTTTATAACTTGTTTTGGCAAATTTATACCAGCCATATTTTCATCTCGCTGACCGCTGACTAAAAAACTACAATATTATCTGAACTTTGATAATATCCTAAAAAATTACGGTATGCAACAAATGTTTCTATTTCCCCGCAAAGATTTTTAGAACAACCTCAAACGCAACTATTAACGAATTCTTTTGCTGCTCATCGTTAAAACAGCCCTAATAAGGCACCTCTTTGTGCTTCATCCAGGGACATAAATCTCTTTGAGGACATTCCTTGCAGCTATGTTTGGTCGAAAGAAGTGGCAAGACCACAAACGCATCGAGAATAAACACAACAAGAAGAACCAACAGTAACCAAGAAAAGTTCCGTATGGCAAGAACCGCACCAGCCAACAATGGTATAAACCACAACGGCACAATCACAGGTATGTGCTTTTTGAATTTCTCAGTGAAGCAACCATTATCTTTTTTTTCTTTGAGCTTTGCAGCTATTCGTCCATATCCACAAGGACAGGCCCTTGTATTCCAATACCCACAATAGGGACATACAAATATCATTATCCATAATACCCCTATTACGCCATAAAGCAGATATGCACCGGCTGCTATCCATCGCCATACCAAACTCTCAAAGCCCACAACGAAAACTGCCGCTCCCAGCACTGTCATCGCTATGTAGGGAAGGTTATTGATAAACTCCTGAATATATGAGTATTTACGCATAGGTTAGCCGTCTTCACAAACTCCGTTGTTGTCTGATATTTCTCTGCTCATTGCTCCAAAGCAGCCAATGCCTTTGGCCTGACATCAACACAAACCAACCGGCCTGCGGCATTGCGAGCATAGATTCTGCCGTTTGCCAGAACCGGAGCTGTCCAGCACTTGCCGGTCAGTATCTGTGCCGATGAGAGCTCCTTGAACCCTTCCGGCGATGCCTCTGCAATTACAAGTTTACCTCTTTCGCTAAGGATAACCAGTTTTCCTCCGGCAGCCATAAGGGTGCCTGTACCCATTCCTCTCTGAGACCATCTGGTTTCACCGGTCTCGAAATCCAGACACGTGAGTTTACCACCCCCACCAACCTGACCATTAAAACCGTATATGTACCCCTGCCACAGCACGCTGCTGCTGCAGTGATTGCTCATATTCTTATTGCGCCAGAGCTCGGTGATACTACCCTCTTTCATCTTCAAAAGTGCACAACCTTTGTTGAAGCCGGAAGAAACAAACACTGTATCACCTGAAATAATAGGATTCGCAATATTTTCATCATAATCTGTTACCCAGGGTAATTTCCATATCTGCTTCCCCGTGGTCACTTTCAGGCCTACAAGCTCTTTGGCAGTTAAAAGAACCACACATTTTTTATTACCTATATTAAAAGGTACAGCGGTGGCATAGCCAGCCGGGCCTTCGCCGTTTTTCCATACCAAACTTCCGTCAAATTTATTGAGAGCAACACCTGAAGTACCAGCATTAAAAATAACTAAATTGTCCGCTATAAACGGTGAGCTGGCGAAATACCACTTTGGGTGTTTAAGCCCTAATTCCTTGTTTATATTTTTATGCCAGACTATATCCCCTGTTGCTGCTTTGAAACGTAAACAATCGCCATTTTTACTGAAGGTATAAACTTCATCGCCATCTATAGTTGGTGTAGCGGCAGGGCCTCCTTCATGGGATTTGGCAAACAAAGGGCACTGATAAGATTTCTTCCATATCTGCTTGCCCGTGTCGGCCTCGAAGCAATATAGTATATCTTTATCATCTATGTTGCCCATTGCATAGACCCGGCCATCACTTACAGCCATCGAAGAAAATCCAGTTCCAATTGAAATCTCCCACAATACCTTTGGTCCGCCTTCAGGCCACTTTGTAATCCAGCCCGTCTCTTTCGATACGCCATCGTGATTTGGTCCCCGCCAATTAGGCCAATCATCTGCCTTAGCAACGCCATATAAACCAGTCAGGCATACTATTAGCAAAAACAATATAAAAATATGATTTTCGACTTTCATTCAAGACTCCGTAGCTTCTCTTAAAAAGATCATATTAACAATTGAATTTGTACTAAATTCTGAACTGAATGTCAATCCTATTTAAGAAATGACAGATTTACAAAACGCCAAAAATCCGTTATTTAGACGCCAAAACTTTGTCCTTGAATGCAAGTGCCCCTGTTGTGCAGGCCTCTACACATTTTTTTGCAGTGTGTTTAAGGCCATCAGCAATAGAGCGGTTGAAAGGCACTGCGACCCGAACGTCAAATCCTCGGCCTATAAATGTCAATCCAAGTTTTTCGCCGGCATCAGAAGCAATCTGAATACAAAGCCCACAGTCTATACACTTGCCCGGCTCATAAATTACATCCGGGTGCTGGAGTTCCTGGATAAATGCGCGGCGCTGGCCTTTGTATCGTCCTGGCCTTGCCTGATACTCCTGGGCATACTGTCTTAACTTGCAGCTTTCGGTCTTTCGGCAATCACAATGCAGACAACGAGTCGCTTCTTCGAAGGCTTGCCCATCAGTAAACCCAGAATCTTTCTTTGATAGCTTTATTCGTGGAGTTTTATTAACACCTGCCATAAAACTTTCTATTTCACCATCATTGAGCTTACCAATATGCGTGTTAAATGGTTTAGTTGCTCCTGTTACTCTCTGGCCAGACAAATACTGAGTAATAGAGACAGCTGCCTCCTTTCCATCCGCCACCGCTCGAACGGTTAATTTCCTTTTTCGCACGGCATCCCCGCCTGCAAACACACCCGGAAGATTGGTTTCACAGGTATCGTTGTTTATAGAAATGCCATTTGGGCCGGTCTCAAGACCCAGACACTCCGCATCGCCCGGCTTCAAAACACCTGTCGCTACAAATACAGCATCAAAATCTCTGCGCAAATCTTCCATCGATAAATTTGTCCCTATTCGTGTCTTGCCCTGAAACTTTGCGCCCAGCTTCTCAATCAAAGCAATCTCCTTATCCAGAACATCACTCGGAAGCTGTTTTTGTGAAACTGCATAACGCAGCATGCCACCTGGCTTTTCATGCTCATCAAAAATTGTGCAATTGAATCCATCCTGCTGCAGATAATATGCAGCAGCTAATCCAGCAGGCCCGGCGCCAATAATCGCCACACGTTTATCCTGACCTGGCCTGCAAACCGGCAAATATGGACTTTCAGATTGCAAATCAACATCAGCCACATATCGTTTCAAAAGGCAAATCGAAACCGCCTCATCAAACACCGCCCGTCTGCACACTCTTTCGCAAGGCGCGGGACAAATCCGTCCAAGCACCGCCGGCAATGCAATATCTTTCTTAATAGTTATAATCGCATCATGAAATTTGCCAGCAGCAATCTGTCGAATCATCAACGGAATATTCATCCGTGCAGGACAAGCTACCTGACAGGGTCCCATACAGTCCCCAAGATGGTCGCTCAAGAGCAATTCTAAAGCCATTCTTCTTGCCTGCCGGACTTCTTCAGAATTGCTCTGCACCTGCATGCCATCTTCAGCGATAGTTCCGCAGGCAGGTGTGAGACCACTTAAACCATCAACTTTGACCACACAAAGCATACAACTGGTCGAAGCTTTATGACCTTTTAAAAAACACATTGTGGGAATTTCTATCCCGAGTTTTTCGGAAGCATCAAGAATCGTAGCGCCTTTATCAACTTCAACCTCGCGATTATCTATAACCAGTTTCGGCATTGTCATTCAACCTTAATAGCATCTGACGGACATACACTCTTACACGTCCCGCAGCGGATGCATTTCTCCGGGTCAATTTCATGTTTTTCATAGGGATTCATCTCAATAGCATCAGATGGACAATGCTGAGCACACAAGGTGCAACCGATACAATCATCTGTCACCGAATATGTAATTAGTGCCTTGCATTTTTTAGCAGGGCAACGCCCTTCAAGATGAGCTTCATATTCGTTACGAAAGTATTTGATAGTCGAAAGAACGGGATTGGGAGCTGTTTTTCCAAGCCCACACAGACTTGCCTTTTTAACCATATGAGCTAAGTGCTCCAACTCTTCGATATCTCCCTTTTTGCCTTGCCCTGTGCACAACCGTTCAAGAATATCCAGCATCCTTCGTGTGCCTATTCTACAGAAGGTGCACTTGCCGCAAGACTGGTTCTGCGTAAACTCCAGGAAATACCTTGCGATGTCAACCATACAGTCTGATTCATCCAGCGCCACCATTCCGCCTGAACCCATCATAGCCCCGATATCATTTAGAGTTTCATATTCCACAGAAACATTCGACAGTTCCGCAGGAATACACCCTCCTGACGGTCCCCCTATTTGCACCGCCTTTAACCGCAATTCTCCTGCAATTCCTCCGCCGATATCCTCTATAATTTCCCGGATGGAAATACCCATCGGCACCTCAACAAGACCCCCATTGGCCACCTTTCCTGCCAGAGCAAAAACTTTCGTCCCATTGCTGTTGTCTGTGCCTAATTTGGCAAAATTTTCAGAGCCATTTCTCATAATCCACGGCACTACAGCATAGGTCTCGACGTTGTTAATAAGTGTTGGTTTTCCCCACAGTCCGCTCCTGGCTGGATATGGAGGGCGCAGACGAGGCATACCCCGTCGTCCTTCTATACTCGCAATCAGTGCGGTCTCCTCACCGCACACAAATGCACCAGCTCCTACTACAACTTTTAGATGTAGCGAAAAATTACTACCAAGAATATTATCGCCGAGAAAACCACGCTGCTGACACTGCTGCAGGGCGAAATTTATTCGCTTGATTGCAAGAGGATACTCTGCGCGAATATAAAGATAGCCCTCATCAGCACCGACCGAATATGCAGCTATCGCCATACCTTCAATAATACGGTATGGATAAGACTCCATTAGCATCCTATCCATAAAAGCACCGGGGTCACCTTCATCACCATTGCAAATTATGTATTTCTTCTCAGTCCTACTATCATATACGGCAGACCATTTAAGATTCGTCAGATAACCGGCACCTCCTCTTCCGCGAAGCCCACTGCGTTCAATCTCGCAGATAACCTCTTCAGGGCTGAGCTTATTTACACACTTTTGCAATGCCACGAATCCATCACTCTGCACATATTCATCAAGGTCTACAGGGTCAATGCATCCACAGTGCTCGGTAGCAATGTGTTCCTGTTTGTCTAAAAAACCTTTAATCGGCTGGTCTCTTACATCTACTGAATAACGTGTTACAGGCTGCCAGGCACTATCAGTAAATATCTTATCCAGACTTGTAGAGACAATACTGGTGATTTTGCGTCCAATTCGCCTTGGTTTGAAGTGCCTTAACACGATAGCTCTGGCATCGGCAGGCTGAATCCCTGCATAGCGAAATGAGGCCCCGTCAGTCAAAACTACCTCCACAAGCGGCGCTAAAAACGACATCCCTGAACAGCCCACACTTTTGACTACAGCCGGAGCAGCAGTTTCTTCAACGGCCTTCATTAACGCATCATATACCCTGGCACTTCCACTGGCTACACAACTTGAATCAAGACATATGCGGATTTCGCCAAGGTCTTTACCTTCTTTTACATAGCCCAGCTTATCCGACCGCCGAGCGTATGCCTCCTGTCGTTCGATAAAATCCCTCAGGACCACCGGAACCTGGTCTCCGGTAAGATGCCCATATGCAATATCATCAATCTGTATTACCGGAGCAAGCATGCAGCATCCCAGACAAGCTACCTTCTCAACGGTAAACATTTTAGCTGGGTCCGTATCCTCTTGCTCAGGGATGTTTAGATGCCTCTTAAAGGCGTCATAAATCTGTCCACCACCTTTGACATGACACGCTGTCCCGATGCACACCCGAATTGTATATCGGCCAGCCGGACGATGCCTGAACTGGTTATAAAAAGTCGAAACGCCGGCAATTGCCGTGGGGGTAATCTCCGTCAAATCACATACTCGCTCAAGCGCTTCCTTCGGCAAATAACCAAAGTGGCCCTGGATGGCCTGCAATATCTCAAGCACTTTTTCCCGGCCAGAGCCGATTCTTTCAATGCTCTGGTCCACAAATGTCAAATCCAGTTCATCCATCAGTTCTCATTTATTATGCAGTATAGATTTTCCAGACCTCGAATAAAGATGCGACCGTCCATAAAAGCCGGTGTTGCGTGGCATTTCTCACCCAGCTCACATCTATTTACCTCTTTATATTCTGCTGCTGCCTCAATAATAAACATAATCCCCTTCTCGCTTAGCAAATAGACATAGTCACCAACTAAGCTTGGCGAGGCCATAAAATTCTCTCTTAAATCCTCTTGCCACAACTTTGTTCCATCTGCGACACTATAACAGTTAAGCATCCCATCTGAGGTCAGCAAAAAAATCAATTCGCCATTACTAACTGGAGAGCAGATATCCGGAGTTCCATCATCAATACTCCATGCAATATGTGTTTGAGTAACATCACCCTGACCATCCGGCCTAATTGCTACGAGTTTAGTGTATGGTTCTATGGCAAATATATACCCATTGGCGTATATAGATGATGGTGCAATGTCACCCCCCAAACACTTCGCTCGCCAAAGTTCACCTCCATCTGCCGGATTATATGATATAACCCAGGGATTGCCGCATGTTATCAACTGATACTGACCGCCAATCATAACAACTATCGGTGATGTCCATGAACCTCCGACCGGACGATTCGTCTGCCACACAGTCTGACCTGAAAGCCCGTTCAAAGCTATCACTTTAGACTTTCCATCCTCGATGCTTGCCTGGTCATATTGAATTAAAAGCAGATTACGATACATTGCAAGTGAAGATGCGTAACCGTATGCACTATCAGGCACACCTAAACTTATCACCCAGACTTGTTTGCCATTAAAGTCAAAACAACCTACATCTCCATTTGCAAAAATGGTGTAAACCCGCCGGCCATCTGTCACAACAGTAGGTGCGGCAAAACCAGTATCCTCCATCACTTCAAGTGGTTCGGCAGAACTTTGTTGTATATTCGATACACTGCCCGTCCACAAAAGCTTACCCGAAATCGCATCAAAGCAATACACTTCTCGTTTATTTTCATCAGCACCGGAGAGAAAAACCCGGTCGCCCCAGACAACCGGTGAATTGTGTCCCGGAAGCGGCACCAGAGTTTTCCAGGAAATCCCTTCACCTGTTCTGCCGTTCCAATTAGTAGGAATGTTTGTATAGGCACTTATTCCAAGTCCACCAGGTCCGCGAAAGCGGGGCCAATTCCCGCTAATCTCTTCCATCGAAGGATAATAAGTCCTTTCTATATCAACTGTGATAAAATCGATACTCGGCCGGGTTACAAGAAATAACGCTCCTGAACCTAATATCACTAAACCAATAGTTACAGACCACCGCGCCAGCATTGCTTCACGAATCTGCTCGTCTCGCTTATCCCCGGATAACTGCGGTGTCGGTAACTTTTTTTTGAAAGCATCCGCAGATTTAAGACCAATCAGAAATACTGCTATACTGCCAAGAAGCATCCAGCTTCCTTTACGGTTAAAATCCCACCTGCGAATCCTGTCTCGCCTTATCTTCAAATCCAGCTGCCGAATCTGCGATATAAGTTGCTCATCACCGGGCCGATTAATCAATTTACTTTTCAGGGTCTCTAATTTTTCCTCTCGCTTCGGCTCAACAATTCTACTCTTAGCGTAATTGAAAACAAGAAGACCGCAGACAATAACCGCAAAAACCCCGCCAGTAATGGCTGTTGCCACTGCGGTTCCATACCATGGGTTTGTCCTGGCACTATTGTCAGCAGGAATTTTCATCAGCTTTCGCTTTCTTTAGTCTACCCTGCTCTTTAGGGCAATATTCAAAACATCGGCCACACGCAAGACAGCTTGCCCTATCGGCCTCGTAATCAGTTTTTTCACGTCTTACAGAAAGAACAATAATCTTCAGCCCAACCACTAACCCCATAAAACCTCCAAAAAACCAGCTACCGGTGCCAAACTTAACCTTGATAGCGGAAGCATCCGCATAAAGCTCTTTCGCTTCCTTGCCCGTCGCTCTAAAGGCGTCACTGGCATCTGTAGTCCCTTCCACTATACCGGCTTGCTCTAAATATACCCGCTCAGCTAATCTGACCGTTGCATGCATGCGGGATGTCATCTTTTTAAGACCGGAACCTATCCAACCTCCCGAAAAAATTAATACAGGTAATAGAAGAAGCAGAAACGCCAGCCGTTTTTCCCCTCTTTTATAATCGCGAACTGACCACTGGGCCGTCGGTTCTCTAATAGCACCGAAAGGACATGAATCCTCACACAAACGGCACTTAACGCACTCATCAGGGGTAATTGTAACACGCCATTTTGAGATACGCGAAAGCTGCCTGAGAATCACACCGTATGGACAAACAAACCGACAATAGGGCCGACCTATAAATACACCTATAAGCAGAATGCATGCAGTGAGTATCAAAATATTAAAGTTTCCACTCAAACGGAAAACCGAAATAAACGGGTCATACCTGCATATCACAAAAGCGCTGCCGGTGGCCGCAAACAAAACAGCTAATCCCAGATACACATACGCAAACAACCTCAGCCCATTTTCAAGCCACTTCGGTAAAGAGACCGGATGCAAAACCACCAAATCCTGTATTGCTCCCAGAGGACATACAGCAGCACAAAACGTCCTGCCAAAAAACAACGTAAATACAAGCGGCAACAGAAAAAACACTGCAACTACAATCGGCACGGCATAATCAGGGTCGAATATCGCCAAAGCAAAATTCTGAATTGCTCCAATTGAACAGACACAGCCCTTCCGCCAGAAGCCAAAATAAAGCAATGAAAAAACCATCAGAACAAATATTGCCCGCCGGTTGCGCTTCTTCAAAACCAAATATGAAGATAATCCGAGCGCAACCAAAAGCACTATAGCATCTATATATTCATAGATACTTTGACGTGGATGAGGGGTGGTAGGGCTTGGCACTTCATGGCCGGTTTCAACAAAATCAGGGGGAGGAAAACGTTCTACCGCTGATACAACACTGCACAAAAACAAAAAAATAGCTATACTAATTATGATATAATTAAAACGCATCATCAATCAAGCGTGGTCCACCCTCTTAAGCAGATAAGGTCTGTCCGCAGGAACCCGCTTAAACGCACCTGAAGGACAAGCCGCAGCAATCGAACATTCGTTACAATTCAAACAGCGGTCGTGCCGCACCTGAAGAAATAGAGACCCGTTGCCAAAAGTATTACAGCCCTTGACACATTTGCCACAACCCATACACAGTGACTCATCTATTGTGTATTCGTAATAAGGGTCTTCCACAAAGGTGCGTTTTATCGCCCCTGTCGGACAAAGCTGATTTTCCGCTCCCTCGTTGATTTCAAGAGGTTCCGGTCCAAAAAAGCCAAAACAGATTTTACAGTATCCACACATCGCATATGCATGCACACACTTTACTGCCGATTCTTCCAATACACAGTATGTAGCGCAGTTACCGCACGCGATACAGATGTATGGGTCGATTTGCCAGACGGTATCTTTCTTACGGCCTTTGCTGCCCAAAAATCCAGCTACAGCCCCAAGACCAGCTAAACACCCACCCCAGAGACTGTTTCTCAAAAAATGCCGTCTGTTAATATCATTCTCATTTTTCGCCATCATCAATCCTTGCCAGTACATCTTTTGCTGACAATGCCTGAGGCAGTTCGCACTTCTCAAAATCCCCACAGCTTCGACAAATGCCGCCATTAACACATTTACCCTCTCGCACTAATCTGCGACTTTTGGAAACAACAGAACCACCAGCCGCTCCAAGTAATCCCAAAGTAGCATATCGTAAAACGCCGATAAGCAATTGCCTGCGGTTTTGTATTTGTTTAAAATTCCTTTCCATTATCCTGCTTTTTTCCTCGTAAATATCCTCACGACATTCTGAATCGTATCCAGCACGAAAATCCGTCCATCGGCGTCAACTGCCACATCAAAACCACCTGACTGACAGTCTTCCGGAAACAAACAAACATATGAGATATCACCTTTAAACAATTGCTCCGCTCCAGCCACCACACCAACAAAAACTCCCTCGGCATCGTAAATTTTGACCCTTATCAGTCCCTTTTCACAGGTGACAAAATTCTCATTTTCAAGAATTGCAAAATTGACCGGGTTGCAGCATCCGCAGAAACCTTCCAAATCTGTTGAAAACTTGCCCCACCAAAACTCAAGGTCACCATCAAACGTATATGCTTCAATGCGATGCCTCCCGGGATTGACTACTCGCAACAGCCCATCGCGACCAACTGCAAGGTCAAAATAAGGACTTGGTATCACAAAACCCGGAATATTTTTATCACTATCCTTCCGGCCAATACGTTTTATTAAATTGCCTGTAGTATCAAAACACAGAACAATTCGGTTGCCCGCATCAGCAACAAAAACCTCATCCTTTGAAACAGCTATACTCGTTAAAACTGCATTATCACCCAAGCTTTGCCAGGTTGCCAATCGCATGCCCTGACTATCGTAAACTTCCACATAATCCTTTATCCCAATATAAATCTTACCATCATCGGCTACTGCCAAACATCGTGGGGCAGAAGGCAGTTTAATCTCGCTTAGCAAATTACCACTGTCAGTAAATACCCGGATTGCCTGGTCACCGGCTATATAAATACGATACTCAGGACCAACAGCAATTGACCTTGCAGTATTGAAATCTGTCCTTATCGGTTGGCCCAACTTTTCATATAAAATTAAATTTGGGTCAATCTTTGTTAGCTCGTTAACATCATAAACGAACTCTTCACCAAGGCCGCTGCCCTTTTTGCCTGTCGTATCAAGCCGCACCACAGCTATAATAGCAATAATAACAGCGAGGCCAACAATCACACCGATTACTGTCTTAATATTTTCAAATCCCAATCGCCTGTCCATATTGGCACCTTATATTTTTCTACAACAAAAATTAATAAATGTTCATTATAACAAACGACCTGGTTAGAGCCAAACACTCTAATGGTGCGAAACAATATCAAGACAAACCATTCTCGTCAAATCACGCAAAATTAATCTGCCGGATGCAATCGCCATAGGTCCCCACGAGTCCGGCCCATCCAGCACTTTCACTTCAGCAAGCTGAACATATCCAGCCGGCGTCGCTTCTGCCAACGTCAATATGCCGGTGTCATTCATAACATATATCAATCCGTTGCCGATAGTATAAGGACCAAGCCCAAAAGTATGATTACTGCCGCTGGTCCACATAATCCGGCCATCCAGATTAAGACAGACCAATTGACCATCCGGCCTGACTCCGTAAATATAGCCACTGCGAAAGATTGGGGTATGTTGTGGCGAGCCGAACACCTCCGGTTCAAGTCGAAAAACCTCCTGTGTAATTATCCTGTTGCTCTGTTGAACCAACCGCAACATCATACTTCCGGAATTATACCCTCCTGAAAGAAAAATAAGACCGTCACCCGCGATTACAGGTGATGGAACGTTTGCAACACGTATTTTCCAATCGGTGTTCTCCCACAAGATTCTGCCATCCTCCGCCGAAACTCCCACAACACATCCACTGGCACAATAGACATACATACGTGCACCCCCAAACTCGGTCGGCATTATGGACGAATGCGTCATCACCCAGCCGTGAGGGTTGGGACTTTGCCATATAATCTCGCCTGTCGCACAATCTACAGCCATTATTAGCGAGTCACCACCAACCGCAATTATCGCCCTACTATTATCTATAAGCGGGCACTGCCCTGCATACCAAGGTGGAACCTTTGCCTTAAAATCTTTCACTAAATCCAGCATCCATTGAAATTGTCCCGTCATCGAATCGAGACAGGTAACATGACACTTCGGCCCTAATGTCACAACGTATTTCTGTGTTATTGCAGGCACCGTTCGGCTCATACCGTGATTGCGTTTGACCTTGACAGGATAAGAATATCGCCAAATATCCTGTCCATCCTCAAGGGACAAACATCTAATCACATCAGCCTGCTTCTCGCGGTCGTAATCCAAAACATACACTCGTCCCGCCAAAACTGCTGCTCCGGCGTAACCTTCCCCTACCTCGACAGACCAGAGGACCCCTGGCCCATCCGTAGGCCAACTCCTCGTAAGGACAATGTCCTCTTTGCTTATAGCATCGAAGTTCACCCCCCTGAACCGCGGCCAGGCGCCGGGCAAATCCGAGGGCACACCACCAAATTGAACCAATTCACCCCGAATCTTCTTAACACTACCCCCATCCGTAATCATTTGTTGTGCATTGTCAACAATGGACAGACGCTCCGTAAGCTCCACCGCAGCATCACCTCTCAGCAGTATGTAAATTAAGACCGCCCCTACAATAACCAAAACGGCCGGTATTATTTGTGGAACAAATGTTTTCCGCATATGCTCCTTGTTAAAAACTAAAAAATACTATTCGTTCCTTAACGCCTCAAGCAGTTTCCCACCAAGAGCAGATACTGTAGCAACCCAAATCCATACTAAACCACTTATCCCAATAGCTAAAACCGTCAACGCCAGCGCATTATACGGCACATCAGCTCCAGGTGTTCCCAGCGCAGGAGCAACGGCTATCAATGCTGCCACTACTCCACAAACCAAACCGCACAGCACAAGTCCCGAATGCTCGTAAAACACCATCTTCTTAAGCGATTTCTTGTCAAGTCCTACCGCCTGCAGCATTGCAAGCTCGCCCCGCCGCTCAAGCATATTGCGAAGAACAACAAGTCCAAAGCCGATACTACCAAGTATAAGCCCCAAGCCACCAAGCAGTTGAAATATCGATAGATAGGTATTTTCAACAGCATTAAACTGTGCCAATCTTTGCTTTGCCGGTATAAGTTCTAATCCGAAATCCTGTAACCTGTCAGATAGTCTTTCCACCACTCTATCAACTTTATTTCCAGGCACATCGATGAAAAACATCCTGTAGCCATCCTCTGACGGAAAATGCTTAACAAACTCATTTTCCGCAATAAGCAAACTTCCCTGCAATATTGAACTATCTATCATCCCAATGATGCGCAGACAAAAACTCTGACCTTTCTCATCAGTATATTCAAGCTCATCGCCAACGGATTTGCCAAGTGCCCAGATAATAGTTGGATAATCACCAACAGCCGGCACCACATCTTCGCCGAGGTAACGATTAAGCAAAGCCCAAGCATCTTCGTTCCCGCCACCTTTAATTACATCAATGAATCTAAAAGCGCCTCGCATCTGCAATTGTTCCGGCAGAACCCCCAACAAACGCGGCTTCTGTGCCCGATTCAAATTAAAGCAGCTTGCATCATCACCATCGTGCACCCGCAACTGAACAACTTTGACACCTTCAAGTCCACCGTTATCAAGAGCCATTGATTGACGTCCGGCCTTACTGTTTAAATCATGCAAAATACCTATAGCCGACTCGCCATATAGTGCAAATCCACCTGTGCCCGAATTTCGTTTCTGAGCATCGGCTAAGGGATTATGTCTATTTGCACCAACCGCAATAACCAGGAAAATCCCGCACGCAAGTAATCCTACGACCACCAGGCTTCGACCTCTCCGTCTTGTTGAATTCCGCAAACCCAACCCAGCCAATGATACCATAGGCCTGCTCCAACTACCAGCTACCATCTTCAATAAAGCAGCCGCCAATCCAAGTCCCGCAATCAAAAGCAAGGCCCCCGCCGCAAAAAACGCAATCGAGACGGAACTACTGCCACCACCGCCCAACAGAGTAAGCAATAAAATTGCAGCAATGACCGACACTGATGCCACCCATAAGCCAGCTTTGCCCTTCGATATAGTTCCGGCTACCAAAAACTGCCATTTCAAATTCCCACTAAGAAGCTCACGTGCAGGGCGGGAAACCTGCTTACGCAAAGTAAGCCATATCCCAATAAGAGAAATAGCTATTGTTGCTGAGACTCCCAAAAGCAATGTCGTTGGTCTTGCATAAAAATATATTTCCGAGCCGGTTACTGCAACTCGCCAAACAGTCGCAAGCCCATAAATCATAGTCTTAGTATAAAGCAGCCCCACAACAGTTCCCGCAACTGCTCCAATAAACGCCAATGCACCACCCTCGATAAACAGCATCTTCATTATCAACTTCGGTGATAATCCTATCGCTAGCATCATTCCAACCTGTTCGCTGCGATTCTCAACACCAAATACAAAAATAAGGCCCATCAAAACTAAGGCAGCCATAATAAGAAACATACTAAAGCCCAAAAAAAGCTGGCCGAAATCAGTTGTTCCATCCCCTGCCTTCATACCATGCTCACGAACGGGTTGAAAGAAAAGTCCCACTGAGGCAGGGGTAACTCCACTTAATAGTTTTTCGGGTATATCTTCCTTGTCTACCTTGCTCGCTGGGTAGCGCACCGCAGTTAAATTTCCATACCTATTAGCCCAAATAGCTTGACCGGCCTTTAAGGTGACAAAGGCCTTTGGTGTGCCACGATACTGCTGCCAATAATCTTCGTCGCGCCTGCGTATTTTATTCAGGTCGATTATAATACCCGGCTCCCAATCTCTGCAATTTTCAACATCCGCCAAACCTGGAAAATCCGGCATTAATTCAGGGTCCTCAGCCAGGCCTTCCAAAGGAAGTATCTTGCGAACCCTAAAACTGGTTTTTTTCTGCTCAAGTTTTCTCATCGACTTCAAGATAAAATAACTGATTTCAACCTCGTCCCCAACACTCGCGCCAAGATCCTCGGCCAGCCACTCGTTTATCAGAATTTCATTATCTTTCATATCCGCTGGAATAAGACCATTGGCATCGGTCGATGGCTCCATAGCTGCCACCATAGAATAGGGAGTCGTTTTGTCAGCTAAACGTAATTCGTTGACAAAATAGGTCAAAACTCCAACAGCACCATCAGCCGCATCTATCGCTGCTTTACTTACAGACTCATCAATAAATATCCGCCTGCTGCGTATCTCAAGCACACCCTGGTCGGTCAACTCACGAAGCTCAAGACCTGCATCAGCAAGCCGCCAACATTTTTCTATTGCTTTGTTCGCTCTTTCTCTTTCAGTCGCTATACTGTTCTTTTCATCCCCAGCGGCTAAAAGCAGGTTGCATTGGCCGCCGCAATCGAGCTTTTCCTGTAACCATTGCAACGGCACAAAAACATTAAATGGTGCAACCTGGTTGGCCTGTAAGTTGAAGCGGCCAAATTGAGATTGGCCTGCAACCGCCTTAACTTTAAGCCGAAAAGCAATCGTCAAATCCGAATCGGGTGTTAGAGCCATATCCCGTGACATCAAACCCGGCTTTTCAATTCGCAGCACAATCTCATCGCCTGGTGTAATGTTAAGTCGTTCCGCCAGCGGCTCACTCAAAACAACCTCATCACTGGACCCATTACCAAAAGGATTCCCTCCATCCCCAATGTTAAAAAAACGCTCATCAACACCAAGAACCTCAACTCTATTTACTCTTCTGATACCACTTCCATCTGAAATAAGCCCTCGCAATTGTAACACGGGCGCAATTGCCGTATTAAGCTCTGACGCCAACTCATTTGCTAATTCGGCTCTGAAGAACCTGTTTTGCGTTGCAAGTGCAAGATGCGTCGACCCAAGACGAGCTGTCACCATCATCTTAAGACTATGGCGAACCGAATCACCCACAACCAGCGCGCCGGTTAAAATAGCAGCAGCCACAACAACAGCCAATAACACACCGAGGTTGGTCCTCCGGTAAAAAAAAAGACTTCTTTTAACAAGTTTCAACAAACTCATTTCCGGCTCAGCTTATCTTTCAACACACCATTGCTTAATTCCATCACCTGACCTATACGCTCAGCGAGTTTGAGCGAATGCGTTACAACGATTAATGTAACCTGCTCACTATGGTTTAGCTCAACAAGCAGTTCAGCTATATTTTGCGAAGTCTGCTCATCCAGCGACCCCGTTGGCTCATCAGCAAGCAAAAGCTTTGGCCTATTAATCAAAGCCCTGACAACCGCAACTCGCTGCCTCTGTCCCACAGAAAGCTCGCCGGGCCGATGCAGCAAATAGTCTTTAAGCCCAACGCGTTGCAGCAGTTCAACCGCCCTTTTCTGAGCCATTTGCTTCGAGACGCGGTCTTTATCTGTAAGGGTCGGAACCAATACATTTTCAAGTACTGTGCACTGAGGTAAAAGATGATGCAACTGGAAAACAAAACCGATTTCCCTGTTACGAATTCTCGCAAGTTCAATATCATCCAGTTCAGCGAGGCTTCTTCCGTCAAACAATACCTCCCCTGCGGTTGGACGGTCCAGAGCACCAATAATATTCAGCAATGTGCTCTTGCCGCTGCCCGACGGCCCAACAATCACCAGAGATTGACCTTTCTTAACTCTCAGTGTTATATCTTTCAAAACACAAACGCTACCGGCATCACCAGGTGATTCATAACTTTTTGCTATATTAACAAGTTCGAGCATAATCATTCTCATAGACTCCGCACAGCAAACAGGAGTCAGAAATCAGCCCCCTGTTGTCTGCTGTCTGTTTTCCGTTTTCCTATTGTCCATCTTCTTTCGCTGGTTTTATCATTCGGCACCAAATGCATACACATAACCATCATCACTGCCGACAACAACCATCCCGTTTGCAACGGCTGGTGACGAAGTAATGGGCTGGCCTACATTATATGACCAAATTTTGTTTCCATCAGAAAGCCCAATCATATAAAGTCGCCCATCCTCAGAGCAAACAACTACTTTATCTCTACAAATCACAGGTGAGCTGTCAACTTCACCCAGCGTCTGAAACTTCCAGATTATTTCCCCGTCGTTGCAGCCTACACAATGGATTCGCTTATCCCGTCCCCCAAACACAACGACGTTCTCGCCAACTGCGGGTGAAGAAAAAAAGGGATAATCTCCTCCTGTATATTTCCATACAATTTTGCCGGAAGCAATGTCGGCGCAGATGAAAACATTATCGTAATTTCCAACATATACACGCCCCTCAAAAAGCGCTGCAGAAGCCGCAATAAATGAGCCGGTATCAATCTGTGTTTTTCTATTACCGTCCGCCAAAGACACAACATGAATCAACGCGTCACAACCTCCGAAAACAGTCACACCTTCACCAACTGCGGGAGAGCCATTGATATAGCTACCCGTTTTATACGTCCATACAACTTTCCCATCTGTCGAATCCACACAATGCAATTTGCCGTCATAGCTGCCCACAAGTATCCAAATCCTTTGACCATCCGCAGAGCGCATCCAGTTAGCAGCCCCAAGAATCTGTCCATCGGTCTTATATTTCCACTTAAGTGAGCCGCTTTTTGCATCAAGCGCATACAGAAAAGTATCTGACGAACCTACGAATACAGAGCCGTTAATTACACAAGGTGCTGCCTCAACGGCATCACCGGTCCGGTAAGCCCACACATTAGCCCCGTTCTCCAAATCAATTGCGTAAACATTTGCATCAGCAGAGCCAACAAAAACGAGACCATCATCAATTGCCGGCGATGACTTAACCTGGCCACCGGTTTTAAATTTCCAAATAAGCTTCAGCGAATCAGGCAAATACCCTGGCGCTTTGCCCAGAAGACCCTGCCCGCCACGAAACATAGGCCAACTGCCTCCAGCCTCGACCACTAACTCCAGTCGCTCGCCCTCCACAACTTTCTCTTCTCCGTTTAACTCATGCCGATCAATCATCACTACGAAGGTTATGCACACTGCCACGATAACGACAACCACAAAAATCGACTTAACAACAGCTCTCATAAATGATCCCAATCGTTACCAACTGTAATATCACACACAAAACTGACTCTAATGATAACCTATTAAAACATCAGAGGCAACAGAACAGTCAATAACTATCAAAACGGTCTGTTACTGATTAGTATTTGATTCGAAACACCACAGATAAGCAGAAAGTAAGAAATAATTTAATATAGTCCGCCGGAGGATTCCCAAGATTTATAAAAAAATAAAAGGCCTGCCACAGGCAGGCCTTTCAAATCAAGACATGAACACTATAAAAACACCAGCACAAATATGTATATCGGTGGCTAATTGCGATTTGGCGTGCTCTAATAATTGTTTTCTGCTTATCACAATCCGGTTCTAAACTTACTCGTTGAGCTTCTGGTTTGTCTTGCTCGGCTACAAGACGTATTTATTTGAACTTCTTTCTCTTTATCAGCAGGTGCGCTTATCGTAACACTTAAAGTCGATGACCGAATGTTCATATTAGTTATATCTAATTCTATGGTTTTGCCGGAGATTTCACTTTCATCTTTGATATCTCTCTCTGCCCAGGCCAAACCGCTCGCTATGAGATTCCGCTCACACGCCTGAAGATAAGCTGTATTCGATTGGAACAGCATAGTATTCGAGCCATCTGCTAAAACGAACATCTCAAGACCAACTACAGCTATTAACACAATTACAAGTATTAACACGAAACCATTTTGTTTTATCTTTTTCATTTTTACTTTAGAGCTTCCCCAAAAGTGCCCATAAAGAACAAATGAGAATTTGCCATTTTCTTTTCCAAATGGCCTCGAACCTTATGCTCTATGTGGGTCTTAACCTGCATAGCATAACCATTGCCGTTTTCTCTGTAGACCTGCCATTCTAACTTAGCATGTGGCACCGACCAAATCCTCATATTTCTATCTTCACTATCCTCAGCCGTTAAATTGCGTCTAAGCACTTTATCATCCTCTACCTGATAGCTAATTACACCATCTTCCAACCCGATAAAAATAAGCTCATTACTTGCAGCATCTTCTCCAAATGATTCAGGCAGTCCCCTGGCTGCATTAATGTCCTGCCGCATTTGCTCCAACATATTGAGCAGAGTTGTGTTCGTCTGGATAACACGATGTGACCGTGGAATATCGGTAATAACTGATGTAAATAATCCAGCCAAAGCAGCAGAAACAATTGTCAGAACAAGCATCACAGCCAACATCTCTATCAGTGAAAAACCTTTACGCATATTTATTGCTTCCCCTCGGTTAAGGACGTATCTTCTAAAACATATCTGCTTAACTTTACTCGCACCTGCCTATTAAAGCTCTGACCACCTACCGTCACTTCTACCAGCCGCAGTCCCTTCCACTGTTCGGTTCCGGGCGATTGTTGAATTGAAACAGTCAACTTAGGCCAAAGCCGGTTAAAATCTTCGTCACTGACCGGCTCTCCCATTTTAGTTATGCTGTCAAGCTGCGCCTGTGCCGCTGCTATACAACGCTGCCTTACTAACTGGTAGTGGTTAAACCTTCTGAAGCCATCCAGCGAAATTGCAAAGCAGACCGTAAGAATTCCCATAACAGCCAATGCAGCCATCAGTTCGGCAAATAAGTAACCATAGTATTTATTGCTTTTAGCAGACACAATCCTGCTCCATTCAGTATTATGGCGTAACAAGTTCTGCCAGATAATGAATAATCATAACACCCGGGGAAAATATGGCGTAAACCACAAACCCTACCATCATCCCCATAATAAGCGTTACACAAGGTAACATTATGTATCTGGCAAGATTGACGCGATAGCTATAGTTTGAGCGATAAAAAAACTCCAACGTATCTAATATTGCTAAAGTATTGCCCTGGTTTATCTGCTCATTGAACGCCCACGCCAGGGCAGAACCTAATCCGGCCTTTTTAGCAGAAGCAGCAATATTTTCACCGGCTTCTACCTTCACCAGCCATCTTTTAAGTCTTTTTCTAAAACAATTGTTCACATCCAAACCGAGTGTATTAGCGATGGCGTCATTGACTGTGC
The DNA here is from genome assembly GCA_964440735.1 of uncultured Pirellulales bacterium. GTDB lineage: Bacteria > Planctomycetota > Phycisphaerae > Sedimentisphaerales > Anaerobacaceae > CAZBWE01. Next base: position 30,836 of record CAYTTK010000006.1, read on the forward strand.
AACCGGCGTTAAGTGACAATCGCAAAAGCTCAACCACCTGAACCCGTGAATAATTTTTTTCAAACCAGTGCAGAATCGGCAAATGCCATTTAATAAAATCACCGATTCGTGAAAGCAGATACGGCTTATCCGGCCAACGAGGCCTGAACCTGATGTAAATCGAAACAGGAATAACCATCAAAACTATAAGTGCAAAAACTAATCCGAATAGCCAGCCATATTGATATGCAATAAAATTTGCAATACTGCTTAAAAATCGAGTAGCAGCAGGAAGTTCCACCTCTCCGGTCATTTCTGTGAAAATATTAATGTATATTGGGATAACCCTCCACATTAATAAAAATACCATAAAGGACATAAAAACTATTAATATTAACGGATAAAACAGATGAACCGGTTTGATTTTCCTTCTTTCATCAGCACGAACTGCAATATCTGCTTCAATGGCGCCAATTGCAAGCGGAAGCTGGTCAAACTTCTCGGCAGCGGTTATCATTGCCACCGCATAACCAGGACACTTAGGATATCCACGCTTAATAGACTCACTCAAGGAATAACCCTGAACCAGCCACTTTTTTATTCTCATTAAAATCTTTGAGCGATTATCTTTTTGCCCGCCTGCTGCCGTTTCCAGGGCCATCGGTAACGGCAGATTCTGTCGCATGCTTGAACCTATCGTTGAAATAACGTATGAGGAAACTACATGTCGTGATGTCAAACCATAGCTTACGATCGCACATATAAATAAAATCAAAAATCCTAAACCGAAAGAACCTAAGGGCCCAAACAAAATAAATGCAAAGATAATAAAAGACAAAACAGCAATACTTATAAGTCCCAATTTTGCTACTCTCTGGGGCCACTCTTCAGATTCCAGCTTAAGTCCTGACACTGAAATCATTACCAGTGTTGTAATAAAAATAACAAGAGCTGATAATGCACCCCAGAATGTATCTCTCATAACCGCAGCAAAAAACAGCAATGAACATACAATTGGGGATGTGACCAAAGCAACACCAGGTTTCTTATAAACCAGAATTGCATACAGGAACAAAATTAATATCGCTATAACTACAAACATACTCCCACCAACTATTATCCAGACAAAGCCTGGACCATTGTTATCATCGGCAAAAACATCGAAAGGACAGCCATTGCTATAAAACCTCCTACGACAATTATCATAACAGGCAGCAAAGTCGCCTGCAGTCTCGCCTGACCGCATCGCGCCTGCTGGGCGTACATCTGGCCGAGACTATAAAGATTGTCCTGCAATTCGTTGCGCTGCGTTCCCAACTGGATTGAATACAAAAATAGGCGCGGTATCATCCTGCAAAACTGTCCCGCCTCTAAAATATTGGCTCCCTGTTTAATCTGGCCGGCAAGAGCCTCACTTTCCAGGATTAATTTGGCGCTTCCGGATGCACCCGAAGCTAATCTCAAGCAGGCCGGCATATCACAACCAGCCGCAACCATCATCGCCATCGCCTCAGCCATCCTGCCGAGCACACTACTATGGTAAACTCTGCCGATAACAGGTATTTTCAAAAACAACGATTCTTTGAATCTACGCCCTGCTTCAAATCTGGATAGCATCACAAACACAATAATTACACCTGCAATAATAACACCCACTGTTAGCCAAAAAGGAATTACATTTCTTGCAATAAAGAAAAAGAACAGAGTAATGGCAGGTAAAGGCATCCCCTCCCCCATTTCTGCAAGCACTGGTACAAATTGAGGGATGATAATCATAAATACCGCAGTTATAATAACAGCAGCCAGGGCCAGGATAACCGCAGGGTAACATAACGCTTCAAAAATTATCCTCTTGGTTTGATTGGCTAACTCCAGATGCCTGTTAAGACTGGTCAGCATCTCGCTCAATCTTCCTGTTTCAACTCCTGCTTTTAATATCCGGCCATACAGATGCGGAAAACGCTTCTGCCTTTTCTCGAACGCATGCTCAATGCTCACCCCTGCCTCAAGCTCTTCGGCAATAGCGTTAACGAGTTTCCGCATCGACTTTGAAGTTACATCACTTGCAAGCTCTCGCAAACCTTTTTCCAATGGGATTCCGGCTTTTGTTATTGAAGCTAATTGCTGATTAAAAAGTAAAAATTCGTTCCTGCCGATGGCTGTCTTTGGTTTTGAAGGTTTGGCCTTTTCAATAGAATTCACGGTAAGCTGCATTTGTTCGAGTAGTTCGCCTGCCTCTCCAGGAGAAACCGCCTCAACTGTACCTTTCATCAGCCGACCAGCCGATGTTAATGCATTATATTCAAACGTCGCCATATTATGTTCCTCGTTAAGCTTCGAATTTCATTCTTTTAGTTTTAGCTCGTACCGGATTGCATCTTTATCACTTCCTCCTTTTGGTATGGGTCCTTCCAGTACAGCTTTGGAGCCGGTGCGGCGATAAATAAATAACTTTTCTGTTACAGGATCATCCGGAATGGTCACTTCAGTAATGTCAGCGAGACTGTCGGGGAATTTGCCATCGTGAATAGCAGCTGACAAACGTAATGCTTCAATACATTGCAGGGCAGCAACGTGACGGTCTAATCTATTCATTAACAGGCGTATCTTTTTTCTCAATTTGGGACTTTCAAGTTCTATCTGCTTAGTCAGGTCGATAAACGGCTTCGGCAAACTGCGCAAGGCCCAATAAAGATTAGGTGCTTCGGTGGCTTGAACAAAAGCTTCAATTTGCCGACACATGCGCCCAGAAATGGCTACTCCGACCAGGCCCGGGATGAGAATGGAATGTTCAGCCAAGTGCCTGGACATAGCAAAGCCGGTTTGAATGGTACTGATTGCCTCGTCATATTTTCCTTGAGCAATTTGAAGCCGCACCTGCAATGCTAAAACATTTGCGATATTGCGATAATCTCCAAGATTCCCCGGCATCTTCCCGGATTCTATATCCGGCCAGTTACACTGTTTGCATTTGGCTGCCTTTTGGACCAACTCCAAAGTGGATTTGAACTGTTGCAGCACCGCCTGCACCTGTTCCTGGGGCAATTTGTTCAATGGTTCTTGAATCCACTGGTTAATCTGGTCTTTCTGGAATTCTTTGGGCATTGATTGGATAGCTTCAGTATACAATGGTAATGCATCTGAATCGCTACATTCACTATCCTTCGGAAGAAGCTGATACTTGTGTTTCGGCTCAGGCGCTTTAGCCGGTTGTAGTGTCAATTCAATTTGGCCAGCCATCAGGCCATCAGCGACCAAAAAAAGAACAATAAGATAGATTAAAGCGCGCTTCATAACTATCTCCCGAATTTAATTAAATATCATTCGGCTCATCAAGAAATTCATGCCACTGCTTTTCCAGGCTCTTTAAATTTATATCATATATTTGCTGGGACGCTTTTTCCAAATCCGCAAGATGTTTGGCATTCGTAACACACACATAGAATTTCTTGAACTTCTCAACATCTTTTGTAAGAAGAAAATCTATCAGCCCGACAAGCTCTTCGCTGCTGCTTTCCGATAGCAGTATTTCACCCAATGAACTTAATTTCCCTTCTCGCAGTTTCTGCCTTAAGATTTTTTTCGTATCGTCGACCGGCATATTATACGGTTCAAAGTACGCCGCAAAAGCTTCAACTATCCCTCCCTGATTGGAACTGTAATCCGGAAAGTGATACGAAAATATGTGCGCTAACTCATGGTATGAGTCACATTGGAACTCCTCACCATACACTTCACAAATGTGTTTATTTGACCTTGTGTTACATGGCGTCCACGTTGTGCCGCTACCTAAAGCTTTGGCTTCCATATCCGGATATAAGTCAATGGTCACCGTCTTGGGTAGCTCCATTTGCAGCATTCTGCTGAGCTTCTGATAAGCTGCTTCTCGCTCACTTATTGCTCTATCTATATTTTGTTCAGCGTATGAACCCGGCCGATATCGGAACAAAAAGTGCTCGGACTTTGTTTGCACCGTTAGTTTGGCTCGCTCCTCTACAGGAGGATGTATCGGAATTACACACTCGCCACGCTCAGCAGCCCGGTTAAGATTGAAGGAGCCATAACCTACAAGTCCCACATCCCGTCTACGACTATCAAGTTCTTCAAGCTTAATGTTGTCATTATGTGGTTTAAAAAGTGTGAACACCAGAACAGGATTAGGCCCAACAGGAGGAATTTTGTAAGGGATACTAATACTCGTCACAGCCTTTGCAGGTATTGACTCGATTGATTCAGAGAAAAAACCTCGCGTCCGTGCTAAAACCCCTTTCGTTTCTATGTTCACAGGGTCATTTACCGCCATATAAGTCCCAAGCATTAAGTCTTTGTTTGTCTTATTTTGAACTTTAAAAGTTATGAGATTGCCCCTCTCTTTGGAATGTGCCAATCGAACTTCTTTTATCTCAAAATCCTCACTCTCTACACTTTTTAGCTCAATGTCTTGTTCGGTTACTTCGAATACTTTGAAAGGGTCTATCGTTACAGCTCTTGTCCTTGCCGTGGAAGGCGTTTCCAAACTATGATATGGCTCGCTCATTCTTAATATAAACCTGATCGGCCTTGTAACCGAAGCAATCGGAACAATGGTGTCTATCATATGCTTTTCACGGGGAGCTAATGTATAGGTAACTCCCATACCCGAGTTGCCAAAACCTTCCATTTTGCTTTCAGTTCTGTAGTTTACCTTTAAATATAGCGTATCCGTGGTCAGATTCTCCACAGGCAGACTGAGCCGAACAACAGGATAAAGCCCAAAATTCCAGGGAACTCCATAAAAAGCATTGCTGTCCACCGTCAATTCACCAACTGATACAGACGGCTCCCACTCTTCGGGAATTGTCACCTCATAAGTCTGTGACATCTGAGGCCTCGTGCAGCCGACGACGAGCACAAGACCTATCGCGCTGCTCAAAATGATAATGTTATGCAAAGAAACCAATTTAGCTGTTGATATCCGTTTGGAATACTCTATTGCCACTATCCTTCCACCGTTACAACTTTTTATCAAAACTTTTTCTTACGCAGACATTCCACAGACTTTATTCAGTTCATCCAGTGTCGTGATACCTTCACTGACCAGACGCTGGCCGTCGGCCAGTATATTCGTATGGCCTCTGCTCATTAACAGTGCTTCAAGTTCTTCAAGGTCGGCTTTGGCTAAGACGGCCTTTCGCAAATGTCCATCCAGTTGTATTATTTCCGCTATCAGAACTCGGCCTTTATAACCGGTATTGAAACAGTCATCACATCCTACTGCTTCAAATTCTCCTTCCTCAACTTCCTTCTTACATTTTGTGCATAGTTTTCTGACAAGCCGCTGGTTCAAAACCGCTGAAATACTTGATGTTACCTGATACGGCTCAATGCCCATCTCCAGAAGTCGCAAAAGTGCCCCCGCGGGCGTACCACTGTGCATTGTGCTCATTAGTAGATGTCCAGTTAATCCTGCCTCAATAGCTATCCTGGCAGTCTCAGCATCTCTAATCTCTCCAAGCATTAAAACCTGCGGGTCTTGCCTTAATAGCGACCGCAGCGCCGTCGGAAACGTCATTTGACCATGTGGTGTAATCTGAACTTGTGTAGTTCCCTCAATCCTTATCTCCACAGGGTCTTCAAGAGTTACAACACTTTTACCGGGGAATCTATTTATAATGTGCCGTAAAACAGCAGCAAGGGTGGTGCTCTTTCCACTGCCTGCCGGACCAGTCAACAGCAATACTCCCTGACTTTGGGCAGCAATCTGCTTCAGCACCGCGTATATACCCTTCGAAAATCCCAGCTGCTCTAATTCCATAAGCTCGATATTGCTGTAAAATAATCTCACCACCGCTCGCTGACCGTGAATTGTTGGAAAAACCGCCAGACGCTGGTCAATAATCCTTTCGTCCCTTCTGCCTTCGATTTCAATCCGGCCTTCTTGGGGTATATCGTTACGGTAGGTCAGAAGTCCCCCCAACACCTTCAACCGGGCAATTACATTGTCTGATAAGGTCTTTGGTATTTTTTCAATAGTGCTTAATACGCTATCGAGCCGAAATTTTACCTCTAATTCTGTTGCCGTAGGTTCAAAATGAACATCGCTTGCACCAAATCTTACGGCTTTTTCGAGCAAATCATCCACTAAAGATATCACATCCTGAGCATCTCTTTTTTGTCCATAAGTTCCGCTGTTATAATCATTTACGCTCATAGCATAGTTTCATATCAGTAAATTCTTTATTTCCAGTCCCCCCTATCCGCAAAATAAGACGCAAAGGACATTCGAATGTTACCTAAAAAAGAGAAGTTTTTTAACAATATTGCCAAATTTTTTGTTAACATAGTGTTAGGGGTTGCGTCTTAAATTATAGAAAATAGAAAACAATAAAAAACGGGCATATATGTTCGAAAAAGCAGTCAGCTATGAACTGATTTGGGATTTTGCTGCCTCTGAAGCGGTAGATGAAAGCCAGCAGTGGATATTGTCTTCAATGCAAAGACACGGCCAGGAACTGGTCACTATGCTCTGGGGAATACTGGGCAACGAACAAGATGTTTGTGACGCATATCAGAACACATTTCTGCAACTGGCTCACTACGAAGGGGGGCAAAAGCCCGAATACATAAAAGCATATATCTTCCGGACGGCAAGCAACGTGGCAATATCAATGTTAAGACGCAGGATTACTGAAAGAAATAGATTGTCCACAGCCATTATTAATACAAAAAGCGTAAGCCCTCCTATAAATGAGCTTGATTCCAAATATCTGCAGGAAACTTTAAGATGCTGCATAGCCCAACTGCCCGAGCATTTAAGAAACGTTATAACGCTACGTGACCTGGCAGAATTATCATACACTCAAATAGGCAGAATATTAGGCATATCAGCAGCAACCGCACGAGTTTATAGATGTAAAGCGATACAATTATTAGCTGTTTGGATGGGTAAAGAAAAGCAAAAGATACAATGAAAACTCTAAACACAAATAACAAGTGCAGACAAATCAGAGCCTGGTTGTATAAAGCCATCAGCAGTCGAATCAATCTTGATGCAGGCTGGATACAAAACCACATTGCAAATTGTCCGAGGTGTCAACAGCGATTCGCTGCCATTGGCAAAGTAAACCTTGCACTGTCGGTCACAAAATCCCAACCTCACAATCTTGATTTGCTAATGCGCGCAAACACACAGGCCATTAAAGCACTAAAACACAGTCTCCAGCAGGCACCAAAAGCACAAAAACTGCAAACAATGCTGCCTGAACCAAAGCTATTGGAAAGATGTGGCAAATACGCACACTCTACAGCAAATGTAGCTGCCTGTATTGCAATTTTGCTTCTTATGAAGATTGGTGTTTTCTCCTCTATGGATAAGTTCCAAACGGAAGGTCAAAAAGCCATCAGGCAGTACTATTCAAGCAATATAGGCGAAGACCTGACAGACGAGATATTCACTGCTTAGTCAGAGACGTCCCAAATAAATCCAGTAACAACTTCACCAGGACAATTTCAGCCAGAACGTCCCATTTTGCTTCTCCCCATTAATATACCTCAAAAATAAAAGTTCTGTCTTATCAACAGATGCAAGGTTCTATCGGACGAAGAAAAAGTGCCACTTTTTCGTCTTGAGCTAATTTGATTAGCTTGAAATTATTATTTATATTTTATATGACGGTTTTTCTGGTGGTCTTACGCACCCTATCGATTATCTACGGAAAGAAAAAGACAGAATCCAGGTTATCATCGTTAGAAATAATCTTATGCAGTTCTGCACTAAAAGCGTCAATCTTGTTTTTTGAGGTATTTTCAGAATCATGGCACGGCTTTTTGGATTCGAACTTAAAGAGAACTGGTCCAGCGGTAACGATGCTGGTGAATATTCCGGTAGTAACTGTACAGAGGAAATTAAGGGGCTGTCAAACTTGTATTGCCCGCAAGATGAAAGCTCCATTCATGTGCGGGATATCGCTGATGTCCTCTGCGAAATGGAAAAGATTACCTCTAACCAGCTCTCCGAAGTAAGACAGACCCAAGAGAAACAACCCAACAGTGACGTCGCTCAAATAATCCGGGAATTAAAATTAGCTGATGAGCCGGATATTGCGATGGCTCGAGCAAGCTTATATGGATTCGAGTTTCGCCGGATTGAGCCGGAACAAGTTGACAGCCAGGTATTCGATAAACTTGAACTTACCTATATAAAAAGCAATCACATTATGCCCATAGCTATAAACGGCGACACGCTGGTAGTAGCAACAAGCCGGCCTGCCGACCTTTTTGTAGTGGAAGATGTTAAAAGACAGACACGGATGAACGTCGAGGTAGTCGTATGCCCAGATGAAGACATTAACAATGTTTGCGACGCCTTCGAGAAAGACAAGGTTGATTACTGCCTCGATGATATTATCAGCGATATGACAGATGTGGAGGTAATCCAAGACCAACAGGAAGATTCCGAAGACCTCGAAAAAATGGCGGGCCAATCGCCTGTAATTAAATTTGTTAACTATCTTATTAGCAATGCCATACACGAAGGGGCCAGCGATATTCATATTGAGCCAAAGGAAAAATTTACAAAAATAAGATACCGCATAGATGGTGTGCTTTTTGAAGTGATGCAATCACCGTTAAAAATGCACCAAGCAATTGTATCACGCGTTAAAATTATGGCTAACCTCGATATTTCAGAAAGACGACTCCCACAGGACGGCAAAATTTCAGTTATCGTCGGCGGCAGAGAAGTTGACCTGCGCGTCTCAATTTTACCGACAAATCACGGAGAAAAAGTGGTCATACGTGTGCTGGATAGCAAATCGATTATAAGGGAGCTTGAGCAGTTAGGTATGGAGTCGTCGATATGCACCGCTTTTCGCGAGCAGATAATGCTGCCTCACGGAATTTTACTCGTTACAGGTCCCACCGGCTCTGGCAAAAGCACTACGCTGTATTCTACCTTGTGTCAGATGGACAGCGAAAAATTGAATATTTCTACAGTTGAAGACCCCATCGAAATGCAGCTTGATTTTTGCAACCAGGTGCAAACCAATGAGAAGATTGGACTGGATTTTGCTTCGGCACTGAGAAGTATGCTGCGACAAGACCCGGATGTAATGATGATTGGCGAGATTCGAGATAACGAGACAGCTCGTATAGCAGTTCAAGCGGCCTTAACGGGTCATTTGGTACTTTCGACACTACACACAAATGATGCAGCCAGCAGTATTACCCGGCTGGTCAATATTGGCATTGATGCATACCTGATAGCAGCCTCACTGAATGCCGTGCTTGCTCAGCGACTGGTCAGAAAAATCTGTCCCAACTGCAAGCAAATATACCAGATGCCGGAGCATATGTGGAAATACGTAGAAAAGTCAGGAGTTCAGCCGGAGCAGCTCTTTCATGGCGTCGGCTGTGAGCATTGCAGGGGCTCAGGATACGTAGGCAGAGTGGGCATTTACGAGCTGCTGGTCATTGATGATATTTTCAGAGATATGATTAACAAAGACGCTTCGATCAGCAATATGCGTCGCGTGTTTCGTGAAAATGGTAAGCTGAGTTTGTTTAATGACGGGATTATAAAAGTAAAACAGGGCCTGACAACAATAGAAGAAGTATTAAGAGTCACAGAGGTTTGCAGCGAATCAATTGCACCCAACGAAAACTCTGCTTAGTGTAAAGAAATATAAGAACAAATATTCAGAAAGTTTACCTGAACAAATAACAAATTTGGAATTATGCTTAAAAAGTTTGCTATTCTCGGTTTAGTATTATTACTTGCTGGTATAGTTGCGCTTGAATGGGTCGTTATCAAGAAAAGAAAAGAACAGCAGCGGCTTGCCTATTATAAGCTGAAATACGAGTCAGAGCCGGACGAGTGTATCAAGCAATATAATGAATGGTTACAATTAACCCCCGAAAAGCAAGCTATAGTATTGTGGGGACCGAACGAACCCGGCAAAACAAAAACAGAAGCTCAGATACAACAAGAACAACAAGAGAGACTCAAAGCTGACCTGGACAAATTAGCCAATGATGAAAGCTATATCCATCCATTTGCCAATGTCCTTTACGGTGAAAACTGGCAAAAGGAAGTAAGTAAATACAGAGCGCAAAAAGAGCTAAAGGAATTTATCCTTACCGGCTCTATCGCATGCGTGTTTACAGGGGTAGCGACTTCTACTTTTTGCCTATTACTTTGGACGTCTCGGCTGCTCATTAAGGTTCTGTCCCGCTGGCATGGTCTCCAGACGTTGCTCTACGCACTTAGCGACCCGTCAAGAAAATTTTTTACGTTTGCTTTCAGAAATCGAGAAGCCGAAGATAAAAAGTTGACCAAAGCCGACTCAACAAAAGGTCGGACAAGCTCACGGCAAAAACAAAAAATGCAACTCAAGAAACACTCAAAAGTTCTTATAAACTCTGGCTGGCAAAACTTCGATTCAGATTTTATAAACCAGAAAAATCCCACCTCTGCACAAACAGCCCTTCGAATGGGAAATGAATCCAGCTTCGATTACGGGGACCCCAAACACGGAAAAGAATACCCGCGAACACCTAAAATTGCAGTGTTGCTTTCTGACGAGAAAACCAGCGACATCGAAGAAACCTTAAAAGCCACAAGAAATAATATGATTTTAAATACAATGCAGATGGATACATCTGGGAACGCCAAGGAAACCGCGCTATCAGACTCTCGCGAAAATTCCCAAAAGCTTGAAGATGCACCGAATGTCCAAACGGAAACTCTGGAAAAACAGATGGAGGAATTCAGGCAATTGGCCCAAAGTGTCCAGCAGACTGCCCTTGAACATTCAAAACCACTTAACAATGCCGTCGGAGAGCTCATGCAACAGATGTCAGCAATTCGTGAATATGCTGCCAACCAACAGGACAGGATGAAAAAACTCCAGGATGGATACGACTGGAACATAATCAGAACCTTTTGCCTGCGTGTTATACGCTGTATCGATAATCTCGAAAACCGTATCAGCCGGTTGTCTAAGGAGAACGTTGATACTTCAGACCTTGAGGAAATAAGAGATGAGCTGCTCTTTGCTCTGGAATCCAGTGGAGTTGAACAATTTGAGCCTGAGGTAAACAGTGCCTATCACAGTCAAGAAAAGTTTGCAGAGGCCGTTAAAACCAAGCAACGCTGCGACGACCCGAAACAAAAAGGCAAAATTGCACAGGTTATCAGGCCTGGTTACCAATACTTTATTAATGAAGATAACATAAAGGTAGTAAGAACAGCTCAGGTAAAGCTATTTGGTTGATTATAAAATAGTTAATAAACCGTTTTACAAGCGACGAGCAACAAAATAAGAGGTGTAAAATGGCCAATATAGTAGGTATAGACCTCGGAACAACTTTCTCAGCATTGGCGATTCTCAATGCAATCGGCAGGCCGGAGATAGTTCCAAACGCTGATGGTGAAAGACTCACACCTTCTGCGATTTTTTTCGATGAAGAGAATCCTGACATAATACGAGTAGGCATCGAAGCGATTAATTCACGGTATCTAAACGCCCAAAGGGCTATCCGTTGGATAAAGCGGCATATGGGGGACCCAGATTATCAAAAGAATATTGATGGCAAGGAATGGACCGCCGTGGAATTATCCGCCTTGATTCTGAAAAAGCTCAAACAGGAATGCTCAATCGAGCATGGTGAAATCCATGATGCTGTTATCTCTGTTCCTGCTCACTTTGACGAGATCCGCCGAAAAGCAACAATGGATGCAGGTTCTCTGGCCGGGCTTAATGTAATTGGAATTGTCAATGAACCTGTAGCTGCTGCGCTGTATTACGCTACTACCCGTGAGGTTTCAGGAAAGGTCCTGGCATACGACCTTGGCGGGGGAACATTTGATGTAACTATAATGGATGTTAAGGGACATCAAATGGATATTATCTGTTCACAGGGGGACCATGCTCTCGGCGGCATAGACTTCGACCAGAAAATACTCGAGATACTACAGCAGAACTACAAGGATAAATTCGGTAC
>CAYTTK010000007.1:0-17866 GCA_964440735.1 uncultured Pirellulales bacterium
CCGCTTCTGGAGCAAGGTCGAGCGCCGAGGCCCCAACGACTGCTGGCCCTGGACTGCCGGCACTGATCGCTACGGGTACGGTAAGTTCGCGGTCACGATAGACGGGCGACGACGGTTCCTGCCCGCACACCGTGTGGTCTACCTTCTGGCGCATGGTTCTCTGCCCTTCTTCGATGTGCTGCATACGTGTGACTGTAGAACGTGTTGTAATCCCGCACACCTTGGTCTGGGAACGAAGGAGCACAACATGGCCGATATGGTAGAGCGTAACCGATCCCCGAAGGGCGAACGCAACGGGCGTTCCGTACTGACCGAAAGCCAAGTCGTCAAGCTGCGAGAGTTGGCCGCCATCCTGGAACCACAACAGAGCACCTTGGCGCTTGCGTTCAACGTGAGCGAATCGACGGTGGCTAAGGTGCTGCGAAGGGAAACGTGGACGCATGTCTAGTGCGGAAGAAGTAGGGATGGCTCTCGCCGTTCGTCCCACTGCTCAAGCGGTCGGAGACGCCGCCTTAGTCCGCTCTCAGATAGCGGGGCTGTACCAAGGACTAGTCGCTGGGCTGGCATACGCGCTCGCAGCCTTGATCGTCTTCCTCTGTCTGGGCCTCTGGTTTGGGCCGCAGGTTGTGGGTGAACGAATACTCGAAGTGCTCGAACATATTGGCGAGTCGCCCGGCCCCCGCTGCTTCTGGCTAGGAGTGCTGGTCACAGTTGTAGCCCGCGTGTACTACTTGATAGCCCGCTGGCTTCTGAGGTTGCCGTGGCGGGAGATGTGGGGGATTGAGCAATGACATGCATCGTGGGATTAGAGCACAAAGGCAAAGTCTACATGGGTGCTGATTCCGCTGCTGCCGCTGGCTGGGAAGTCAGGGCGACCCGTATCCCCAAGCTATTCAGGCGAGGCCCATTTCTGATAGGCTATACAACGTCATCCCGAATGGGCCAACTGTTGCAGCACCGACTAGAGATACCAGCAGCCAATGGCAAGAACCCGATGACATACCTAGTATCGGACATTATCGAAGCAATGCGCCAGTGTTTAAGGGATGGTGGTTTCACAAAGATAGAAAACAACGTCGAAGAAGGTGGAGATTTCCTGATAGGTTATGCCAACGCTCTTTACCGAATAGGTGAAGACTTCCAACTCAACACAATGAAGGAAGGTTTTGATGCCATCGGTTGTGGCCGCGAATATGCTTTGGGCGTACTATACTATACCTCTGCGCTTGAACCTAGGGGGCGTCTTAGGAATGCCCTTAGAGCCGCTGCTCATTTCAGTGGAGGTGTGATACCACCATTCACAGTGAAGTCTCTATGAAGCGCACCAAGTACAACGTCGGCCAGAAGCCGCAAGCGTTCGGCCACACGTTCGATTCTGTGTTGGAGCGTGGCCGTTACTTGGTTCTCAGAGAGGCAGAGGAACGGGAACAGATAGTCGCGCTCAAGGTCCATCGTCGTTACGTGTTGGTGAATGCCTTCGAGGACAGACTAGGCCAGAAGTATCCCAAGATCACGAAGCATAGAGCGATCACCTACACGCCCGACTTCGAGTACCTCCACAACGGGCGACTGGTGATAGAGGACGCCAAAGGCTACTGGACGCGAGATTCAAGGCTCAGATGGAAGCTGCTCGCCAAGATGATGCCCAACGTACTGAGAAGGATAGTGAAGTCACCCACGGAGCCGATAGGATATGAAACCGAATAGCGTCTACCGTCTATACGTGAGAAGGAATCGAGGCCCCCTGGCTCGCCACGTCACGATCACGCGAGGCAAGGGTGGCGTCACAGACATCCGCGCTCAGTGCGAGGGTGAGCAAGTGACTGGTTTCGAGGTCCACCGCAGAGATCGGCGCGTGTTCGTGGTGAACATGCCACGGGTGCTAGGCTTCGAGCACGATCCCCCTACCGCTTCACCTCAGTAGCAGCCCCCGTCACCGCCGCCCCGACAAGAGCAGAGAACGCTTGCCAGTAAGCATCTGGAAGCACGACAGACTGGCGCGCTAGAATAACTGCTGCTACCAACTGGCACGCAGCGAGAAGGATACAAGCGAGAGCGATCACGTAGCCCCGCTTTGGCCTACTTCTTCCGCTTGCGCTTCGGCGTACTTGCTTCTGGCGTATCCTCAGCTTCACCGATCATCTGTATCTGTTCGATTCTGATCTCGTCTAGTTGCGTATCTAGCGCCAAGCGTTCTATCTGCTTGCGGTAGCCATCGAAGACCGTGCGGAACTCTGCGTCCTCCGCCGCTTGGCGACCAAGCAATAGTTGGAGCATTAGATAGTTGGCATAGGCCAGATCACGCAGGGTATTGACGGTCTTACAGACCACCTTTAGTGGAGAGAGGTAGGAAGCGACCTCAGTTTCTACTTCGATTCTGCGCTCAATCGCTTCGTTGAGTTGCTTTAGTAGCTCTTGCGGTTGCTGCTCGCTCGCCATTGATAACTGCCTGTACTGTTTCGCTCACAGTGTTGTAGTTCTGTTTCAGTTGGGCGACATTATCCTCAAGGCGCTGATTACTCTCTTTCAGCGTTTGCGCCTCAAAGGCAAGCATCCCTACCGTCCGGGCCAGGATAGCAGCGATGATTGAGAATGCGACGGCGATGATGATCTCACTGAAGCCGCCATAGATTCCGCCGAGTAGCGCTAGTAGTATCCCTGCTGTTATCGAGTAGTAACGACCTACTTTCCAGCCTAGTGCGAGGCTGACACAAACCAGGCCGATAGGGATAAACAGGATCAGCAGAGAGGACGTGGGATCGCCTCCTGCTATAGCATAGCCGTATGTCATCGCAGACACGGCTATCATCCCTGCCCAAGCATACAGGTGCATCCCCATAGCCGGTTTGCTACGGTAGAGTAGGACAAGCGACACGAATACAGCAGCGAGCAGGCCACCCAGTGACCAGCTATAGATGTCGGTCGAGTCGTGGGTAGACCCATTCACCAGCAGCATACCTTGTTGAACAAGGAACGCCAGGGCTAGGACGACACAGTTTGCCCAGAGTATGGGCTTAGCAGCACCGTTAGGTCTAAAGTTCATGGTGCCCAAGGCCCCCGTACACTAGCAGCGCCCAATAGTCGCCGCAGATCGTACCAGCGCCAGTTAAGCCACACGATGAATCTATGCCCTACGTTATGAGAAGCCTGAAACAACGCTAGTCTCTGGGCCTCTGTCAAGTCATCGTATGAGCACTCTCTCAGGGTCGCGTCAAACTCCGTTCTGAGCTTGGTAGCGAAGCCCCGGCGAGTGAACACGGACGAAACCACCCAGTCGAAAACCTGCGTCTTCATCTGTTTGCCTCCTTCATTGCCCTAACGGGCGTGCGTGGGTTCCAACAGTCATCATACCATGCGCCTTTCGCCCATTGTGCATTCCCCCAGGCTCCGAATAGCCAGTTGCATCCAACACTGAGAACCGTGTGCCGTGCTTCATAGTCCAGCGCGGCAACAACGTGCGATCCCCAGTCCTCCTCAGAGTAGCAAGGCGGGAAGCCTAGCTCGTCCAAGTGTGACGGCGAGTGCGCCCCTCCCTCAGTGCGGATGAACGTCTTGGGGATGAAGCCAAACTGTGCCTTGAACGCATCTGCTAGAACCTCCACGCCCCGTAGGTTCATGTCCTCTATGCGCCCATCCGGTCTATGTGGGTCGTAGTCGAAGGGATAGGTAAAGGGGGAATGATGCGTTGCTACCCACACATTACCGGTTCTGAGCGCGTCTGCCAGCCTAGAGCCTCCAAACTCCGCGAGGTGGGGGAGCATCTTTTTCGGCCACATCACGGAAGAAGCTGTGCTGTTAGGCACCCACGGCCCTCTGTCTGTAGGAGCGAACGGTGGGATGCACGGCTTCAGTCCGGCGTCCAGTGGCTCTTCGATGTCCAGCCAGAGGTTCTGCGCGACCATCCGCACTATGTTGTCGTCCTGCCACGTCACGTACTGCCGCCACTCCGGTTTCCACTCGTTGGCCAGGTTCGGCTCGTTGTAGCCTTGCTGGATGTACTCTACACCCGCATCCTTGAGTGGGCCGTAGAGAGCGCGGAAGCACTCGTGCAGTCTGTCGGGTAACTGCTGCTGATGCATAAAGCGAACGATGGGCGTGATGCCGTTGTCCACCAAGAAAGAGCACCAGTCTACCTCGTGGCAGAGTGAGACATAGTAGGTCAGTCCCATCGCATGCAGCTCTGAGACGATCCAATCCCACCTATCCCTTGGTGGTCTATCTGGTGTGGCCAATCCGTGTATGCCGTAGGCCATCGGTTCGGGCTTGGCGAAGTCAATGAGCGGTTCTGGATCGGCCGCTTGTTCGTCACGAACACGAATCTCGAAGTGGAGGTGGTCGCCGAACGAGTTACCGGAGTTGTCCAGTTGACCTAGAGGCTGCCCCTGCTCTACCGCGTCTCCGTCCCGTACAGTAGGGCTGCCAGGAACTAGGTGCCCGTAGCGTAGTACTAACTTGCGCCCATCTGGTACGGTGATCTCTTCCCAAACCTGAGTACCGAGTCCGTTGTCTAGGTGGCCAGCCCACACAATCTTGCCATCATAGGCCGCCAGTGCCTCGTCCCCCCACTCAGCCCACGAGCCTCGGAGGTCGATGCCTTTGTGCAGACCATAGCTCATGATCTCCCCGAACTCGTGCGTCACGCACGGCTCGCAATGAGACGACGGGTTGCCGAGTACCAGTCCTTTGCGCTTCAGATCGTAGGCCAGCAGCCGGCCCTCAAGTTGCAGGTCGTTCTCGTAGGCTAGAGGCCAGCACTTCGTACCGGGGTAGTACTGATCGTACCAGGCTTGGGTCAGGCCGTTCCAGTTCAGTACGATAGCTATGCGTTCGTCAAGGTCGCCCATCCCAGCGTCATCTGCACTCGGCCCGTACTGAGTAGGGGCAAGCGACCACTGGTACGAAATGATCTTCTGCACCTCGTCAACTGTCATGTCAGACGGGAAGACCAGTGTGGTCTTCTGATACTGCGTCCGTGGACGGCCTCGGCAGGTCATTATAGCATCCCCGATAGGGTCAAGACTGAACCAGTGTCGATGTTCCCATTCCCGCAAAACACTGTCACGCTGGTTATCGCCGTCGCAGCGAGAGGAACCCATGCACCACCACGATCCGTGAGAGTGAAGTCAGCCACCGCAGATGCGTTCCCGATGTTGGTGGACCTGCTCAATGCATAGTGGCTGGTAGCAACTCGATTGTAGCCCACAACCTCGACAATGGTGGGACAGAAAAAGCCAGCCGTGCTACCACCAGCCTCGGCTATGCCAGGACTTAAAGATGCTTGATTCAGCAATTCTCCGCTTCCGAATGCGGCAGCGAATCGTTGCATATATCCCCAATGATAACGGTTGCCTACATCGGCATTGAATTGCAGCCGCACATCATCAACTTCATTCGGTGCGGCTCGCGTCGAACGAAGAAGAAGATGGAGTATCAGAGTCTGATAGTGCCCCGGTATGGCGGCGAAAATCACGCTGGCTGCGGGGGCGGCCAGAACCGCCCCAGCGATGAACCGCCATCCGCCTACTTCCGGCTTGGCAAGCATCGCCACCCGTCGCTCCAAAGCCGCGAGCCGCTGAATAGTCCTATCACTGACGCTCTCAGGCATTGTATTCCAACCTTGCCCTCGCGGTTTCACGGCCATCAATGTCTAGTCCAAGACTAACGGCCCTCACGATAGCATCAAACTCCACGGTATGGTATCGCGCTGTGACTTTGTAGCCGAAGTCCCAATCGCGCCCGAATCGAGTGCCCCTGGTATCCATAGCCAAACCGCCAGCACGAACCAAAGGCTTGCCTTCTCGGAGTTGAGCATCCCCAGTGGCGATCACTCCGTTGTCCGTGTCCTGATCCCGTGCATCGGCAAACCCCTCACAGCGGCTCCAGATTGAGGCACCGTAACGCGGGGCGTCGTAGACCTGCTGCACATTCCTGCCTGTGTCCTCACCTTGCCCTCCTGAGTACACATAGTTGACTTCCCCCTCGTAGTCGTACTCCAGATACGGCGCAAGTAGGTTGCCGTGCTCCAGAGCGAAGGTCACGCGGTCGGAGACGTCCATTCCCGGTTGTCCGGTGTACGTCTCGAAGATGAAGTTGATGCTATTCGATGTGATGACGTTCGGCCTGATAGCAAAGAACACGTCTGTTCCAGCAGCTTTCGCCGCTTGGCTGATCTCTGGTAGAGTTCCACTACCGTACTGATCTAGCAGGTCACGGAAAGAGACACCCTTCGTGATGATCGGCCCCAGACTGACATCAGGCATAACAGTGAGATTGGCCCAGGCCCGTGTCCCGGCCGCTGGTATGGGCAAGGCCGTGTCGAGCAGGGATTCCGTTACTAAGCTCTTCATCATGTCGTCAGCTTCATCTGTCTTCTCGGAATCTGTCGTGCCGGAGAAGGCTGCTACTATCCGTCGGCGCAACAAGTCGTTCATATCCGGCCCATAGAGCGTGAGCTGTTCCGCATCTTCCGGCCTTTCCCAGCGCCATTTGCGCAGCATGTAGACATTCCAGAGGGATAGCTTGCTCGCGGTCGGCCCGCGCCATACTTGAATGAGTCGATCTGGCTTCAGAAACGAGTCTGGCAGGTCGGGCGGTATGGATAGCGTGAGATGTCCCAGGCCATTCACAAGGCGGCTGGCCCGCATTCCTAGTACGGTGTCCAATAGGGCGATCCGCACCCCTGCATCAGTGCTCAACCAGAACTCGTATGAGCCTGCCATCAATCCGCACTCTGGTACGGTGTGCGCCAAACCAGCGCAGCCTCTACCGTCGGCGCTCCAGCTTCAGCTACAAAACACGTCACCTGATTAGCGCCTGGCTGAAGTGCCCACAAGCCGAAGTCTGAAGCGGCGAACACCGCATCTAGTCGATCCTTCCAGTATGATGATTCCACACCCTTGACGGTTGGCGTCAGGTCCACCGTCAAGCGCTCGGTGTCCAACAGCGAATAGTCGAAAAGCAGCTCCCGTCCGGTCGTCTCGTTTCTCAGCTCTTCCAGTATAGCCGAAGTCCCACCGGCCCGCGATACGACGAAGCGCGGATAGGCCGGGGCTGTGCTGCCGGGGTCTACCGTGACCGTGCCAGCGAAGTAGCCCACGCCGCTTGTGCCGAATCCTAACCATAGATCATAGTTTGCCTGAATTATAGGATCAGCTTCGCTTGCGAGGATTGCCCATACCCACAAAGCGCCTGGCAAGTCAGCATCTAGGTGTGCCCAGCTTGATCCATTCCACTTGGCTATACGGTCAGCCAAAGTCAACCCCCCAGCCAAGGTGAACGTACCGCCCGCATAGAGCATATCGTCTGGCCCGATAGCTAAGGAAAAAACAGTCTGATTAGTGCCAGAACCAAGCGCAGACCATGCGGCACCATTCCAAGCGGCTATATACGTCGCTGGAACACCCCCGGCCGATTCAAAGTAGCCGCCTGCATATAGGGTTCCATTGGACGCAACCGCAAAGGAATCCACTTCGGCCGGCGGCACCAGGGCATCAGCCATTCCACCGCCGACGTCAGACCACGCAACACCATCCCATTGGGCAATTGCTAGGGCGGCACCGCCATCGGCTGTAACGAAACTCCCGCCAGCATATACAATGCCATCCAAACCCACGGCCATTTCGTGAACGAACGGAATGCCGCCGCCCATCCCAGCACCCATAGCAGCCCAAACAGCACCATTCCATTGGGCTACGTAGTTGGCAGCTATACCGCCAGCAGTAGTAAACTGGCCGCCGGCATAGAGTGTGCCATCAGGGCCAATAGCTAGACCTTCAACGGGAGCATTCATACCAACCCCCAACGGTGCCCAAGCAACGCCATTCCAAGCTGCGATACGGCTACAGGCTACACCGCCTATGTTCAAGAATGATCCGCCAGCGTAGAGCGTACCATCCGGGCCAACCGCCAAGGCGTAGACTTGACTATCTGTTAGGCCAACGCCAAGGCTAGAGTACGCCCCCGTCTGCTTGTGGTAGCGTACAATGTAATCATCGTTTGCGTTGTTGTTGAAGTTGAGGAAGTTACCTCCCAAGTAGAGATAGGTCTCATCCTCGGCGATAGCCCGTACTTGGTTATAGACTGCCGTCCCTGGCGCTCCTGGCGGCCCTAGATTATCCCACTGGCCGGTATCTCTTAGACGGCCGGCCACTATGCGGAAGGTGGCGCTGTCGTTGTGATCCAGTATGGCCGCGCTCTCGCCAATCTCGTACCAGTTCGGATCGGGAGCGAGAAAGCGAACGCTCACCCGTTGCCACCCGCAAGGGTTCTGAGTGGTGATTGCTCCCTCTAGCCCGCCTTCATAGTGGGCCGCGATCTGTTTGACTACTTCGGCCCCAGTGTACCAGATGCGAACAGGTTGCGGCCCATCAGCATCAGGCGGTACGTAGTGAGACAACAAGACAGAGTGTAGCTCTTGTGCTCTAAGATGTAGGTTCTCTAGGGATGTGCCACGGATCACACCAGTCAGGCTGAATGAGCGGGGCTGCACTTTGATCGAGTTCAGTTCGCCGCCAGGTAGAATCGCATAAGTGTCCAGTGTCAAACTCTGCGGGGCAAGACCGATGCCGATGGCTGCGCCAATTTCCAAGTGATAGTCAGTCTGTAGATCACACAGTCTACCGCCCGCCCTACTCTGAGCACTCCTGGTGCTGGCGCTCGCGTGGCGTGGCCCCAACCACTCACAGCCCGGCTGATCCCCGTCAACGTAGGTCGTCCAGTAGGTATGATCCTCTTCTACCTGCACGGCGTCAAGGTAGAAGTTCCCGGCTCCCGCCCCGTTCTGGTGAATGTGGAGAGTGGTAGAACCTATGGCCTCGACAGCAGGGAAGGCATAGCCGTACAATGACCAGTCGGCATCTAGCTCCATAATCAAGTTGGGTGGATAGTAGTTGACGTTGTCCAGAGACCAATCCCACGAAGCCGGTAGAGTCCCGCGAACCAGCACCGTAACATAGTGGGGCAGATTCAGCAGGGTTTCTAGGGTCAGCGTCATGCCATCGTTGTTGGCGGCCGTGATCACGCTATATGATCGCAACCCATACTTCTGATACGTGGTTGATTGCACAACGGCAGCGCCACCAGCGGCCGCGAAGTTTCCAGCGATCTCTGCCGAAGGATTCAGCACCTTGTTTGTTGCCAGATCAGGAACTACTATTCGCCAATCGCTCATCTCAGGCCCCCATCAGCGCCCTAGTCTGCTCGAAGTCCTGCATCACGCTGTGTGTACTCGCGCGCGTGTGCACGGTCTGACTGAAGTGGTAGTTGGTACTCTGTTCGTGAGAAACGATATTGCCAGACTGCTGAGGCACGAACAGTTCCCGTCCTGCCTCACCGACCCAGTACGGCTGTCCAGCGCTGACCGGGCCACCACTTTGACGACCAGGCAAGCTCCCGCCATACTGACCGTAGATGCGCCGCAGGTCTTCCCAGTGCATAGTCGCTGCGCTCACTCTACCCGCCGCAATCTCTCCTGCTATTGCGATGGAGTCCAATGCCCGGAGCGTGTTTGATATTCCTTCCCCGGCCGCCAAGCCATCTAGTGCTGTGTTGATATTCTCCGCCATTCGTCGTGTGTTCTCATCAATCAGACCCAGATGCTCGGCCAGCGCCAGGGCAAAGTCGGCTTCTGCGGCTGTGATCTCACCGTCGGCAGCCATTCGTGCCATAGCCATATCGTAGATTAGTTGGTGCATCTTCTGGCGCGAAGTCTCGGCAAGATCGACCATCTTCTGCTCAAGCTCTGCTAGGTCGTCACGGTAGCCTTGTGCTTCGTCCGAAGTCGCCCCATACTGTACAATCGCGTCTGCTAGGCTCTCATTCGTCTTGTCAATCTCTTGCTGAATATCCGCCTGTTGCTCGCGGTAATCGTCCATCGCGCTGCTAACTGGGCCACGCATCCATGAGGCCAGGTCACTCAGTTCTGCTTTCAGATCGCGCTCGGCCACCACCAAATCTTCTGTAGCCTCAGCCGCCGCGCCGGTGAACCGCCGATACTCATCAGCCGCATCAGGCATCTGCCCCATAGATGCAATCAGGTCATCGTTCGCTGGCGCAAGCCATTCGATCACCGTCAGCACGGCATTCAGAGGTGGCAAGAGCGTGCGTAGCGTAGTTACCCAGCCAGCTTGTTCCTTTCGAGTGTCGGCCGATTTCTCCGATAGATCACGAATGATGCCCAAGCCACCTGATATTGCATCCAGTAGCGGGGTGAGTGTAGCGAAAGCCTCGCCGAAAGTCGTTTTGAGGTCTGTCCAGCTTGCCTCCAACCGCTCTATACTGAGCGCTTCATCTTCAACCACATCGCCAAGCCGGGCCATTGCTTCTCCGCCAACTTCCATCGTGGCAGCGAAGAAAGCAGCCTCGCGCGCCATTCCCGGCATTTCGGCTTGTAGTTCCTGAATGCGCTTTCGCACCTTGCCCGCGCTGATGCCGAAAAGATCGAGCCTGGGAATCGAGGTATTTGCCAGAGTCAGAGCGAACGATTCTACAGCCTCGGTTGCCCCAACACCCATCGCAGAACCCAAGCGGGTCGCCATTGTAACGACTCGCTCCAGTTCTTCGGCGCTGTCCGCCAACCCCATCTGCATGAGCCGATTAGCAGTACCCATCATCTGCTGCTCGGACATTGCGCCTCTTGTGGCCCGCTGCATAGCCTCTAGGCGTTCTGTAGCTTGCCCTGCTCCACCGGAGATGTTCTCGAAAGCAGTCTTGGTGCGTATGGATTGGGCACCGAGCTTCATAAGCTCAAAGGTAGCCCCGGCGACTTTCTGTACCGCCATGATACTGATCGCCGCGCCCGCAGCTTTGATGGCGGTACTCAGACCTCCGATACCGGTCTTGGTCTTGCCAGCAGTCTTCTCTAGCTTATCCGTCTGTTTATTCAGATCACCAGTTGCCTTGGCGGCGTCCTTGATGTCCTTCGTTGCCTTGTCTATGGCACTGATGGTGATCTGGATGTTATAATCAGCCACGATTCATTCCTTGTAGGCGTTCAGCATCTCACTGATCAGCTTCCACTGATCAGGATTGTTCTTGACCCAGCGCATTGCATCGCCTCCAGGCCCATACAATGCTCGCTTGTAAGCCGTCCAGGCATCGTAGATATTCAAGGCAAGTATCACCCGCTGCATTTCGCCGGCTCGCTGATCACGTAAGCCACCGGTTTCTGGCAGGCTACCCGGAAACGCGCGTACCTGTAGACCGAGGGTGAGTTCTGGCGGCGGCTCGGCTTCCTCCTTGCCGACACATACTGGCAGCAAGTCAGCGTGATCCTTTCCGAGCGCGTAGCAGGCCGCCGCCAGAATCATTCCCCCTCGATTGCCAGAGCCTCACTTAGCGCATCGTTGATCTTTTGTGACAGGGCAGCAACGCTGCCTGGCTTCATTTCAGCTACGCTATCCACTTCAGCCCCAGAAACCACACCAGACTGAAGGGCAGCTCTCACTGTACTGCCAGCAAACTCAGGTCCGCTCTTATTATCAGCGCCCAGTTCACGCAACGCAGCGAAAAAAGCCTCAACGTGTTTCTGTCTCAAGTCTTCGTTTATCGTGATCATCTGGCTATGTCAGCAGCGTTTCGGTGCCGACGTATGGTGCCCATATCGTGAACGTTGTCATGATCGGGCCGGCCGTAGCGGCATCAACAGGCGGATACTCAAACCCGATCAGGATTGATCCATCTGCGGTTGTGATCATGTCATCACCCGCGTCTCCTCCACCCGGACTCCACCGAACACACATCTGATGTTCGCAGCCTTCGGCCTCGAAGATGGCTCGTGCCAAGTCGTAAGCCTCGACATCGTTCTCGGTATAAACGATGGTGAACTTCAGCACCATTGGCTCGCGCTTTCCAGCACCACCAATGGCCGTATCTCCATCCAAGGTGTAGGCTACCCCGATCATTCTCTCTTGAGTCGCATCAGACAAGCTCTGCGTTGACCCGCTGATATCAGTCCAGGTTACGCAGTCCGAAGCGATCTGCACCATAGCACAGCTTCTTGGAATTGCATCTGTAGTTTGTGGCATCTTAGCCCCCCTTATTCAGACCGAATACTTTCTACTTGCCTCATCCCCGTTTCGTTCGTGGTCTTATCTCTATTGATAGCAGCCCCTCCAATTCCTTGCCCCATCGCACCGCTGTTTGTGGCTTGACATTGCAGACCTCAGCTATCTTCTCCCGGTCAGTCTCCAGGAATTGCTCAACGGTTTCCACTCCTATAGTGGCCAGCTTCGGTGCCCGCACCTTCCATCCTGGCAAAACAGTCAGTGGTGGCGTGGCTATAGGTGCTATGTCACCCTTCCGCAACAAGATTTCGAGCGTAACAGGCGGCACTATCATGTTGAGCACTTCGCCTGGCCGCTGCCCATTTGCCAACGGATTCAAGACTCGATACCGCATTAGAACACCTCCAGCGTGATAGTGCACCGCGCGCCTATGAACTGCGCTCCTGCATACTCGAAAACCACTCGTCGCCAGCCCCATTGGAACGACCGCACATTCCCTTCGTCAAGCCCGAATGGATTCTTGCATGTCTGGGCTTCTAGCACGGTCGTCATCGCGTCTATCCCGCCGACCAACGCACCCATGTCCTCTCCGATGTGCGATCTCTGACGAGCATAGTAATCAGCGAAGACTACGTACACTTCGCGCCTCACCGGCGGATCACCGCCCAGCGTCAGCTTATCTGTCTGACTGCCAGCACTCACATTCGGCTCTAAGGCTTCGGGATAGACCTGGAGCAAGGGCGTATCAGCAGAGTTGATGCCTTCGGTCAATTCATCGAATGTCTGCGAGCGCGTGATAGTCAGGGCTGCGCTCAGAGTAGTCTCTATCGCGTCCAGTATCGCGTGAAAGGTGATCGCCATGTCACTTCCTCGTCAACAGCTTTCCGATGGCGTTCCCGATGAATCCGGCCACCTTGCCTATACCCTTGTCTACGGCCCTACCCAAGAACTTCTTCCCCTTCGTTCCCCGTCGGGAGATGGCCCTGGCAACCAAGAAAGCCGATGTATTGTGTCTCTCAGCCCACAGTTGTAGGGCATCTATCGGCGGCCAGTGGGGCCTAGTGTCATGTTCCACGTAGGGCGCATAGTCCAGATTGCTACCCACTACACCCTGTACGATATTGGAACCAGCAGAAACCGACGGTGTGATACTTGCCCGCAGTCTGCCAGTATCCACACCTCCGACCGACGGCGATTGATAGCCTATCAACCCCGCCTTCGCCTGTGCGGTTAGATATGCAGTAGACTCCCGCATTCCACTCACCAGAACGCCAGTCATGCCATCAGCGATCTTTTCGAGTCCCTGCGCCGTCTCTTTCTCGCCTGTAACTTCTACATCGATCATATCCCGATAGCAGGGCGCACGAATCGCCCCTCCTGTAGGATGAACGCCACGTCTGGGTCTAGCTTCTTGGTGTAGAGTAGTTGCCCCAGTTCTCCACTCGCCAGGGTATCGGCCATCGAGCTTTGCAGTCTCTTGTACCATCTCGCAGCCTGCATGATACAAGCGGTTTTGATCTGATCTGGTACAGTCGTGGCGAAGCCCCACTTCGCTGTGATCTTCGCCACTGGTACTTTGATAGCTGTGTTGCGCGGGGTGTTAGCCCGGCTCATCGTGTACCGTCCAGAAGGGAACGCGGCATAAGTGCCATTCGGATCGCAGATGAGCAAGTCGTAGGGCGTGCGGCTGAATACCGGATTGCCCGGTGCGCCCTTCGCCAACAACCAATCACCATCTCCTGCGTAATCGGCAGAGGGACTAGTCCAGGCCGTATATGTCGTGTCGCTTGGAGAGTCCTTGACTTCGACCAACGTGACTTCCGTGCATTCGTCAATCCGCAGCCAACTGAATCCAGTACCAGGATAGTATCGGGCTTCGGCATCCTCAAGAGCTATGAACCCATCCAAGCGATTACAGTGGCGGTCTATCGCCCTGCTCCCAGATGTCAGTAGCCGCGTGAGCGTGGCATCATCACCAGCCCCCGTCATGTTGATCTCGGCCTTCAGTTCCACCAGCGTTGCGTAGTCTGCCATGTTACCTCCCCGCGTGCGAGCGGTAGTCAATCCACGGATGGTCTACCAAACTGCCGGCCATCGCCTGCAATTCAATCCCGCGTTGCCAACAGACGAACGGCAGGCTAATTTGATCTCGCACGCTATACCTCTCAATCTCCAGCCACCACCGCTCATTGAGCGCCTTGATCGCCGCTGTGTTGCGCCTAGCTATCAAGCCAGTCTCTACCAATCCCCAATGAGATGGAAACTGGGTGTGACGCATTGCTGCCATCTGTCCCTTGAGAATAGCTTGGGTATCCTTGCCCTTCTGGATACATCTGATAGCTTCGGTATAGGCGCAATCCCGGCTCGGATGGCGAAAGGCCCCAATATCGGCACCGTCTAGGAAAGCCTCAACAACCGTTTCCGGTGGCACTTGAAGTTGCACGGCTCCGTCCAACCAAAGCCACACATCAGTGTCAGGAAACCATCGGTGGCAAAGCGTCTTGTACCGTCGCGCCACCCTACGTGGATCATCATTCGGCTCTGGTACTGGCCACACTTCCCAACCAATAGAATCAATCGGTGGATGGTCAGTGAAAGCAAACCAGCGGGCCTCTCCTGGCTCAATCACGGGGCGTAGCTCCTCGAATCCTCCGAGGATGGCAGTAAAGCATACCAGGTTGCTCATCTCACTGCCTCGCAATAACAGTCTCCATCAACACGGTAGTCTGGCTTGCCCTTGCTCGCTCGCGTCGGGACTGCTTCTGTTTTCAGTACCGTAAACCCCGCTTGTGCTACCAGCGTGCCTAGTCGCTGCGGGTTGAAGGCATTATGAACCCAATGACCTGGACCTCTCTCTTGATTGCCCAAGATGCCGTTCAATGCCGTGCCCCAGCGATACTCATCATTACCTGAACACCAGTCTAGCATCCACCGCTCGAAGTTCGGGCAGCAGATTATCAACTTCCCACCTAGCTTGAGAACTCGATACCATTCCCGTAATGCTAGTGCGAACTCCTGCGGCAATAGATGTTCAATCATGTGCGAAGTGAAAACCTCGTCCACTGTCCCGTCTTCCAGCGGCAACTCGTGTGCCGGAACTTGAAAGTCTGCCTCTGGGCAGTATAGATCAACGGTGAAGTAGCCAGCGCGTCTCTTCGGCCCGCTGCCAATATCCAATCTCATCTGAAGAAGTCCTTGACGCAGCCAATGATCTCTTCCACGTCCGCATCCGTTAGGTTCTGATGCAGCGGCAGGCATAGCGTGGTATCTGCGGCTTCATCCGCGCCAGGGAACTCTCCATCGAACCCTGGTATAGCACGATGCAGAGGCCAGTAGCGGAAGGTCGTGTAGAATATGCCCTGCTCACGTAGGAATGCCGCTAGATCATCGCGTCGGGAGGTCTGGACCCAATACATATAGTACGATGTGGTGCAATCAGCCAGCGGTTCAGGCGGTAGCGCAAGTGGACAACTTGCCAATTCACGCTGATATGTGTCCCATATCTCGTGCCGCCGGGAGATGAACTGGTCGAGCTTCTTCAGTTGCACGCGCCCAATCGCAGCCAGTATATCATTAGAGATGAACCGACCCGATGGCGTCTCGACGGTGAACTCCCACCAGCGCGGTGAACCGGCGTGTGCTGCATCAGTTCCACTAGCCGTGCCTCGCTTCAGGCCCAGGTAGCGCATACTACGAGCCGCTTTCAGAGCAACATCGTCCCGCATCCACAGTGCTCCACCATCGCCCATCACCAATATCTTCATTGCATCGAATGACCACACCCCTGCGTCAGCTAATGTGCCGCAAGGGAGGCCGTGATAGGTGGATGCTACAGCATTGGCAGCGTCTTCGATAATGGCCGCGCGACCATCTACGATCTCACGAATCGCGTCAACATCACACGGATGTCCGCCATAATGCAACAAGAGGATCGCCCGCGTGCGCTTCGTCAATAACCGCTCAACCTCTGCGGGCTTGACATTGAGCGTGCGTGCGTCTACGTCGGCCAATACCACTTGAGCACCAAGCTCCATCGGTAGGGTGCCCGCAGAGACAAAGTGCGCTGTCGGTACGATCACCTCAGCCCCCGGCCCAATCCCAAGCGCACGCAGGGCAATGTGTATGGCCGAAGTACAACAGTTGCATAGCAAGACTTGACTCGCATCTGTCTTCTGGTATGCCGCGAACTCACTCTCGAAACCGGCACATTCTTGGCCTCGACCAAGCCATCGGCTGGCGAATACGCGCTCCACCGCTTGCAGTTCTTCGTCACCTAGAGTGTTAGAGAAGATTGGTATCATTCGTCACTCCAAACCAGCGCCATGCGGGGCATCGTACATACCGCTGGGCGCGGTTCAAGCCAGGTCTCCCAGGCTTCCCAGCCTCCATCATCGAAGTCGTAATGGTTGTATAAGTCGCGCAACTGTTCTTGATATAACTTCGCCGCTGGGTAGTTCCGGTATACGTCGTCCAGCAGGGCATAGTGTGGTGGTGCCGTGACCTGCTTGACAATCTCCAGATCACGTAGCAAGCCTTCCTCGCTGTGATCGCCGTCCACGTAGGCCAAATCGAATAGCTGACCACCGCGTGCTCGCAATGCCTTCAGTATCAATTCCGTGTTGAGTGTGACCGAATCATCTAGTCCGCGTTTCCAATCTGATCGCCGGAATCGCTCGGTTGCCCAGGGTGCCTGTTCCAACCCATGTTCTGTGTGCGGGTAGACCTGCACCTTTTCAACCAATGGATGCTCTTCTACGAAAAGGTGTGTCACCACGTCTGCCGTGACAATTGCACCCTGACCATCCCGATGCTTTTCCAGGTATTTAGCGACTAGCATCGCTGACGTACCTTGCCAGGTGCCGAGCTCTACTACATAGGTTGGTTTCAGCATCAAGCATAGATTCCACAGAGCTACACCTGAGCAATTGTGCCGATAGTCGGGGTGGGTCGGTGATTCAAGAAATGGTACTTTCATTGCTCGCTCCGCACTTGATCGTATGCTTCCTGCCAGATGTCTAATGCTGTTTTGTTAGATAGCGTCAATACATCATAGGCAACCTGAAAGTCGGGATGCTTCCATAGCAACATCAGGTGCCTCATCGCCGCTGCGATTGATGGCTGCTCCTGTATGGTCTGCTTGGCATAGGCCAGCCCGCCCACCTGTTTGGTCCAGCCTAGATTGATGCCATGCCAAGGGCGAAACCAAGCCTGCTTGCAGTTCACTGGCTCACCCATCGCCACGCCTTTTGACGGGTCTTTGGTTTGTTCCCACTGTGGCGGCAAACCGATACCTGCCTGCTCCACCATCTCGCGCAACATCCATTCATCTTGAATGTGACCCGGAGTGCCAAGACCGTATAAACCTTCGGTGCGTATGATCGCGTCAAACCGTTCACACGTCTTAGCTACTTGTTTCTGGAACTCAGGCAGACAGAACAGCAGGCCGGTCATGCAGCGGCAGTGGCAACTTCGTATCAGGTCAGAATAGGGCAAGCCTATGGCCTCACAATGCGTTGTATGCTGAACGTGCAGTGGTGGCTCTTCGCGTGCGATGAACATATCGCAGTCCGTGATATAGACGGCGTCGAACTCACTGAAGAACCGCTCCCACCGCGCCGGAGTGAAAACCAGAAAACGCGCAACTGCCCCAATGCGTGGCTGGTCGCAATACCCCACGAACTCGCGCTCATCTAGAACAACATTCGCACCACCGACCATCTCAAGCGCAGCCTTCACAGGTTCGTCTAGTTCACCAACCGAGAACAAGCGCAGTGCATACTCCGGGTAGCTCACGCGCAAGGAAAGAGCGAACAATGGCAGGCAGCTCTGGTGCTTCTTACCGGAGGCTGCTGTGCAGACTGCTA